>JAJYWG010000400.1 GCA_021791615.1 Actinomycetes bacterium
CCAAAGCGGACCGACAGATCAGGGTTGACACCGCCTGAAGTGTACGACGCGCAGCAGCGCGGACATCCTGACTACGGGCGGGAGCCGTCCGGCTCCCGTTCCCTCGCACAGCTACCGATCGACGGCTCTGGCGTGCTCCTAGTCGGGACCGAACAAATCACCAGCGCACCGGCCCCTCCTGGTCAACTCCCCTCCTCTCGCCCCGCCGCTCCATACGTGCCGATCTGCGTGCCCGCACGGCCTGGTGCGGCCGTCGTTCTGCGTCCCTTTCAGGACGCCAGATCGCCGACTCCGGCGCGGAAAAGGAGACACTGAGCGTCGTCGATCTGCGTCTCCTTGATCGCTGGAAGCGTCAGGGATAGCCTGACACCTACGTCAGGATTAGCCTGACTCAGTGGCAGAGAGGAGGAGGCGCGTGACCCAGACGGCAGCCCCTGAGGCTCTGTGCTGTTCGTTTTGTGCGAAGAGCCAGTTCCAAGTGCTCAAGTTGATCGCCGGACCCGGCGTGCTGATCTGCAACGAGTGCGTGGACCTGTGCAACCAAATCATCTCTGAAGAAATACAACGCAAAGAGGAGGCGCCGCCTGCGGGCGCTGGCCCACCGGCACTGAAGGCGTGGGACGGGTTGACCGACGACGAGCTCCTCAGCGAGATGGTCCGCGCTCACGGCGCCCACCAGAACGTCGACCGTGCGGTGCGGCGCCACGTCGCGGCGCTCAGGGAGCGGGGCGTGAGCTGGGCGCGAATCGGAGAGGCGCTTGGCATGACACGCCAGTCAGCCTGGGAGCGGTTTTCCGGGGAGGAATAGCCCTTGGGCCCTCGCGACAACCTCCAGATCGCCCGCACCGAACACGCCCCGGGCCTACCGGCGGCTGACGCCGATCGACGGCTCGGGCGTTCTCGCAGCCGGGACCGAACAAATCACCGGCGCACCGGTCCCTCCTCTCGCGGTGGCGCTCCATACGTGCCGATCTGCGTGCCCGGCACGGCCTGGTGCGGCCGTCGTTCTGCGTCCCTTTCAGGACGCCAGATCGCCGAGTAGGTGCTCGTCGGCGCCGACCTCGCGCACCCGGGCGGAGCGCGCCGATCGCCCGATTCTGCGGTTGCCCACGTGGCGTCGCGAGATCGCCTGCTGCTACCCCGAGCGCTTACCTCCGAGCGCTTACCTCCGAGCGCCCGTAAGGGGATCCGTCCTCGGGACACCCGCATGAGCAGGGGTGACGGCGTCTCGGTTCAGGGCTTCGGCCGGTCCCCGGCCAGGCGCGTCAGGAGCGTGCGCAGCTGCGCGGACTCGGCGTCGTTGAGGTCCGCGAGGAGCTGCCGTTCGGCCTCGTCGCTGGCGCGGACCGCCTGGACGAGCGCCGCCTGCCCGTCCCTGGTCAGCTCGAGGACGTTCCGACGCCGGTCCCCGGCGTCGGCGCGGCGCGCCACGAGCCCCTTGGCCTCCAGCCCGTCGAGGAGCCCGACCATCGTGGTCCGGTCGACCCCGAGGCGTCTGCCTGCCTGCTGTTGCGACTCGGGATCCCGGCCGTCCAGCAGGAGCAGGACGGCCAGCTCGCGCCCGCTCACCCCGACCGATGCCAGGTGCTCGGCGTGCAGGTCCTCGAGGTCGGCGAGCGCGCGCTTGAGCAGGTAGGTCAGCCGTGCGCTCAGCCGCGGCCCCAGGTCCCGCTCGCGCTCGCTAGTCACCTCGGTTAGTGTACGGTTGCCTTGATCGTCAGATGTGCTGATGGTCAGTCGAGGAGACACACATATGACAAGTCTGTTGCTCACCGGTGCCACCGGTCTCGTGGGTTCGCGGCTGCTGCCGCGCCTGGTGGAGGACGGCTTCGAGTGCCGTGCGCTCGTCCGTGGCGACGTCGCGCTGCCGCCGGGGGCCACCGGCGTCCGGGGTGACCTGGCCGACCCAGCCACGCTGCGTGCGGCGGTGGAAGGCGTCAACGCGGTGGTCCACCTGGCGGCGCTGTTCCGCACCGACGACCAGGACGCCATCTGGCGCGCGAACCTCGACGGTACCCGCAACCTGGTCGCCGCCGTGCAGGAGCACGCGCCGCGCGCCCGCTTCGTCATGAGCAGCACCGGCAACGTATACGACGCGGACGCCGCCCGGCCGGCGCTCGAGACCGACATGTGCTCGCCGACCGCCGCCTACCCAGCGAGCAAGGTCGCGGCCGAGCAGCTGCTCCGGGACAGCGACCTGACATGGGCGGTCCTGCGGCTGCCCTTCGTGTACGGCGAAGGCGACGGTCACCTCGCGTCCATCCCCGCACTCGCCCCACGGTTCGGCCTGCACCCGGCGAACACCTACTCGGTGGCGCACCACCGCGACATCGCCGTCGCCGTGCGCCTCGCGCTGACCGGGGTAATGGACGGCGGCGTCGTCAACGTCACCGACGACGCCCCCGTCACCGTCTTCGAGATGGCCCGCCTCGCCGGACAGCCGATCGAGGGGTCGGCCGAGCCGCTGGCCAACCCATGGTCCGGACGCATGGACGGCACCCTCATCCGCGACCTTGGCTTCTCCCCGACCGTGCCGACCATCCACGCCGCAGCCCGCGACGGCATCCTCTAGTCCTTCAGTTCTCCTTCAGTTCTCCTTCAGTTCTTACGAGGACGTCGCCTGTGGAAGCGCCGACCGGCACAGCGCCCTCTGCACCCGCCAGGCGGCCAGGCGGCCAGGCGGCCAGGCGGCCAGGCTTCCAGGCTTCCAGCGGATATCCGCCGCCTGGCGTCGACTCACTGAACGGATGTACGTGCCCGCTGGAGGGGAACCACTACAGCGTCGACGCCTCCCTCGTCGCCAGGAGGGTGGAGCTGCGTTACGACCCGGGCGACCTCGATCGCATCGACGTGTTCTTCGACGGGAAGCCGGCCGGCCGGGCCGTCCCCTTCGTCATCGGGCGCCACACCCACCGGTTGGTCCCCCAGGCCGCACGACCGACGCCGGAGGCGACTGGGATCGACTACCTCCACATGGTGGCGACCGCCCAGGACGAGGCGACCGGAACCGGGGCCAAGATCGACTTCTCCCAGCTGGCCATGTTCGAAGGCCCGGTCGACGACACGCCGGTCGATGACGGGATGACCCGGAACGAGGCAGCACGATGAGCCCCGCACCGTGGGTTGCCCACTTCGGCCTGAAGCGGACCCCGTTCAAGAAGTCGATTCCCACCTCCGACCTGTTCTCTCGCCAGGCCCACGCCGAAGCGGTGGCCCGGGTCAACTTCTGCGTGGCCGAGTCCGCCCTCGGGGTGGTCACCGGCGACGTCGGTGCCGGCAAGACCGTCTCGGTCCGGGCGGCCGTCGCATCCCTCGACCCCACCCGTCACCAGATCATCTACGTGGCCAACCCGGCGTTCGGCACCCGAGGGCTGTATGTGACCATCGTCAAGGCGCTCGGTGCCGAACCCCGCTACCTGCGGGCCGAGCTCATGGCCCAGGCCGCCGACCTGTTGGCCGCCGAGGAGGCCGAACGCCACCGGCGGGTGGTGATCATCGTGGACGAGGCCCATCTGCTCGACCGGGCCCAGCTCGAAGAGCTGCGTCTGTTGACCAACTCCCAGATGGACTCGGCCTCGCCCTTCGCCGGCATCTTGGTCGGCCAGCCGACCTTGTCCCGTCAGCTGCGGATGGGGATGTTCGCCGCCCTCGACCAGCGGATCGCTACCCGGTTCACCATCCAGGCCATGGACATCGGCGAGTCGGCTGCCTACCTGCGCCACCACATGGCGCTGGCGGGACGGGAGGAGCCCCTCTTCGCTGACGACGCGGTGGCGAGACTCCACCGGGTGGCCAACGGACTGCCCCGGGCCCTCAACAACGCAGCCATCGCCGCCCTCATGGCTGGGGCCGCCGACGGCAAAGACCTGGTCGACGACGCCTGTGCCAAGCGGGCTGTCGCCGAGCTGACCAAGGACTGACCGTGCGCTCGCATCTCGATCCGGACAACCAAGGCGTCGACATCCAGCGCATCGTCGTGGCCGTCGACGTCATTCCAGGACCCTTCACCCCTGAGCTTGCGGCGCGGATCCTCCGACTCGCCGTCGACGAATTTCGGGCCTCGGCGACCGACATCGTGGCCGTCAACCTCGAGGTGCGAGGGGATGTGGAGTAGCGGTGCGTATCGGATCGCATCAGCGCGCACCTCCGTCACCAACGAGCGCTGCCGAGTGATGGCCAGCGATCGTTGCCGCTTCGTGTGCAGACAGCGGCGCCGCCAACACACGCAAGACTGGCCGGACTCCGCCAGAACTCTGGTCTCGTTGGGTACGGCGAGCCAGGTTGATGGCCGGTCCAATACCCGCTAGCCCCAATACCGTTCAGTTGGGGGCCCGGAGCCCCTGGAATGCTGGCCCGAGGTGGGCCAGTCGGCTGCGGCCACGTCTTGTGCCGCTCCCGCTTCACGTGCCACTTGACGTACTTGCGCTTGACGACCCTCGGGTTGCTGCGATGGGACCGGGCCGGGTTGAGCCGCCGCGTCAGCAACCTGATGGCGTAGCGCCAACCGCGGTCAGTGGCCTGAGGGGGAAAAATCGCGCGACGCTGGGATCGAGCGTCGAGCGATGCGGAGTGCGGCGACGAAGCTGACCCGGTCGGGGTCGACCCCCACCTGGTCGGCGGCCTCCCACTTCAGGGTTCGGATGGCGTAGTGGCAGCAGAGATGTCCCCAGGTCTCTTGGAGCACGAGGTCCGGCGACTTCGATCGCAGCACGGTGCGGGGGCCGCGCTGGTGGGTCTTCAGCTCGTCGAAGGCACTCTCGATCTCCCACCGCTGGCTGTAGGCGGCAGCGAGGTCGAGGGCGGAGACATCGTCGGGGTCGAGGATGGTGGTGAAGAGCCGGTAGGTCTCGTCGTTGGGTCGGCCATCGTCGATCCGGTAGTCGATCACCCGGATAGTGAGTGGCGTGGCCTTCCGGCCGGCGTTGCCCGACGGGCGCAGTTCGGCCAGCCAGGAGCCATCAGCCAGGGTCTCGATCAGACGAGGCAACATGTTCCCCTTGGCCCGCCACGCCAGATCGGCACCGGTGGCAATAGCCCGGGACCACAGGGGAAACCCGCAGAACCCACGGTCGGCCAGCAACAGCATCCCCGGCTGCAACCGGTCGATCACCTCACCCGCCATGGTGTTCTCTGCCGTCGTGTACTTCCCGACGGCGGCATCGAAGATGGCATGGGTGCCGCACTCGGCCACCGCGACCACCCGGGCCTGGGGGAAGGCGGCCCGCTCACCCTTCATGACACCGGGACGACCGAAGTGAGCCGAGTTCGCAGGAGTGTCGGCCAGATCCAGACAGGTTCCATCGATGGCGACCAGCCGGCGTCCCCCCAACCACGCTCCCGGTGTCCCCGTGCCGGCCAAGGGTGTCGCCACCCGGGAGAACAGCTTCTGGAGCGGTTCGGATCCCAACCGTGACCGGGCCTGGAAGATCGCCGACTTCGAGGGCAGGGTGATCGGCTCGTCCCCCGACGTCCACGCCAGGCCGTCGGTCAGCAGTCCCAGCACGTCCTCATAGGAGCCCTCGGAGTGCAGCGCCATCCCGATGGAGAAATAGGCCATGGCCCGGGCCGGCAGTGAGCGGTTCCGCAACTCGGTCCGTCCGCAATCAGCGACCACCTCGTCGACCAGTGTCGGGGGGAACGCGCGGGTCAGTACCCCGACCGAGACGAGGTCGGACAGCCGTCGGTCCGATGCAGGCTTCCTCCAACCACCACGGGGCACAACGACAAACTACATCATTGTGACCTTAACTGAACGGTATTGGGGCTAGCTCCGTCGACCCTGCCCCTGGTCGTAGAGCCGGGAGCACGGCGCCCGCAGAGCCCGCAGCGGCGCTTGGTCGACCATCTCGGCCGGACGTGGACCACCACGGATTCCGCCTCTTCGTCGAAGTCGACCGACTCGATTACCGTCGCCGTATGAGTCCCTTGGCGTGGTGGGGTTTCGGGGCCGGTCCGCCACCAGGTGAGCCGCCGTCGTCGATGTCCGCTTGGCACACCCAGGAACAGACAGACTCGACGCTGTACCCGAGCTAGTTGGCGAGCCGCTGGACGGTCCCATGCTCGGTCTTCAGCTCCTCGCGGAGCTTGCGGACCAGCCGGACGGCCTGATCGCGCTCGTCAGGGGTGTACCGACGCGTCGTCGGCCTCCCGGGGATATGTTCCTTCGGCATCTCTCCATCCTCTCTTCCAAGGGATGGAGCCTTCAACGATCCCAGGGGGCTTCAGAAGTGAGGCCTGCGTGAGGTCTGCGACGGGACTTCCTTCGTGGGCACCAGCAGGGACTTACTCGTGGCGACAGATGGCCGTTTCGTAGACTCCGACGATGGTCGCGGACGGTAACTCGAAAGATCTGGCTGAGCTGTGTTCGTTGCTTGACGAGGCAGCTGCTTGGAATGGTGGGTGGCTAAATGGTTCTGCGTACGGCCGCTGGCGCTCAGGCTTCCGGGAACCAGGTCGAGGGGCACCTTCCCGTCAAGCTCTCGCCGCGAGAGGGGTAGATCTTCTCGCGCTCATTCGTGGCCTCGGTATCCCAACCACGCCGCCGCCGTCGTCGGATCCGGACTTACTGGCTTCTGTAACGAAGGCTCATTCAGAGCTGGGGATCGACGGACTTTCGATTACGGCGTACAGACGATGGCAATCCGCTCAAGAGAAGGCGCCGACATCCGGTGCATTGACGGAGCATTTCGGATCGTGGAGGGTGGTCTTGGAACGTGCAGGTATTCCCATCGTGAGCGGGAACCGACGGTACAGCGATTCCGAGTTGTTGGCCGCGCTTCGGAATGCAGCCGGGGCGGCTGAGGTGCCTCTGGAGGCGCTCACGATGCAAGTGTACGAGGAGTGGCGAAGCGGACGGCGGTTGCCGACTGTGTTGACCATCACGAATCGGTTCGGTAGCTGGCGGAAGGCCGTGGGAATGGCATAGCTGAGGTCGTAGGTCTTTGACTCCTGGGACCGAGGGACCTTCGGGTTATGAGACCTATTCGGCCTGTCTGACCCGTTATCCCGGATGGTCTTCAGTGGTCCGGATTCGTATGTCCTCGCTGCGAGGATCTCGGCGGCTGGGTTGACCTTCCCCCCGCCAGCCGGACACTTGGTTATGCAGCTTGTAGGTGGGTGAGAGCGTAACTGAGCTCCCACTCGATCGGCGGCACGTAGCCGAGGGTCGAGTGGAGGCGGACATTGTTGTAGCGCTTGATCCAGGCGGTGATGGCGGCCTTGGCATCGGCCCGGGTGGCGAACCGGTAGCGGTGGACGAGCTCGCGCTTCAGGCTTGACCAGAACGACTCGGCGGCGCTGTTGTCGAAGCATTAACCGGCTAATCGGACCCGGGACCGGAGGAGTGTCGAGTCGTCTGGCCGTTCAGCTGGACTTGCGATTCGACCGACGGGCGCTGTCGAGGCGGCGGAGCTGCTCCTCGTGGTGTCGAACGCGTTCAGCCAACGCTTCGACAGCAGTTCGCAGATGACCGACCTCCGAAGCGAGTCCAGTCATCGTCCGAGGGTCATGGCTGTGCATGCGATGCTCCTCGACCACGGTGCGAAGGGTCTGGTCCCGGTAGAGACTGGTGCGGCTGATGCCGGCCGTGGCGGCAACGGTGGTGAAGGTGACGGGCTGCCCTCGTTGCAGCAGTTCGGTACACGTGCGCTCGACCTTGGCCAGCGTTTCCATCGATGTCATTCCCCCACATTCTCAGCCAGGAGTGTGTCGAGGCGGGCAATGAGGCGCCGATGGCGATCCGCCTCGTCGATCCAGCCCCGGGCCTCGGCATCGGCAACGAGTGCTTCGGTATCGATGCGCTGAGCGGACAGCACCGAGACGCTGGCGGAATCGGTGCGAAGGTTGGGGCAGTGTTCGCAGATGTTGGCGTAGGGACACGATCCCTGGGCCGGGGCACGCAGGCAGTGACCGCCGGCGAGACGAGCCTTGATCGCCGGCGCGTCCCGCCAGTCGCCATCCCCGGTGACTGGGATCCGCAGCCGCTCGGTCGGCAGAGGTCCGATGCGGGCCTTGGCCAGGTCGAGTGCGCGTTCGTACTCGGCTCGGACCGTGGTGTCGAAGAGCCGACCGTAGCGGAGGCTCATTGCCGCCGAGACGTGTCCGAGCAGGGCCATGAGTGCCTGAAGAGACACTCCCGCATTCACCATGGCCGTGGCGTAGGTATGCCGGAGCTGGTGGGGAGTGACGTGTCCGATGCCTGCCGCTTCCGCAGCACGATCGAGCTCGGTGCGCAGCGCCTGTTGGGCGAGCCTGCGCCCGTGGTGGGTGAAGAGGAACTGGGCAGTCCGTCCATAGCGGGGGTGCGGCAGCGGCCGACCATCGGATCGGGTGGCACAGATCCGGTCGATCAGGGTGACGGTCTCGTCATCGAGCGGGACCATCCGCTCGGTGTCCAACTTGCCCAGAGGGACCTTGAGCCATGCTCCGTTGCCGGGGACCTCGTGCACGCAGTCGAGCTCGAGATCGAGGAGCTCGCCGATGCGCAACCCGCAGGCCCGGGCCAACAGCAGTGCATCGGCGGCGAGCCGGAACTCGGAGTGAGTGAGTGCCTCCCCCAGCCGCCGATCCGCATCGACGGACAGATAGCGGGGAAGCGGTTTGGGCAGGCGTGGAATATCGGATCGGAACACCAGGCGCCTCTTGGGCGCGTCTGCCCACCCCCACTCGGTGATGTCGCTGAGGAAGCTGGAGACGGTCAACACCCGCCGTGCCTGGTCGGCGGTCGTGATCGGCTCGCCGTTCTTGGAGTTGATCGCCTTGGCCACTGAGTTCAGGTAGGGCTCGATGTGCCTCTCCCGGTCGAGTCCGACGAGCGACGTGAGGTTGGGATCGACCTCGGCGAGGAAGCGCCCGAAGTGGACGAGGCGGGTGGCCATGCAGGTCACGGTGTCGGGTCGGCACGTGCCGGTCTTGCGCTCCAGATAGGCGACGAATGCCGGCTGGAGTGCGGGATGCACGTCAACGACGCGATCGGCGAATGACTTTCGTTGCTGCCCGTGAGGCGGCGGAGCATCGAGGATGCCCAGGTGGAACAACACCCGGTGGGCACCGTTGAGGGCAGACCGGTAGTGGCGCCACGCCTTCCCTGCTTCCATCGCCCGATGTCGACACGCTCGGGTCAGTTCGTCGAAGTCATCGAGAGTCAACTGCTCGAGGCTCACGTTGCTCTCGATGAGCAGACGACCGATGGACTGGGATGCCATGCGGAGGCTGCACGTCGAGGTGAACCCGATCGCCTCAGCCCCTTGCCGGAAGCGCTCCATGTCGGCGGCCAGTGGGCTGGCGACGATCTCTCGCCAGAAGCTGGAGAGCTTGCGGGCCACCAGGTAGTCGTAGCCGGGCTGGAGCCAACCGTGGACCATCAAGAAGATCAGGAACGAGTTCGTCTGTGGGCCCTCGGCCAGTCGCTTGGCCAGCGGCTGCGTGGCCCAGTCCTGTGGATTTGGCCATCGACGCATGAAGGCCTTGGCCCCTTGGGTGGTCGAAGAGTTTCCCCGTCCGGTGACCCTCTGGTGGTGCGCATACTCGGCGAGGTAGTCCCTCACCGGAAGCTCAGCTGCGGGAACGCTGGCGATCTCGGGCAGCATCGAACTCGGCCTTCACGTGGACGGGAGCGAGATGAACGTATCGGGCGGTCGTGTCGATGTGGGTATGGCCGAGGAGGGCCTGCATCACTGCGAGGTCGACCCCGGCCTCGGCCAGGGCCGTCCCGAAGGTGTGCCGCAGTGCGTGGGGGTGACCACCGGCCACCCCAGAAGTGATGCGGTGATAGCGGAAGATCGTGCGCAGCCCTGCAGGCGTCAGGGGCTGCCCGCGGGTCGGGCCTTTGGCCACCACGAACAGCCGTGGGGTGTCGGTCTCGGGTCGCTCGGCCAACAGGTAGGTCTGGATGACACCGGCCACGTCCACGTCGAGTGGGACACGGCGCTCCTTGGACCCCTTGCCGCACACTCGCAACCACCGGCCACCGATGTCCACATCACCGACATCGAGGGCCAGTACCTCACCCGCGCGCAGTCCGCAGAACACCATCAATCCGGCGATGGCCCGGTCCCGCCACGTCCGGAGGCTTCCCACCAGAGCCACGACCTCGTCCCGGTCCAATGCACGTGGGAGACGCTGCGGCTCTCGGAGCCGAAGCGCCGAGCGATGTCGCGGCCGACGGGCCACATGGGCGAGCAACCCGTTGCGCTCGCCGTCCGACAGTCGCCTTGCCTCCTTTCCTCTCGGCACCGGATTCTTGGCCTCAGGGTCACGCATGCAGCGGAAGGCGAACAGACCCGAGACGGCGGCCAGCCGATTGTTCACCGTCGCCGGGGCATACCCATCCGCACGCCCGCCGTCCATGCGCACCACGTTGGGCCCGGGGCGTCCGGGAACCGTCGCTTTGCGACACACGGCCAGATACCGGAGCAACACATCGGTCGTCACGGCCTCGAGGTCGATGTTCTCGGTAGTCAACCATCGGCAGAACGCGAGTAGTGCGAAGCCATAGACACGCACAGTCTGCAGTGAGTAGTTCCGGTCGGCCAGGTAGCCGAGGTAGTCGTTCACCAACGCGAAGCGGTCGCCGTCAGCGCCGGTCAGTTGCCAGCCATCTGCCAATCGATCAAGCCGAAGCTCCGCATCGGACATCACAACATCTGTAACGCATCGTGCAACCCAAGACAAGCATCTTGCGACCAGATCTTCTTCTACCCGGGTTCGAATCCCAGCACAGGCTCAAGGGATTAGCCGGTAAAGAGGCACGTGGCCACCCGGCCTGCCGACTGGCGCACGCCGAGGCGGTCGCAGAGCTCCCGGTACTCGGCCGAGAGGTATTGAGACCCCCTGTCCGAGTGGAAGGTGATGCCGGCGATGTCGCCGCCACGGAGTTCTGCCGCCCGACGCAGGGCGTCGGCCACCAGCGCGGTGGGCATGGTCTCGTCCATGGCCCAGCCGACCAGGCGACGGCTGCCCAGGTCGAGCACCGAGGCCAGGTAGAGCCAGCCCTCGTCGGTGCCGATGTAGGTGATGTCCCCGGCCCATCGCCGGTCCGGCTCACCCGGGGAGAAGTCCTGGTTGACGAGGTCGGGCAGCGGTGGCGCCCCTTCGGCCGCCATGGTGGTGCGAGGTGCCTTCCGCTTGGGCGTGACCCCGACGATGGCGTTGGTGGACATGAGCCGCTCGGTGCGCTTGTGGTTCACGCAGTAGCCCCGGCGTCGGAGCTCCGCGGTCACCCTCGGGCTGCCGTAGGTCGAGTCCGACTCGGCGTGGATGTCCACGATGTGGTTGATCAGGTAGGCCTCGTCGAGCTCGGCCTCGGTGGGACCGGCGGGCCGGCCCAGCCAGTCGTAGTAGGCCGAGGTCGAGACCTCGGCTGCTGCACACGCCGCGTCGATCGGGAACCCTTCGGCCTTCATGGTGGAGACGAACCGGTAGCGGCTCACCGGTCCAGCTCCTTCACCCAGAAGGCCACACTTCGTTTGAGCAGGTCGCGCTCCATGGTCAGGCGCTTCACCTCCCGCTTGAGCCTGGTGAGCTCCTCACGCTCCTCGGTCGAGAGGCCCTCGCGCTCGCCCCGGTCGATCCGCTCCTGGCGGACCCAGTTCCCCAGGGTCTGGTCGACGACGCCGAGCTCACGAGCCACGTCGGCGACGGTGCGCTTCTGGTCGATGACCAGGGCTGCCGCGTCCCGACGGAACTCCTTGGGATACCGGCCTCGCCGGCGGGCCGGCGTCGGTTGGTCTTCGGTCACTACTGGCATGACTACCTCCTATTCGAGGTGTCCGGCCAGAGGGGGGATGGTCAGGTCCGTCGCTGACGGGAGCTACAAGTGCGCGAGCTGCAAGGCGCAGACCGCTGTCACGGCTGGCACGCTCTTCGATCGACGACGGACGCCGCTCACGGTGTGGTTTGCGGCCTGCTGGCAGTTCGCTACGGCGAAAGACGGCGTCTCGGCGCTCGCCCTCCAGCGGACTCTCGAGATCGGCTCCTACCAGACTGCTTGGGCCATGCTCCACCGTCTGCGCTCCGTGCTCGTGCGACCTGGTCGAGACCGGTTGACCGGCACCGTGGAGGTCGATGAGACGTATCCATTCAGACCCCCTACTGACCTGGGGTTCTTGCCGGGAAACGGTGGCCGGGGACGGCGTGGGACGCGACCCGCAAGGGCCGGGTCGGCATCCCGGACGCGACGGTTGCTGATCGGGCAGGGCGGGCTCGTGGGTAGCGGTGACGCGAGGCGACGAGCGCTCAGGTGGTGTTCGGCGGCATCCAGGCGTCGCCGCGAAAGAGCATCGCCAGCGCGTCGAGCTGACGTTCCGCACTTCTCGGGACCAATATCTCCCCCTCACTCAGCTCACCCGGGCCGATGTGTAGACAGTCGGTGGGACGTGGAGGAGGTCGAGCACCTGGAGCTGAAGCGGGCTGAGCTCAGGTTCGAAGACCTGGACGACCTCGCCGCCGCTCGTAAGGTAGTGGCGCTGGACGTCGTCGAAGATCGCGAGAACACGCGCCGCCGACGGCGCGGAGCAGTGACGAAGCTCGGGATAGAGGGCGATGCCGGGTAGGCCACGCTCGTGCATCGAGGCTCGGATCTCGCGTTCGATCAGCGCCTCGACGAGCTGTGCGAAGAAGTGGCAGGTGAGCAGTGCCTCGATGCGGTGCGGGTCCTCGAGGTAGACGGGCGCAACCTGTTGCGGCCCTTTGAGCACGTGGTGGCGGCGTTCGAGGTTCGGCTGGTAGCGGTAGGCGATGAGCACCTCGGCCGGCGTCATCGCCGGGTCGTTGGTGATGAGGGGGAACAGCCCGTCGCAGCGGGTGTCGTAGGCAACGGCGTCGGCGTCGAGGGTGGCTCGGACGTGCAGGACCGTCTTCTCCCGGCGCCGGTAGCGGGTTCCTGCCCCCGGACGGCCCCGGGACTCCTGTGCGTAGCTCACCACGGTCTCCTCGGTGACGATGAAGGTGACGAACCGCAGTGCGCCTGCCTCACGCAGCGCGCTTCGGGCCGCCTCCTCGACGGCGGCCTTCGTCCGCAGCCGTGAGCGCGGCGAGGAGAGCCGGGCCTCGAGCACCTCGATCTCACCGAGCGCCCTCTCGATCGCTGCGCTCCTCGCCGTCGCGTCACGGAGCGCCTTTGTCGAGGAGTGGACCCAGATCACTCGGTAGTCGTCGGTGGAGGGAACCGGGGACTCGAAGGTGCGCCAGAGCCGGTCCGGGTCGTCCTCACGCGCACCGGGGAGGCGGAGCGCCTCCTCCCACGCCGGAACGTGGCTCTGGACCCAGTCCTTGAACGAGGTGTCCTCCCTGCGCCCGTGCGGGACGACGGTGACGAAGCGCCCACCGTTGTCGGCGATGTGGCCCATCGCGTCCCGTGAGCAGAGCTTGGAGTCCGCGACGTAGAGAAAGTCGCTGCGGCCGAGCATCGCGACGAGCCCGTCCCAGGTGGGCACGTGGGTCACGTCGTCGTTGGTGTTGCCGTCCGCGATCCGCAGCGCGATGGGCACCGCTCCATCGGCCGAGACGGTGAGCTCGTAGACGAGCTGGCGCAGATCTGGCCTGAAGTCCTTGTTGTGACCAAAGGTCACGACCGGGACGTGCTTGCCACCGCGGACGGGCGGCTCGGCCTCGTCGTAGGCGTCGCCGGTCACCGTGACGGTCGTCGAGTCGTTGTGCAGCTCGGAGCAGTCGATGCCGAACGCCTCGACAGCGGCAAGGACCGTCTCGGTCAGCAAGCTGGCGCGGTCCGCGTCGAAGAGACGGTCGAGGGAGCGCCCGACCCGGTCGTCGTTCAACGTCGCCGCGTCACCCGGCCCGAGGCCGACGAGGGCTGGGTCGTAGGCGGCAGCCCACTCCGCGATCGCGTAGAGCGGGCGATGTCGGACGACGAGATTGCGCACCACCACACCACAGACCGCCCCTGGGGCGAGCCGGAGCCGCCGGTCGTTGCACGCCAGGTAGCGCTCGAGCCGCCCGCCGAGACCGACGCGGCCGAAGAAGTGATCGACGATCGGAAGCGCGCCGAGCCGTTCGCTTTCGAGCTCGAAGGACCCGTCGCTCGGCGTCATGTCTGTCATCGTATAGAGTGACAGACATGAGGTGGTGGATGCGCACCCGAAGGATGCGGTGACGATGCGTGACGAGGACCGTGTCGCCGCGGCGCGGCGTTCGTTGCTCGAGCTGCTGAGCGAGGACGGGCACCTGCTTCCCGGCAGCGTCATCGACCGCATGATGCGCTGTGGCAAGCCGAACTGCCGCTGCACCGGCGACGAAGGCGCGCTGCACGGGCCCTATCACCAGTGGGGCTACAGCCGCGGCGGCAGCCGCCACACGCGGCGGCTCTCTGACGCCCAGCTGGAGCGTTATGGCCCGGAGATCGAGCGCGGCCGTCGGCTGAGCGAGCTACTGGCCGCGCTGGAAGATGCCGAGCTCACCTGGGTCGAACGCGCAGAGGGATGGGGGGCGTAAACGGGATCGAGAAGTGCGGAACGTCAG
>JAJYWG010000304.1 GCA_021791615.1 Actinomycetes bacterium
TCTGTCATCAGTCTTGGCGGAGCCTCATCCAGCCCCAAGAAGGTGGTGGCCTGATGCCTTTGGCATCTGTCCGTGACAGTGGCACGGCTGGAATACCAGCCGCCCGAGAGGCCCGGAGACGGGCCTCGAGGTCAGTGAGATATTCGCTGATAGTTCGGGGAACGGAGCTGCTACGACGTGGGAGCCAGTGGAGAGTGGCGCTCGCGGCCGAGCTAGGCGGGAGAGATACCGGCAGCCCGCAGGTACGCCGGCCACTCCCCGCCCCCGTGAACAACCAGATTGGCTCCCGAGATATACCCCGCCAAAGGCGACGCGAGGAAGATGCAGGCGCTCGCGACGTCATTGGGAACCCCCATGCGGCCCATCGGCACGCTCGCCGCGACGCGAGCCATGCCCTCGGGCCCTCCGTAATGCTCGGGACCTGCGCCGGTGTCCAAGAGACCAGCGCTGATGCAATTCACCCGCACTTTGGGAGCCCACTCGACGGCCAAGGTCGACGTCAGGTTGATGAGCCCGGCTTTGGCCGCGCCGTACGCGGCGGTCCCCGGCGATGGTCGGACGCCCGAGACGCTCCCGATGTTCACGATCGAGCCGCCGTCTCCCTGCTGGAAGACGGCGTTCGCCGCTTGTGCGCAATAGAAGGGAGCGAGGAGATTGAGGGACACCACCGACGAGACGAAGTGCGCCGAGGCCTCTGCAGCCGGTACCGGGGGAGAGCCCCCGGCGTTGTTCACGAGCACGTCGAGACGCCCGAAACGCTCGAGGGCAGACGCCACCAGCGCCCGCGCCTGCTCTGGCTCGCGTACGTCCGCCATGACGAAGGCAGCGCGCCGGGGCCGGCCGTCCCGTGTCGATTGGGGCAAGGCGCCCGCTTCGGGCTCCTTGCGCCCGCAGATCACCACCTCCGCACCCAAGGTGAGGAACGCGGTGGCGATCTCTCGACCGACACCGCGGCTCCCGCCGGTCACCACGACCACGTAGCCGGAGAAATCGAAACCCGTGCCGAGCACATCACCCTCACGCCCCACTGACGACCGCACCTCCAAGCTGCACCCGCGACGGCGATCACCCTAGCGGGGCCTGATCCGCGCACCAGTTGCGGGTCCTCCCGCGGACGGGTGTCCAACAGCTGCTCGCGCCCCGAGCCGACGGCTTTTTGGCCAGAGCGATCGATCCGACTACCCTTCCCGGACAGCCGCGAGACCATAGGAGGCCCCGGCCACATGCCCATTTCGACCGTCCAAGAGATCGACGGCATCGTCGAGGTGGTGATCGACCACCCGCCGGTCAACGCCCTGGATGTCGCCGGCTGGTTCTCTCTGGCCGACGCCGTCCTGGCCGCCGGCAGGGACCCTTCGACGAGGGTCGTGGTCCTCCGGGCTCTCGGGAGAGGTTTCTGCGCAGGGGTGGACATCAAAGAGATCCAAGCCGAAGGCAACAGCGCCCTGGTCGGCGTGAACCGCGGCTGTGCAGCCGCGTTCGGCGCCGTCTACGACTGCGAGGTCCCTGTGGTCGCGGCCGTCCACGGGTTCTGCCTGGGCGGCGGCATCGGCCTCGTCGGGAACGCCGACGTCATCGTCGCCGCCGACGACGCCACCTTCGGCCTCCCCGAAGTCGACCGGGGAGCACTGGGAGCCGCGACCCACTTGGCTCGCCTGGTCCCGCCCCACCGCTTGCGGCAGATGGTGTACACCGCCGAGGCCGCCCCCGCCGCGGAGCTCGCGTCCTATGGTTCTGTTGCCCAGGTCGTCCCGGCGAACGAGCTGAGAGCTGCAGCGCTCGCGCTGGCCGCGAAGATTGCCTCCAAGCACCCGTCGATCCTCCGACGGGCCAAGGAGTCCCTGAACGGGATCGACCCGGTCGACGTGAAGCGAAGCTACCGGTTCGAACAGGGCTTCACCTACGAGCTGCACGTGAGAGGAGTGGCAGACGAACAGCGCGCGGCGTTCGTAGAGAAGCGGCCAGCCGCCATCGAGGACGCGGACGGCTGAGACGAGGTGCTCCGGTGCGGGACACCGGGGCACTGGTATGGGCACTGGCACAGACAGAAGGGGGTGAGATCCAACCCCTTCCTGACCGGAGAGCACGACGAGAGGCGATGGCTGACAAACGAACCGACGTAGCCGAGATCGTGGGGGAGCTCGCGTCGGGCATGACGATCGGCATCGGCGGATGGGGCTCCCGGCGCAAACCGATGGCAGTCATCCGGGCCTTGTGCCGATCGACCGTCACCGACCTCACTGTGGTGTCCTTCGGGGGACCCGACGTCGGCCTGCTGTGCGCGGCCGGCAAGGTGCGCAAGGTGGTCTGTGGGTTCGTGACCCTGGACTCGATCACCCTCGACCCTCACTGGCGCGCCGCCCGCCAGGAAGGGCGGGTCGAGCTCATCGAGCTGGACGAGGGGATGGTCTACGCCGGGCTCCAGGCCGCGGCATGGCGCGTACCGTTCCTCCCCACCCGAGCAGGCTTGGGTTCGGACGTCCTCACCCGCTGTCCCGATCTCCGCACGGTCGCGTCTCCCTACACCGACGGACCCTTTGCCGATGTCGAGGACGACGGGGCCGTCTTCGTCGCGACGCCGGCGCTCACTCTGGACGCGGCGATCGTCCACGCGAACCGGGCGGATGCAGCAGGCAATGCCCAGATACTCGGTCCGGACCGCTACTTCGACGAGCTGTTCCTCGGTGCCGCCCGCCGGCGGTTCGTGACTGCCGAAGAGGTGGTGCCCACCGGCACGCTCGCCGACTACGGACCGATCTCGTCGGTGACCATCCACCGACTTCTGACCGACGGCGTGGCCGAGGTGCCTCGGGGTGCGCATTTCACGGCATGCCCGCCGGACTACGGAAGGGACGAGGCGTTCCAGGCTCACTATGCGAAGTCGGCGGCAAGCCCCGACGCATGGGAAGCGTTCAAGAAGCACTTCGTCGACGCAGAGGACCACGAGTACCGCGACGCCGTCGACCGGCTGGCCCGAGGCGAACTGTGACCGACGCCCGAGGCGACATCTCGCCCAGCCGGGCCGAGATCTGCGCGGTTGCGTGCGCCGACGCCTGGCGCGACGCCGGCGAGATCATGGTGAGCCCGTTCGGTACGATCCCGACGCTCGGGGCCCGACTGGCCAAGCTGACCTTCAGCCCCGACATCGTGCTCACCGACGGCGAGGCAGCGCTCATGCTGGGAGCTCCGCCACTCGAGACGCCGGCATCTGAGCTCGTCCGGGAAGCGGCAATGCCCTACCGCACCGTGTTCGACGTCGTGTGGTCGGGTCGCCGGCACATCATGATGATGGCCAGCCAGATCGACCGTACCGGGAACCAGAACATCTCGGCAATAGGCGATCCGTCCCGCCCCGCCGCACAGCTCGTGGGTGTGCGCGGCGCACCTGGGAACTCCGTGAGCCACGCCACCAGCTACTGGATCCCGAACCACTCCACTCGGACGTTCGTCGAGCATGTCGACATGGTGTGCGGCATCGGCTACGAGCGGGCCGCGAACGCAGGGCCCGGGGCGACGAGGTACTTCGACTTGCGCCTGGTGGTCTCGAACCTCGGGGTGTTCGACTTCGAGACCCCCGACCGCACCATGCGCGTGCAGTCGCTGCACCCCGGCGTCAGCCTCGCCGAGCTCGTCGCGGCGACCGGCTTCGACCTGGTGCTGCCACCAGAGGTGCCCGAGTCCCGCTCCCCGACCGCACATGAGCTGCATCTCCTGAGAGACGTGCTCGACCCGGGTGCCCGGAGGGACCAGGAAGTCCCCGGTTGAGCGCACCACCCATGCCCGAGCCACACCCGGCGCTCGAGACTCCTCTGTGCAAACTGGTCGGCGTCCGCTACCCCATCGTCCAGACCGGCATGGGGTGGGTCGCAGGTCCGCGCCTGGTGGCGGCCACGGCCTCGGCCGGCGGGCTCGGCGTGCTGGCCTCGGCCACCATGACCCTGGCCCAGCTCGAGGCGGCACTGGGAGAGGTCCGTGCGCGGACCGACCGCCCTTTCGGGGTGAACCTGCGAACCGATGTCGCCGACGTCGACGACCGGATCGGCCTCATGGTGGACAGCGGCGCACGAGTGGCGAGCTTCGCCCAGGCGCCAAATCCCAAGTTGGTAGAGCGCTGCAAGAGCGCCGGCCTCATCGTCGTCCCTACCATCGGCGCCCGCCGTCACGCCGAGAAGATGGCCGCGCTGGGCGTCGACGCCGTCATCGCCCAGGGAGCCGAAGGCGGTGGGCACACCGGGGCTGTGCCGACGTCGCTCCTGGTACCCCAAGTGGTCGACGCTGTCGGCGACCGGGTCGGCGTCGTGGCCGCAGGTGGGTACTACGACGGAAGGGGGTTGGTGGCGGCACTGGCGTACGGCGCAATAGGTGTGGCCATGGGGACGCGATTCCTCCTCACCGCCGACAGTCGCGTTCCCGACGCGATCAAAGAGCAGTACCTGTCGACGCCGGTCACCGGGACCCTCGTCACCACCAGGGTCGACGGTGCCCCCCAGCGGGTCGTCCGCACCGACGTGGTGGCGCAACTGGAGCGGGCGGGCTGGATCCGAGGCGTGCCACGGGCACTCGCCAGCGCCCACGCCTTTCGCAAGGAGACCGGCTCGACGCTGGTCCAATTGCTCAGGGAGGGGCGGGCCATGAAGCGGGGGAACGAGCTCTCGTGGCCTCAGGTCGTGATGGCCGCCAACGCGCCGGTGATGACCCGAGCAGCGCTCGTCGAGGGGCGGACCGACGTCGGGATCCTTCCCACCGGCCAGGTGGTCGGGCTGATCGACCGGCTCCCGACGGTGGCCGAGGTCATCCGCGACGTGGTGACCGGTGCCAACGCCACCCTCAGCCGTCTCCAGGCCCACCCGGACTGAGCCCACCGGCCTCCCCACCGGCCTCCCCACCGGCCTCCCCACCCATCTGCTCACAAGCCTCGCGACCGGCCTGTGGCCCGCCGGCCCGCAGTCTTCCCGACGGGTTCCGGCGGGGCTGCGCGAGCCGAGTCGGCCACCAGAACCCGTGGCCGGTGTCGAGAACCAGGGCCGGCAGCACGACGCTGCGGACGAACAACGCGTCCAGCAGCACGCCGAGTGCCACCACGAGACCGATCTCGCGCTCGGGGACGAGAGGGAGGACGAGCAGCGTCGAGAACGTCCCGGCCAGGATCAGCCCGGCAGACGTCAGCACCCGCCCGGTGGCGGCGACCGTCCGCTCGATGGCCTGCGAGCGGTCGCGGGCAAGTTCCTCGCGAGCTCGGGTCATGAGGAAGATGTTGTAGTCGATGCCGAGCGAGACCAAGAAGACGAAGCTCAGCACCGGCACGCTCGGGTCGATGCCGGGAAAGTCCAGCAGAGGTCCCACGATGAGAGCGACCGCGCCCATCGTGGCGCCGAACGACAGCACGACGGTCGCGGCCACGAGGAGCGGACCGGCCAACGCCCGCAGGAGCAAGGAGAGAACCAGCACGGTGATCGCCAAGGCGGCCAGGCCCACGACGATCAAGTCGCGCTCGGACGCCCGGCCGGTGTCGAGGTCCTGGGCGGTCTGGCCCCCGAGCAGCACCTGTGTCCCGAACGCCGAATGCAGGCGGGAGGACAGGGAGCTCACCGGTGCCAGGCCGGCCGAACCCAGCGGAGGGGCGCGGAACACGACTTCGAAGAGCGAGACGCCGTGCGCCCGTACCACCGGACCGATCGACAGCACATCGGGCGATCTCCGCACCAGGGCCTCGGCGCGCCGGACGTCAGCGACGGGGTGCATGACCACGAACCCGGGCGCCGTGACTCCGAGGGGGACGCTCCCGCTCAGCAGGTCCATGCCCTCGACCGACGGGGCCGTCGCCGGGAGATCGTTGACCGAGGTGACGTCGGTGTGCAATGCGAAGAGCCCGCAACACAAAGCCAGCAGCACTGCCGTCCCTCCGACCCACACGAGGCGCGGCCGCCGGGCCACGTTATGGCCTACGGCGTTCCAGAACCTGCTCCGGTGCGGGGTGCCATCCTGTGATTTGGGAGCCCGGGGCCAGAAGATCCGGGGGCCGACCAGGACGAGCAATGCAGGGTAGATGGTCAGCATGGCCAGAGCGCTCGATGCGATCCCCAGGGTCCCGACCAGGCCCAGACTGTGGGTGACGCCAGCCTTGGCCAGAAGGAGGCAGCTCAACGCGGCGATGACGGTCACCGCCGACGCCGTGATCGCCGGGACGGTGCGCCGCCAGGCGACGATTGCGGCTTCGACGTGGTCGGAGCGCACCGCGAGCTCCTCGCGATAGCGCGACGTGATGAGGAGCGCGTAGTCGGTCCCCGATCCGAAGACCAGCACGGTGAGCAGCCCCACGCTCTCGCCGGTCACCGGGACGGCGTGGGCGAGAAAATACGTGTCGAAGTTGGCGAGCACCTCGGCAACCCCGACCGCGGCGAGCGGCAGCATCCACAGGACGGGGCTGGCGTAGGTCCCCACCAAGAGCAGCACCACCAAAAGTGCCGTCACCGCGAGCAAAGTGGCATCCACCCCCTGGACCGAGCCGAGGAGGTCGGACTCGAAGGCGGCCGTCCCGGTCACGCCGGTGCGGATACCGGCGGGCGCCGTGCCCGCCACCACCGCTCTCGCCCGGTTGACCGCCGTGATGGTGCCCGCCTCACCGGCCGTGATCACGAGCGTCTCGGTCGCAACGCGCCCGTCGGCGGCGAGCACGGGGGTCCCACCAGACACCACTCCGCGGATGCGTGCGCGCGCCAGCGCGGCCGCGCCCCTCCGGGCAGCGGCCGACACCGCCGCGCGGTCGGGACCTCGCCAGACGGCGATGGCCTCGTTGCTGTTGGCGCCCTCGACCCGATCGGCCAGCGCGAGCGCCTTGGTCGAGGGCGCGCCGGCCGGGAGGAGAGAGGAGAAGCTGTTGGTCTCGACGCCGGAGAGGGAGAACGAGTAGTGGAGGGTCACCCCGGCGAAAATGAGCCACCCGGCCACGATGCCGGCAGCGGCCAACTTGGCCCAGCGGCGAGACGATCCCGGCGACCGTGGCTCGTCTGTGCTCAACCCGGTGCCCGGTCGGCAAAGAGCTGCTCCAAGACGCCGTCGACCGCCGACCCGTGGAGGGTCATCCCGCCGTCGACCACGATGGTCTGGCCCGTGACGAAACGGGCCAGATCGGAGCAGAGGAACAGGACAACTCGGGCGACGTCTTCGGGCTCACCGACGCGGCCGACCGGAGTGGTCCGCGCGTAGCGTTCGACTTCGTCCGGCAAGAAGGTGAGGAGCGGGTCGGTCATCTGGGTGCGGATCATTCCCGGTGCGACGGCGTTCACCCGGATGCGACCGGCGTACTCGAGTGCTGCCGACGCGGTGATCGCCATGACGCCGGCTTTGGCCGCGGCATACGGCGCTTCTCCGGCCGCCGGCCGGGTTCCCGAGATGGAGGCGGTGGAGACGACCACCCCGCCCGAGGCAAGCAGGTGCGGCACTGCAGCTCGGAACCCGTTGAACACCCCGGTGAGGTTCACCCGGACGAGACGGTCCCACTCGGAGGGCTCCCATTCGGCGAGCGGGGACAGCGAGCCCACGCCGGCGTTGTTGAACAGGATGCCGAGCCCGCCCATCCGGTCCGCCGCCGCGTCGATCGCCGAGCGCAGCCCGTCGGCGTCGGTCACGTCTGCCGCGAAGGCGTGCCCGCCGATCTCGGCCGCCACGTCCCCGGCGCCCACGCCGTCCCTGTCCACCACGCTGACCTGTGCACCGTGCTCCGCCAGCAGGCGACACGTCGCCCGGCCGATCCCCGACGCCCCGCCGGTGACGACCGCCTTCGCTCCTCGCACCAGCCCCCGGGCATTCGCGCCGGTACTGGAGCCTGGAGATCCCTGAGCCGGACCCGGCATCCTGCCACCTCCCTCCGAGGCGACCCGCACACCGGCCGCCGGAACATTCTCCTCGTACGAAAATCGGAGCAAGCGTATGCGCGGCAGGGACCACGCGGCGAGCCTTGCAGGTCAGCGGGTGATGATGACCGACGAGCCGTGCCCGAAAAGCCCTTGGTTGGCAGTGACCGCCACCCGGGCGCCCTCGACCTGGCGGCCAGCGGCCTCGCCCCGGAGCTGCCACACGCACTCGCATACCTGGGCGATGGCCTGGGCCGGGATGGCCTCGCCGAAGCACGAGAGCCCACCGCTCGGGTTCACCGGGACCCTGCCCCCGAGCTGGGTGGCCCCGTCGCGCAGGAGGTGCTCGGCCTCGCCTTCGCCACACAGCCCGATGTCCTCGTACCAGTCCAGCTCCAGGGCCGAGGAGAGGTCGTAGACCTCGGCCAGGTCGACGTCTTCGGGGCCGATTCCGGCTTCCTCGTAGGCGGCACGGGCGATCGACGGGCGGAACCCGGTCCCTGGGCCGCCCAGACCGCCCCCTTCCGTCTCCGTCCCCGCTCCCGCCGGTCCCGCCCCCGCCGGTCCCGCTCCGCTGGGAGCGAACGCCGCGGCCGAGTCGGTGGCGAAGTTCGGCATCTCGATCACCGTGCTCGGGAACCGGGGGGTCACCGTAGAGACGGCGGCGATCGCCACGGATCCCCGGTCGACCCATCCCCGGTCGACCCATCCCCGGCCGGCCCCACCCTGGCCGGCGCGATGGCGCCGGGCGAACTCCTCACTCGAGAGCACCAGCGCCGCGCCGCCGTCGGAGGTGGCGCAGATCTCGAGCAAGTGGAGCGGATCGGCGACGACCGGCGAGGCCATCACCTCGTCGATCCCGACGGGCGTCCGGTAGCGCGCGTTGGGGTTGGCGGCACCGTGGCGAGAGTTCTTCACCTTCACCCGGGCGAAGTCTTCGGCGGTGGCCCCGTAGCAGTCCATCCGGCGCCGCGCGTACAGGGCGAAGTACGTCGGGTTGGTCGCTCCCAGGAGGTGGAAGCGCAGCCAGTCGGGATCGTCCCGCCGCTCGCCGCCCACCGGGGCAAAGAACCCTTTGGGCGTGGTGTCGGCCCCCACGACCAACGCCACCTCGCACAGCCCGCCCAATATCCGGGCACGAGCATTTGCGATCGCCGCCGCGCCCGACGCGCAGGCCGCGTAGCACGAGGACACCTGGGCGCCGGTCCACCCCAGTGCCTGTGCGAACGTGGCTCCCGCGATGAAGCCCGGGTAGCCGTTCCTGATCGTGTCGGCGCCCGAGACGAACTGGACGTCGGCCCACTCGAGGCCCGCGTCACTCAGCGCGTCACGGGCCGCGGCCACTCCGTACTCGACGAAGTTCCTCCCCCACTTCCCCCACGGGTGCATGCCCACGCCGAGGACTGCGACGCGTCCACCGCCAGCCCGGGGCATCAGGTGCCGGCCACTTTGCGCCACTTCCAGACGAGGTACTCGTGCTCGTCGTCCTCGTAGAGGGTGTCGACCACCAGCTCGACCTCGTCGCCGACATCGAGGTCGTCGACGGTGGCACCCGGGAGCATCTGGCCGAGGACCACCATCTGCTCGACCGCGAGCTCGACAGCGGCGATCGTGAAGGGCCTGTACGGATCGGCCGGGACGTACGGCGGGGGGGGTTGGTAGCGGGCATCGGTGTAGGACCACACCCGGCCGCGGCGCGACAGCTCGATCACTTCGAGGTCGGCACACTGGCAGCGCGGGTTGCGGCACGAGAGCTGCTCGCGGGGGAACGCGTAGGTGCCGCACGCCGTGCAGCGCGAGCCGACCAACGCGGGCTCTCGGCCGTCGTCGCCGGTCGTGAACCAGCCCTCGACGGCGGGCACCCGCGCTTTGCCCGTTGCGTTCGCGTCCCCGAGCGCCTGGGCCACCGCGCTCACCCGAGCCGCTCGATGACGGTGGCGTTGGCCTGTCCCCCGCCCTCGCACATGACCTGCAGCCCGAAACGGCCACCCCGACGCTCCAGCTCGTTCACCAGCGTCGCCATGATGCGTGCACCCGAGCATCCGGTGGGGTGCCCGATTGCGATGGCGCCACCGTTGGGGTTGACCCGGTGCATGTCGGGATGGACCTCGCGCTCCCAGGCCAGCACGACCGAAGCGAACGCCTCGTTGATCTCGATCACGTCCATGTCGTCGAGCTCGAGCGACGCTGCCGCCAAGACCTTCGCCGTTGCCGGGATGGGCGCGGTGAGCATGATCTGGGGGTCGTTCGCTGCGACGGCGAATGCATGGAACCGAGCCCGCGGCCGCAGGCCCAGCGCGGCGGCCCTCGTCTCGCTCATGACCAGCACCGCCGCTGCCCCGTCGGAGATCTGCGACGACGTGGCGGCGGTCACCGTGCCGTCCGGCCGGAACGCCGGCGGCAAGCCGGCGAGGCGCTCCATGCTGGTGTCGCGCCGCACTCCCTCGTCGAAATCGAGGACCTGTCCGTGCGAGGAGCAGCCCGCCGCGAGGTCACGGGTGCCGTCGGCCACTCGGGCCTCGAGCGGGATGATCTCGTTCTTGAACCGGCCTTCGTCGGTAGCCACTGCAGCACGGCGGTGGGACTCGAGGGCCAGCGCGTCCATCTCGGTCCGGCTGACCTTCCAGCGGCGGGCAATCTCCTCGGCACACTCCCCCTGGTGGACGAGCTCGAAGCGCTGCCGGTACATCGGCCCGTAGGCCTCACCGGGCCCCGGGTCGGTGGTCGAGCCGATCGGCACCCGCGACATCGACTCGACGCCCGCGGCGACGACGACGTCCATCGCACCGGCCATCACCGCCTGGGCGGCGAAGTGGAGTGCTTGCTGGGCCGACCCGCACTGGCGGTCGACAGTGGTCCCCGGGACGGTGTCGGGGTAGCCCGCGGCCAACGCGGCATTGCGGGCCACGTTCATCGCCTGCTCTCCCACCGTCATCGTGCAACCCATGATGACGTCCTCGATCTCGGCCGGGTCGAGACCGTTGCGCTCCACGAGGGCGATGAGCGGCTGGGCGGCCAGGTCGACCGGATGCCAGCCCGACAGCCGGCCTCCCCGCCGCCCGACCGGCGTGCGAACGGCATCGACGATCACGGCGGACCGGCCTGGAGCCATCGAGGTCATGGCGCCATTGTTGCCGAGTATCTGACGGTGTGCCAGATTCTGGCCCGGATGGACCTCACCTTCACCCCGGCGCAGGAAGACTTTCGGGCGGAGGCTCGAACGTGGCTGGAAGCGCATGTCCCCGAGCCGGGGACCCTGGCCTCCCTCGACACGGCGACGGGGTTCGAGCAGCACCGCGCGTGGGAGCAGACCATGGCCGCCGACCGTTGGTCGGTCGTGAGCTGGCCGGTCGAGTACGGGGGGCGCGGGGTGGGGATCTTTGAGTGGCTCATCTTCGAAGAGGAGTACTACCGGTTACGCGCCCCCCGCAGGGTCAGCCAGAACGGCATCTTCTTGCTGGGGCCGACCATGCTGACCTACGGCACCGACGCGCAGAGAGCCCGCTACCTGCCCCCGATGGCCGCCGGCGACGAGATCTGGTGCCAGGGATGGTCCGAGCCCGACGCCGGGAGCGACCTGGCGTCGATCCGGAGCCGGGCGGAGCGCACCGAGCGCGGTGGTGCGGGTGGTGAGGCCGGCTGGCGCCTCACCGGGCAGAAGACCTGGTGCTCGAGGGGCGCGTTCGCCGACTGGTGCTTCGGGATCTTCCGTACCGACCCCGACGCCGAGCGACATCGCGGCCTCACCTACTTCCTCGTCCCGATGGACGCGCCGGGGGTGACCGTCAGACCCATCGCCCAGCTCGACGGGGAGACCGGATTTGCCGAGGTGTTCTTCGACGACGTCTTCGTCCCCGACGACCAGGTCCTGGGCGAGGTGGGCCAGGGCTGGGCCGTGGCCATGTCGACCGCCGGGAGCGAGCGAGGGCTCAGCCTGCGCAGCCCGGCCCGGTTCACCGAGGCGGCCGAGGACCTGGTGGCGCTCCTGGCCGCGACCGGGGACGGCGCGGGTGCGGTCGACGGAGCGTTGGCCGACGAGGTGGCCCGCGCCTACGTCGATGCGGAGGCCTACCGGCTCCACACCTACTGGACGGCGTCTCGCGTCGCCAGCGGCCACGCAGTGGGTCCCGAAGCGAGCTGCAACAAGATCTTCTGGTCCGAGACCGACCTGGCCATCCACGCCACCGCCCTCTCGCTGCTCGGTCCCGACGCCGAGCTGATGGTGAGCGACCAGGACGGGCCGAAGCTCTCGCCGTGGCTGGACGGGTACCTCTTCGCCCTGGCGGGTCCCATCTACGCAGGGACCAACGAGATCCAGCGCAACGTGGTCGCCGAGCGCCTCCTCGGGCTGCCTCGGAGCTGAAGGCCGGTCGGATGCGCTTCGCCTTCACCGACGAGCAGCTCGAGCTCCGGGCGGCCGTGAGCCAGGCACTCGAACGCCTGTGCCCGGTCGACGACCTGCGCGACGCCGGACTCGCGCCAGCACGCTCGAGCGAGCGGTGGGAAGCGCTGGCTGCGATGGGCGCGTGCGGGCTGCTCGTGGACGAGCAGCACGGCGGCCTCGGGCTCGGCGACGTGGAGCTGGTCGGCGTGCTGGAGGAGTGCGGGCGCGTGGCCCTGCCCGAGCCGCTGGCCGAGACCGCTGCAGTCGCGGCACCCCTCCTCCGCCGATCCGGGGCGATGGCCGCCCCGGGCTCCGCGTCCGCGCAGAGGATCTCGGCGCATCTCGAGCGCGTGGCCTCCGGCGAGCGCGTGGCCACGGTCGGCGGGGCCGACTTCTCGGTGCGAGGAGAGCCGGTCCCGATCGGTACCACCCGACCGGTGGCGGAGGCGAGCTCGGGTGCGCTGATGACGCCGCGGGTGCACGGCGCGTCCGGTGCCGGGCTCGCGCTCTTGGCTTGGGAGGTCCCTGAGTCCGGATGGCAGCTCCACGCCGTCGAGGCTGCCGCGACGAGCGTCACCTCCACGCCCTCGATCGACCCGACCAGGGACCTCGGCGCACTGGAGTGGACCCCGTCGCCCCGCACGGCGATCGCCACGGGCGATGCGGCCGCCGAGCTGGTGGCCGAGATGCTGGATCGCTCCGCGCTGGCCACCGCCGCCCAGCTCCTCGGCCTGGCAGACCGGATGGTGGCCGACGCTGCCGCCTACGCGCTGCAGCGCCACCAGTTCGGGCGGCCGATCGGCAGCTTCCAGGCAGTCAAGCACCACTTGGCCGACGCCAGGGTCCGGCTCGAGTTCGCCCGGCCGGCGGTCTACCGGGCGGCCGACACGCTGGATCGCGGGCTGCCCCATCGGGCCGAGCACGTCTCGATGGCCAAGGCCCTGGCCTCCGACGCCGCCGACCTGGCCGCACGGGTGGCACTCCAAGTCCACGGCGCGCTGGGCTACACCTGGGAGTGCGATCTCCACTTCTTCATGAAGAGGGCGTGGGTGCTCTCCGCGTCGTGGGGCGCCGCGCCGGTGCACCGCCGGCGGGTGCTGGCGGCAGCGCTGGCACGCCGGGGCAGCCAGGTGTGGGGGTCGGCGCCCGGCGAGGAGGGAGCGAGATGACCGAGGACACGAGGAGCGGGCCAGGGGCCTTCGACCTGAGCGGGCGGGTAGCGGTCGTCACCGGGGCCGGGAGCGGCATCGGACGGGCCAGCGCCGGAGTCCTGGCCGCCGCCGGCGCCGCAGTCTGGTGCGCCGACGTGCGCGAGGAGGCGGCCTCGCGCACTGCCGAGGCCATCGCGGACGCCGGGGGGACGGCCGTCGCCCGCGGCGTCGACGTGTCGGTCGCGGCGGAGGTCGACGGGTTGGTCGCCGAAGCAGTGGAGTGCGACGGGCGGCTCGACGTCATGTGCAACGTCGCGGGGATCATGGTGGACGGCCCGATCCTCGAGTTGACCGAAGAGGACCTCGACCAGGTCCTCGCCGTGAACCTCAAAGGCGTCCTGTACGGCTGCCAGGCGGCCGGCCGGGTGATGATCGCCCAGCGATCGGGCAGCATAATCAACATGTCGTCCACCGCTGCACTGGCCCCGGCCCCCCGGATCGGGGCCTACGCGATGACCAAGGCGGCGGTGCTCCAGCTCACCCGGACCATGGCCATGGAAGTGGGGCGCAAAGGCGTCCGTGTGAACGCCGTCGCCCCGGGGTTCGTCCCGACCGAGATGACCAGCCGCTACTACCGCCGTCCCGACGGCACCATCGACGAGGAGCTGCGCGAGATGGTCCTCGCCCCGATGCGCAAGTTCGCCCCCCTCGGGCGCGTCGGCGAGCCGGCGGACATCGCCCACTGCGTCTGGTACCTCGCGTCCGACGCCTCGAGCTTCCTCACCGGCCAGTGCATCAGCCCCAACGGCGGCGTGGCGATGGCCTGACCTACCCGGTGGCCATCGTGACGATGGGCTTGTTCAAGGGCTTGCCCCCCATCGAGCCCAGGAAGGGCGCTGTGAAGGCGAACAGCCCGCCGTCGGACGCCACCTCCCAGTAGCCCCCGGTCCCGTAGTCGAAGGCCATGCCCACGATGGGCTCGTTCAAGGGCTTGCCGCCCATCGAGCCCAGGAACGGCGCTGTGAAGGCGAACAGCCCG
>JAJYWG010000128.1 GCA_021791615.1 Actinomycetes bacterium
TGGTCTCCGGAACCACGTAAAAGAGCCGGAACCAAAAACAAACGCCGAGCCTCAGCTCGCGTTCGCTGCCTAAACACCAGCGACGTCCGCCCAGCCTCAGCCCTACGGGCTGGAAAGCGGGCGTCATGAAGTAGGGCTTACCCCACGGTCACTCCGGCTGGTCGTGGGGGACACCAAGCCGGATACGGGGTGCCGTCGTCGCCAGTAGCGGAGGCGTCCCTGACAATCCATCGCTGGCTGCGCTCGGAGAAGGCCCACTGAGATGCCCGAGGACGCGGGTTCGATTCCCGCCACCTCCACGTGATGTAACGAAAAGCCAACCGGTGTCCCCCAGATGGGTGGGCGCCGGTGGCGCGTTCTGGGCGGATTTGCCGCTCGGAGTGCCGGTCTCGCAGCCGGCCGGCACCCAGAAGTACGGGCAGGCGTGGCGGTCGGGCTGCTCTCGACCTGGTCGATTGTCGGCGCGGTCCGAACCGAGGATCGAGGTCGTGGGAGTGTCTTTCCAGTGCATCAGGGTCGTTTCCCACGTAGCCGGAGTGTGCCAGAGCGCGTCGCGTGTCGTCTTCGCTGAACCGATGGCGTCGAGCGGTCGATTCCATCCACAGATCGGGTTCGGACTCCCGGCAGAGCGAGTGCTTGGAGGCGCCCTCCACCAGGAGCTTTCGCCGGATCTCCGTCCTTTGCTCCACGTCGGTGCGCACCTCTCACTCCGATCCGGCTGCCCGGCTAGCCTCCACGGAGAAATTCTCCGGACCAGGGCAGACGGTGTCGGGGATGCTCGGACACTTCCGTTTTCGATCGGGGACTTGTACGCCGTGCGCGACACCGCTTTCGACTGGTGTGTACAGGCGCTCCTCTTCGCTTCTGAAAGTCACACCGGTGTCGTAGTTTGGCTCAACGCGGATGCCATCCGATATCCAGAGGTTGACGATGAGATACGACGAGATTGACCAGCTCCGAGACCGCCACCCAGCCTGGGCGCTCCTGCGGGCCGACAACGCGCCTTTGGTGCTGGCCTTCTTGGGCCGGGTCTTCGTGGAGGGCAATTCCGGTGACCTGCCCGCCTCGGAAGTGGTGGGGGAGTTAGACGACGAGCTGTTCGCGATCCGACTGCGTTTGGGGGATGACCGCTTTCCCCGCTCCGCCCAGGCGTACCTCGACGATTGGGCGGCGCCCGAGCGTGGCTGGCTGCGGAAGTTCTACCAGCCCGGCTCAGATGAGCCCCGGTACGACATCACGCCAGCCGTGGAGAAGACGCTCCAGTGGATCGGCGCACTGCCCGGCCGGGACTTCGTGGGGACCGAGTCGAGGCTGAACACCATTTTTGAGCTCCTGCGTCAGATGGTGTTCGGAGCTGACGAGGATCCAGATCGTCGGATGGCGGAATTGTTGCGCCGGCGCACAGAGATCGACACCGAGATCGCCCGGGTGGAACGGGGGGAGGTGGCTCTTCTTGACACCGCGGGGCTGCGGGATCGGTACCAGCAGTTTTCGCGGACCGCTCGCGAACTGCTCTCGGACTTTCGTGAGGTCGAGGAGAACTTTCGCCGCCTCGACCGCGAACTACGCCAGCAGATCGCCGGATGGGACGGGACCAAAGGTGAGCTGCTGGAAACTGTCGTGGGAACCCGTGACAGCATTGCGGAGTCGGACCAGGGCCGCAGCTTCCAGGCTTTCTACGATTTCCTCCTTTCCCAAGCCAGACAGGACGAGCTTAGCGAGCTTCTCTCGGCGCTGGGCGAGCTTGACATTGCCGGACGGGACGAGCGACTCGGCCGGATCCACTACGACTGGATCGAAGCGTGTGAGCGTACCCAGGCGACCGTCCGCCTCCTGTCGGAGCAACTGCGGCGATTTCTCGATGACCGGGTCTGGTTGGAGAACAAGAGGGTGTTCGACCTGCTGCGTTCCATCGAGAGCAGAGCCATAGAGTTGCGCGGGGTGAAGGATCCGCCAGTCAAGATGGAAATGGAGACGTCCACCGTTCCAGTGAACCTGCCGACGGAGCGCCCTCTGTACCACCGGCCTGTTTCGACCCCATTGCAGTGTGCCGAAGCCGCCGCCGGCAATGCCGACTTCGACGCCAGCGCCGTAGCCGACCAGGTCCACGTCGACCGTGATGAGCTGGTCCGCAGGATCTACGGTCGTCTCGGGCCGCGAGACCAGGTTGACCTTCGCGAGGTGGTGGCCAATGCACCCCTGGAGCAGGGACTGGCCGAGCTGATCTCCTATCTCTCCCTCACCGAGCCCGGACTGTCGGTGGTCTTCGACTCGGGGCAGCTCGATCGGATTGGGTGGTCGGGGGAAGGGCGGGACCGCGTCGCCGAGATGCCTCGCGTGACCTACAGCCGCAACCGAACAGAAGGCAACCGAACGGAAGGCAAATGACCGGAAGGCAAATGAGCGTCACCTCCTCGGGGGAGGCCCAAGTTACAGACCTGGCGGTGGCGGTGGTACACCTCATGAAAGGACCCGTCTACCAGGACGCCAACGAGCGGGTCTGGCGTGCTGTCATGTCACGACGACGGGAAATATCCGACTACGTCTCCGTCATCGGCCTGGAGACGGTCGTCGACGAGGCCGAAGGCTACGCATTCCTGCGCAGCCGCCCCGTGGAGGACGACGAACCCGAAATGCCTCGCCTGGTGGCGAGGCGGACCCTGTCGTTCCACACCAGCCTGCTTCTCGTTCTGCTCCGCAAGCGGCTGGTCGAGTTCGACGCCTCCAGCTCGGATGCCCGGCTGGTGCTCACCAGGGACCAGATCGTGGAGATGCTCCGCCTCTACTTTCCCGACTCGACCAACGAGGCCAAGCTGGTCGACGGCATCGACGCCCACATCAGCCGGGTAGCCGAGATGGGGTTCCTTCACAAGATGCGAGGAGAGGAGGACACCTTCGAGGTTCGCCGGATCATCAAGGCGTTCGTTGACGGCCAGTGGCTCGGAGACTTCGACCGCCGTTTGGAGGAGTACATCCGCCTGGTCGCCGGCGCCGATACGTCGAGAGAAGCCGACGCCGAAGGATCGGCAGGATCGGCAGGACCGGCAGGACCGGAGCACGGCATCGCATGACGGTCTCCAACCTTTCGGACTTCGAGTCGGTACGGCGGGAGCGCCTACCTGGTACCCGCCTGATGCGGGTCGAGGTGTACAACTGGGGGACGTTCGACCGGGACGTGTGGAGCTTCGACGTCGCCGGGAGCAACGCACTTCTCACCGGAGACATCGGCTCGGGCAAGTCAACGCTGGTGGACGCAATCACGACGCTCTTGCTGCCGTCGCAGCGGATCTTCTACAACCGAGCTGCCGGCGCCGATAACCGGGAGCGCACCCTTCGTTCGTACGTCGAGGGTTACTACAAGGCAGAGCGCAACGAGAGGACCGGTACCTCGCGTCCGGTGGGCTTGCGCGACGCGACGACGTTTTCCGTGATACTCGGGGTGTTTGGCAACATCGATTTCGACACGACTGTCACCCTGGCCCAAGTGTTCCGCACCCGGCAGGCTGGGGACCCGGGGCAGCCGGACCGCTTCTTCGTGGTGGCCGACCGTGAGCTCTCGATCCGTCCGGACTTCTTCGACTTCGGCACCGAGCTCACTGGCCTGAAGAGAACGCTTCGCTCGAAAGGGGCGGTCGTAAAGGACTCGTTTCCCGAGTACGGCAGGGAGCTCCGGCGGCGCCTCGGCATCGAATCGGAGCAGGCGATGGACCTCTTTCATCAGACGGTCTCGATGAAAGCCGTCGACGACCTGACCGAGTTCGTCCGCAGCCACATGCTCGAACCGTTCGACACCCAGACGCAGGTGGCGACCCTCGTCGAGCATTTCGAGAACCTCACCAAGGCTCACGAAGCGGTAGTGCGCGCGAGGCATCAGCTCGAACTTCTCACCCCGCTTGTCGCCGATCTCGAGAATTACGACCGCGCCACGGTGGCTTTGGGTGACGTCGAGCAGCGCCGTCAGGTGCTGCCGATCGTCCTGGCCGAACGGGCGCGCGGACTGTTCACGTCGCTCATCGCCACCCTCGAGGACCGGCTGGCGCTGCACGCGACCGAAATATCTCGTAACACCGCCCGCTTGGAGGATCAACGCCGAGAGGAGACGCGGATCAAGGTCGACATCGCCGGACACGGGGGCGACCGGCTGGCCGAGATCGACCGCGAGGCCGCGCAGGCGAAATCGGAGCGCCCCGAGCGTAAGCGCCGCATGGAAGAGTTCAACCATCTCTTGGCCGGGGCCGGGCTCGATCCGGTGTCGAGCGCTTCCCAGTTCGTATCGACCCGCCACAAAGTCGAGGCCAGGGAGGCGGAGTTGAAGCAGGTGGAGACCGAGGCGCAGAACCGTCTGACCGAGGCCTCTGTCGCGCTGCAGAAGGTGCAACAAGAGGCCGATGCCGTCAATGCCGAGCTGCGTAGCCTCGAGTCACGGCGCAACAACCTTCCGAGCCAGTCTTTGGTAGTGAGGGAAGAGCTCTGCAACGACCTGAAGATCGACGCCGACGAACTTCCGTTCGCCGGTGAGCTGATCCGGGTGCACCAGGACGCCGCCGGATGGGAGGGCGCTGCCGAGCGAGTGCTTCACGGCTTCGCTCTGTCGATGCTGGTGCCGACCGCCTTCTACGAGCAGGTGGCGGCATGGATCAACGATCGCCATCTCGGCACCCGCCTCGTGTACTACCGGGTTCCCGACGCGGTGGCGACGCCGCCGCTTCCAGACCGCGAGGGTATGTTCCCGCTGCTGCTCGACCAGCTGGAGGTCAAGCCGGACACCCCGATGCGTTCCTGGCTCGAGGTGGAGCTCGTGCGTCGTGCGAACCACGTCTGTGTGGACTCGACTTCCGCGTTCCGAACGGTCGCCAAAGCGGTAACGCGAACTGGGCAGATCAAGGACCGTGACCGGCATGAGAAGGACGACCGGCGTCGTATCGACGACCGACGCCAGTACGTGCTTGGCTGGAGCAACGAGGCCAAGGTATCGGCGCTGATTAAGTACGCCAGCGCAGTCCAGACTCAGATTGTCGCGGCGACGTCCGAAGTGAAGGCGCGAAGAGAGAGCGTCGATGCTGCCGCAGCAAGCCTACGCTCCCTCTCCGGTCTGGCTGGGTACCAGAGATGGGAAGATCTCGACTGGGAGGCTCTGGTCAAGAAGGGCTCCGAGCTCGAAGAGGAGAGGCAGAGGATCCTTGCCACATCAGACCAGCTGTCTCGCCTACACCACGACCTGGAGGTGGTCACCGAGCGGATCGAGACCCTCTCGCGGGAGCAGGACCGTCTCCTCAAACGGCAAGGTTCGTTGGAGGGAGAGCTCATTGCGGCAAAGAAGTCCATGGCTGACGCCGAACGCATCTTGGAGCACAACGCTTCCATACCTGTCCGCGACGAAGATCGAAGCACGATCAACGACCTGATCGACACCGCTGTCGACTCCGCTGTCGACTCCGCGGCCGACGCTGGCGCCGACCGAACCTCACCTCTCGCCGCTGTCGACACTGCTGCAGACGCTGGCGCCGACCGAACGGCCCTTGTCACCGACGCCGAGACCTTGAGGAGGGCCGAGCGGGCCGTCCTGGATTATCTCGACAAGGAGCGCACCAGGGCCCAATCGGTCGTCAATACCCTCGGACCCCGGATCGTCAAGGTCATGGCCAACTTCCGGAACCTGTACCCCCAGGAGACCGCCGACCTGGATGCGTCGGTCGAGGCCGGGAGCGAATTCCGCGAACTGCACAGGAGGGTGTCGCAGGACGACCTGCCCCGTTTCGAGAGAGAGTTCAAGGACTATCTGAACCAGAACACCATCCGTGACATCGCAGGCTTCGCTGCCCGGCTCAACGGCCACGAGCGGGATATCCGGGACCGTATCGGAACCATCAACGCCTCTCTCGTCGGCATTGATTACAACGAGGGCCGCTACATCCGGCTCATGGCAGAGCCGACCTCCAACGTCGATGTCCGCCAATTCCGATCAGAACTGCGTGACTGCACGGACGACGTGGTAAGCAGTGAAGGCGACCAGTACTCGGAGCACAAGTTTCTTCAGGTTAAGAAACTCATTGACCGGTTCAAGGGCCGGGAGGGGTTCACCGACGCCGACCGGGCATGGACCAGAAGGGTCACTGACGTCCGCCAGTGGTTCGAGTTCTCCGCCTCGGAGCGTTGGCGCAACGACGACACCGAGTACGAGCATTACGCCGATTCGGGCGGGAAGTCCGGTGGCCAGAAAGAGAAGCTCGCGTACACGATCCTGGCCGCGTCGCTTGCCTACCAGTTCAAGCTGGACTTCGGGTCGGGCCGGTCCAGGTCGTTCCGGTTCGTCGTGATCGACGAAGCCTTCGGGCGCGGATCGGAGGCGTCCACCCGATACGCGCTCAACTTGTTCACCCGGCTCGGCTTGCAGCTCCTGATCGTGACCCCTCTGCAGAAGATCCATGTCATCGAACCACACGTGGCAGCAGTCGGGTTCGTCGACAATCCCGAAGGCCATTACTCGCGACTGCAGTCGCTCACGATCACCGAGTTCCGCCGTCGCATCGGGCGCGGCGCCCGACGGGTCGAGGAGCAGACGGGTGGTCCGGCTGCGTGACCCCGCGCCGGCAGTCGACATCGCCGTGGACTTCGGCCTCGGACATCCTCGACCTTTTGCGCCGGCGCTGGGGGCGGGGCGTCTACCTACGTCGCCACGCTTCGGGAGAAGCATGGGAGCCGGTCACCGTGCCGGTCCGGGGTCCTGACTCGTCACAGCTCTTGAACCGGCTCGATGATGTCCGCCGGTGGCTCGCCCGTTTCGAGAAGGAGGCTGCCGGCCTCGACATCGAGTACCGGGTCGTCCAAAGTCGCGTGCTCGGCCCGAACCGCATACCAGTGCGGGTCACCGCCCGATCCTTCGAGCAGTTGGCGACGGCGATCGGACGAATCGACGACGCTGCACTGTTCGACGAGCTGCTGGCTCATACCGTCGCCGTCGTTCCCCGCTTGGAGCCGTGGGTTCGGAACCACCCCATGATCGTGTTGCAGCATGCGACCGTGTGGGACAGGGCTCTCGCCACCACCGCTTGGATCGACCAGCATGACGTCTCCGGTCTGTACCTGCGCCAGATCAACGCCGAGGGTGTCGACACCAAGTTCGTCGAGCGTCACCACCGCCTTCTCGATGCCCTTCTCTGCGAGGTGCTGGCGCCGGAGAGGATCGGAGCCACCGATAGCGCTGGTGGCGGCTTCACCGCGAAGTTCGGGTTCCGCTCGAAACCCAGCTACACGCGCCTGCGCTTCCTCGACCCAGCGCTCGAGCTGGTTGCCGGACTTTCCGAGTTGACGGCCCGGACCGAGGAGCTTATTGCGGCGGCGCCAGTTGCGGAGAGGGTGTTCATTGTCGAGAACGAGATCACCTACCTTGCCTTTCCCGAGGTTGCCAAGTCTGTTGTGGTCTTCGGGTCCGGGTTCGCGCTCGGTGGCCTCGCCCGGTTTGGCCGCTCGTCGTGGTTGTCGGACCGAGAGGTCGTCTACTGGGGTGACATCGACACCCACGGGTTCGACATCCTCAGCCGACTGCGCGGCGCGTATCCATCGGTCCGGTCGATCCTGATGGACCGAGAGACCCTGCTCTCCCACCGCCGGCAGTGGGCGGTCGAAGACGCCCCCACCAACCGGACGCTCTCCTACCTCACGCCGGACGAGGCCTCCTTGTACCGGGACCTCGTCGAGGGCGCGTACGGCGACTCGATCCGCCTCGAGCAGGAACGTGTGAACTTCTCTCTCCTCCAACGAGCTGTGGGGAACAGGGGCGCCGGGGCGCCGGAACGCCAATCGACAGACGTCGTCCGAGCACTGCCAGTTGGTACCGACCCGCAAGGATCACCTCGGCGACAGCCGCTCCGGTGACCATCCGCGCTCCTGTTGTCGACGACCGTTACAATCCGATGACAATGCTCTGGCTGCCCAATGATCTCTACGCGGAAATGGTGAGCCACTGTCTCGTGGGCCTCCCCGACGAGTCGTGCGGCCTGCTGGCCGGCGATGCCGACGCTGCCGAAGTGTCGGCCTGCTACCCGGCCCGTAACGCCGCCGAGTCGGCGAAGCTCTATACGGTCGACCCCCGCGACATGCTCCAAGCCGATCGGGATGCCGAGGCGAAAGGCCTCGAGATCATCGGGGTGTACCACTCCCACACGCACACCGACGCCTACCCCTCGCCTACCGACGTCGACCAGGCTCCCGACCCTGCGTGGCACTACGTGATCGTCTCGCTCCGCGACACCCATCCCGTGGTCCGCAGCTTCACGATCGTCGGTGGCGAACCGGAAGAGGAGTCCGTCGTCGTCCTGAGCGACGCCCTCGTCGCCGGCTGAACAATCCCGGATCCGCCCCGGAGAAGAAGCCGCCCCGCACAGCTACCGGTCCACAGATCTCGGACCAGCCGCGAACGGTCGCGCGCCGCGCTCCCGGCGATTCCCGTTAGAATCTGGACCAGAACAGTCAACTATTCAATGGACGTGGATCCAGCCCGTCACCGTCGGCTTGCTCGGCCCGGGCATGCCGTGGGCCGTCACCAGGGCATCTGGGCTCGACAGTGATCGAGCGGCGGGCAGGGTCCGTCGCCAAGCCCGTGACAGGTTCGAAGCCAGACCCGCAACCAGACCCGCAACCAGAACCGCAAACAGACCCGCTACTTGACCCGAATGCGAGACCCGATGCCAGACCCGCAACCAGAGGAGGCTCTCGTGCCCGTCGATGTCCGCCTACCGACCCTTCTTCGCTCCCAGACCGGTGGCCGTTCGACGGTCTCGGTCGAGGGCAAGACCATCGGCGACGTGCTGCACGACCTCGTGGTCCAGTACCCGGGCATGAAGGGCCAGCTCCTGAACGACGATGGGACGCTGCATCGCTTCGTGAACGTCTACGTGAACGACGACGATGTCCGCTACCTCCAAGTGCTCGATACCCCCGTCAATCCCGGTGACGAGGTGTCGATCCTGCCGGCTGTGGCCGGCGGCTGAGGCGAGCGCGGCCAACGACCAGTCTCGGATCGCGTTCGGCTCCCATGGCTCCCTACGACTCCATCCTCGGTCTCATCGGCAACACCCCGTTGGTCGAGGTGAGCCAGTTGAGCCCCAATCCGCGCGCTCGGATCCTCATGAAGCTCGAGGGACGGAACCCGGGCGGATCGGTGAAGGACCGGGTGGCACTCGCCCTGGTCGAGCAAGCAGAGAAGGACGGGATCTTGGAGCCCGGCCGGAAAGGGCAGGTCCTCATCGAGCCCACCTCGGGCAACACGGGTATCGGGCTGGCGCTGGTGTGCCGGGTGAAGGGGTACCACCTCAAGGTGGTCCTGCCGACGAACGTGTCGGTCGAGCGCCGCCAGCTGCTCGAGCTCTGGGGAGCAGAGATCATCGAGTCTCCGGGCTCGGAAGGCTCCAACGGTGCGGTGCGTCTGGCCCGTGAGCTGGCTGCATCGCACCCCGAGTGGGTGTTCTTGTACCAGTACGCCAACCCGGCCAATCCGTCTGCCCACTACGAGGGGACTGGACCCGAGATCTGGCGGGACTGCCCCGAGGTCACCCACTTCGTGGCCGGGCTCGGCACGTCGGGCACGCTCCTCGGTGCAGGGCGGTACTTGAAGGACCAGAACCCGGCGGTGAAGGTGTGGGCGGTGGAGCCACCGGCCGGCGAGATGGTGGACGGGCTCCGCAACCTCGACGACGGCTACATCCCGCCGATCTTCGAAGAGCTCGGCGGGGCGGCGCTACTGGACCGCAAGACCGTCGTCCGTCCGCGCGAGTCGATCGAGTGGACCAGGCGCCTGGCAGACGTCGGCCTGTTTGTCGGGATCTCCTCGGGGGCGGCGATGGCCGGTGCCGCACGGTGCGCCGGCGAGGTGCCAGACGATGGGCAAGCGGTCATCGTGGTGATCTCGGCCGACGACGGGTGGAAGTACCTGTCCACCGGCGCGTGGACCGACGATCTCGACGAAGTGGTCGAGCGGGCGAATTCGATCATCTACTTCTGATGTGATCTTCTCGCCACCTTGCGTTCGGTGGGCCGAGTGTGACGCGCCGGACCGAGGTGCGGCGGCATCACGCCTCGCGGCCCACACCCCACACCCCAATGGCCTACGGTGTCGGCCGGTGCTCGTCAGCTCGGCCGGCACCCAGACGAGACCCGAGATCGAGGAGGAGCGGAGATGAGCGAGGCCACTGGTGGCCAGGGCAATGACCGGTTGCTGCGACGCGCGGACGGCCGCATGCTCGACGAGCTCCGGCCAGTGTCGTTCCAGCGGGACTTCACCGTGTTCGCGCCGGGTTCGGTGCTGGTGTCGATGGGTCGGACGAAAGTGCTGTGCACGGCCTCGCTGGAAGAGCGGATCCCGCCCTGGCTGCGCGGCAGTGGCAAGGGATGGGTGACGGCCGAGTACTCGATGCTCCCGGGCTCGACGGCTGAGCGCGCCGGCCGCGAAGCGGCCAAAGGCAAGCAGTCCGGCCGTACCCAGGAGATCCAGCGGCTTATCGCCCGATCGCTGCGAGCCGTCTGCGACCTGGTCGTCTTGGGCGAGGCCCAGGTCACGGTCGACTGCGACGTCCTCCAGGCCGATGGCGGGACTCGCACCGCGTCGATCTGCGGTGCGTACGTGGCGCTCCACGACGCGTGCTCCCGGATGCTGGCCGATGGCAGGATCTCGGCCCATCCGCTCGCCGATGCGGTGGCCGCGGTGTCGGTCGGCATCGTCGACGGGGTCCCGATGCTGGATCTTCCCTACGAGGAGGACTCCCGGGCCGAGGTCGACATGAACGTCGTGATGACCGGCGGAGGGCGCTTCGTGGAGGTGCAGGGCACTGCAGAGGGCCAGGCGTTCAGCCGGGGGGAGCTAGACGATCTCCTGGCCCTTGCCGAGAGCGGCATCGCACAACTGCTGGCCGCCCAGGCGGCAGTCCTGGCCGACCCGCCTCCGCCTCGATGAGCCCGGGCGCCGGCCCCCTCCGGCTGGTCCTCGCCACGGCGAACCAGGACAAGGCAGCAGAGATCGCCGCCATTCTCGCGGCGGTGCCGGCGGTGGAACTGCTGGGTCGCCCGGCGGATGTGCCAGACGTCGAGGAGACTGGGTCCACGCTGGTGGAGAATGCTCGGCTGAAGGCGCGGTCCCTGGTGCACGCCACGGGTCAGGCGGCAGTGGCCGACGACACCGGGTTGGAAGTCGACGCGCTCGGCGGAGCGCCGGGGGTCTACTCGGCTCGCTACGCCGGCCCGGGCGCCGGCTACGCCGACAACGTCGCCAAGCTGCTGAGCGAGCTGGCGGGACTCGCCGATGCCGGGGGCGAGCGCCGGGCACGGTTCGTCACCGTGGCCCTGGTGGCCTTTCCCGACGGGCGTGAGGTGGTGGCCGAAGGGGTGGTCGACGGGTTCATCTCCAGCGCACCCAGAGGATCGGGCGGGTTCGGCTATGACCCGATCTTCGTCCCCGACGAGGGCGGGGGACTGACGTTCGCAGAGATGCCGCCTGTCGGCAAGCACGCGATTTCCCACCGGGGACGCGCATTTCGCGCCCTGGCTGACCGGCTCGCCCACGACGGCTGAGCTCGAGCCGCCGGCCTCAGCCTCAGTCTCCGTCTCCTTGCGCGGCCGCCACAGGCTTCTCGGGGCGCCAGAAGCCGAGCAGCAGCAGAGCGGCGCCTCCGCCGCCCGCACCCAGGGCGATGGCGAAGCCGGTCCACCCCCACAGATGCTGGAGCGCCGGCACCTGGCCGTCGATGCTCCAGGCGCCCGGACCGAGGGTGGCCACCACGATGCCGAGCAAGGTGAGCGTCATGACGTACTCCCAGCCCTCGCCCGGTCGGAAGATGAAGAAGCCGTTCTTCAGGTGGTTGGTGATCCAGGCCACGAGCATGACCCCGACGACTCCGGCCCCTCCGAAGGGGGTGAGGAGCCCGAGCACGAGCAGCGCCCCGGCGCCGATCTCGGTCAAGCTCGCAGTCCAGGCGTGCAGGACCCCTGGCTTCATTCCCAGGCTCTCGAACCACCGCCCGGTCCCCGGGATCTTCCCTCCCCCGAAGATGTGGTTGATCCCGTGGGCGAGGAACACCGCGCCCAGTCCGACCCGCAGGACCAGGAGAGCCAGGTCCGCAGCGTGCGGGGTCGGGTTCATCGGATCCTCGGCGTGGTCCGCACGCCCGAGGCAAAAGTCGCCTGCCCCTCGGCCAGGCTCTCCCGGTCAGTCCCCAATCCGACGAACGCCCAGGCGAGGCCGAGGGACTGCCCTCGTGACAGCTCACGCCCGGCCCACAGCGCCCGCAGCGTTCCCTGTACGGCCAAGGCCGGTGCCCGGGCGATCTGTTCGGCGACCCAGCCGGCCCGCTGGTTGAGCTCGGCTGCCGGGCAGACCTCGGAGACGAGCCCGATCTGGTGGGCACGCTCGGCCGACATGCGTTCGGCGTTCCCGAGCAGGGTGAGGCGCACGATCTCGCCGAAGGGCATCTTGGGCAGGAGTTGCAGGGGCTCGAACCCGGCGGCCATGCCGTAGGAGACGTGAGGGTCGAAGAACGTCGCGTGGTCGGCGGCGACGATGATGTCCACCTCCCCGAGCATGTAGAAGGCCCCTCCGCAGGCCATGCCGTTCACCGCAGCGACCACCGGCTTCCACAAGTCGTTCGATTTGGGTCCGAGGCGCTCGCCGGGGTCGTCGAACATGAACGGCGTCGAGCAGGACCCGACGTGCACGGGCTCCGGCCCGGCGCCGGGATCCGGCCCCGAGCCCGCGCTCCTGGCATTGGCGTTGGTCTCCCGGGCGTCTCCCATGACTTCGCCGCGGTCGATCCCGGTGCAGAAGGCCTTGCTCCCCGCCCCGGTGAGCACGATCGCCCGGACGGCGTCGTCCTGGCGCAGCCACCGCCACACCGTCTGGAGCTCGTGCTGCATCGCAGCGTTGAAGGCGTTGTGGACTTCGGGGCGGTTGAGGGTGACCCAGGCGACGCCGTCGCGCGCCTCGTAGGTGATGGTCTCCAGTTCGGCCACGGCGACACGTTACCGTCCGGCGGAGTGCCGGGGCGGAGTTGGTCCTCATCCGCTTTGGCACGCTACGGTGTCGGACGCCGAGACGCCGGCCGGCGTCGACGACCCGGCAGGCGCCGGGGTGGAAAAGCAGCAGGGGAGGGTGCAAGTGAGCGAAGGCGCAAGCGACGAGGAGATGCTTCGGAGCATCATCGGGCAGCCGACCGGCAAGTCGACGGTGGTGGTGGAACGAGGGCCGGTGGCGTTCTTCGCCGACGCGGTGGCCGATGCCAACCCGATCTACAAGGACCCCGCGGCAGCGAAGGCGGCCGGGCTTGCGGCCATCCCCGCACCACCGACGTTCCCCATCGCAATGGAGGCCTGGGGAAAGTTTCCCGAGCTGCAGCCCGCCGACGCCCCGTCGGGGAACCCTCTCATGAAGGTGCTCGGTCCGCTGATGGCCAAAGGGGGACTGATCCTTCACGGCGAGGAGGAGTTCGTCTACCACCGCCCCGTGCTGGTCGGCGACGAGCTGGTCGGCGAAGGCAAGGTGGTCGATGCCTACCAGAAGGAGTCCAAGGGCAAGACCATGACGTTCGTGGTGACCGAGACGACGTGGGTCGACGCCAAGACCGGTGAGCCCGTGGTCACGTCCCGCTTCAACGTCATCCACCGGGCATGACGGCGGCCTCGAGTGTCGGTGCAATTTTGTTGAGCAGGCCGCGAGGGGCGAATGCCGGTTTGGAACTGGATCGGACCGTCGAGATGCTGCCGGTGCCGCATGCGATGGTCGTGAACGAGGAGGTGGACGACAATGGGTGAGCGCAAGCTCGTGTACGAGGACGTGGCCGTCGGTGATGCCGGCCCGCCCCGGACGCACGTGCTGACCAGGACGGACCTCGTGCGCTACGCCGGGGCCTCGGGCGACTTCAACCCGATGCACCACGACGAGGTCAAGGCCCAGGCAGCCGGCCAGCCGAGCGTATTCGGCCACGGGATGTTCTCCATGGGTCTGCTGGGCACGGCGATCACCGACTACGTGGGTGTGGGCAACGTGACCCGCTACAAGGTGCGCTTCGCTCGCCAGACCTGGCCGGACGAGGAGCTGACCACGAGCGTCGTCGTCTCGGGCAAGCGAGAGGAGGGCGGGCGGCGCCTGGTGGACCTCGACGTCCGGCTCGTGAACCAGGACGGCGAGGAAAAGGTCGTCGGCGAAGCGACGGCCGAGGTGCCTGCCGCGAACTGAGTACGGCCACCACCG
>JAJYWG010000391.1 GCA_021791615.1 Actinomycetes bacterium
AGATCCCGGAGCCCGTCGTCGGCCATGGGCGGGCACCCTAACCCATCCAGCCATGGCATGTAAGTCCCTGACCAGGGGGAATATCCACCGTAGTTCGGTCAACAGGTCTGACCTTTGGTGCTTCGAGTGCTTGGTGAACCGACGGGTGGCCGACTCGGCGGGACCAGCGACATCGGGATCGGGTTTCTGGCCGGTGGCTGCCTTCTCCTCAGCACTCTTGGCCAGGTCGAGGTCGTCCTCCCCGTCGGCCGCGTCCCGCTCGAAGTAGGTGGAGGAGGTGTCGACGAAGACGATGTCGCACGACAGGTTCAACAGGTTGGCCGTCGCCGAGAAGATGCGCTCGGCGATCTCGGGCAACGACGCCAGCAAGAAGTCCATCGCCGCATAGGCCGCCTGATCGTCGAACTCGGGACAGCCGACCAAGGGCATCCGCTCTTGGGCCCACTTCACCGCGGCCAACTTCGACGCCGGCTCCAGACAACGCTGGGCGACGAGGGCGAAACAGATCCGCTCAACTGTGTCGGCATCGATGCGGCGGCCCTTGGCCGCAGAGCGCAGGGCCTCGGCGATGCCCAATTGTTCCCACAACTGGTCGAGCACGAAGGCGCCACCGAGCCGCCGCGAGTCCACGATCTCCACCTCCGCCGAAGCAACCGACGAGTCGGTCATGGGCAGATCGAGGATCCGACTGATCGAGGAGACCAGACGAGCCAGCGCCACCTTGTCGACCTTGTCCTTCCGGCCGAAGTTGTAGGTGACCTTGGCCACGGGCGTACCGGTGACCGGGTGGCGCTCGTTGTGGGCGAGCGGGAGGTAGGTGACCTTGGAGCCGTCCTTGTTCCGGCGACTGGACTCTCGCAAGTACACGCCTACATTGCCACCGAACTACGCAAGTCGGTCGAGTACTCGTGTGCCTACACTTTTCGGCACTCCAGACCCTCCCGCAACGCCCTGACCAGCAAAGACATCACGCGGGACCCCTGGATATGCCTACAAGCTCAGTAACGCCGGACCGGGCAACACCCGCCTGGAACGTCCCGAAGGGTCGGAAGCGGGCTGGGCAGAGGAGAGACTACCGCTGGGGATGGATCGTCTCGCCGCGGGCGAGCATGGCCACGAACTGCTCGATCCGGCGCTGACGCGTCTTAGCCTGCTTGGCGGTGGTCACCCGATAGAGGATCGAATAGCGATTGGCACTGTTCAACCGCTCGAACATCACTTTCGCCGGCAGGTTCGCCTCAAGCGCGGCGGCAAGATCTGACGGAACCTCCATGGCCTTCTGGCCTGCGTACGCACGGTCCCAATGGCCGTCGGCCTTGGCCTGCTCCACTGCGACGAGACCAGTTCGATGCATCCGACCCTCTTCGAGGAGCCGGGTGGCGATGGCGACATTCCGTTTCGACCACGCGCCACCCGATCGTCGCGGAGTGAACTTGCGCCGGAAGGTGCGCTCGTCGACCTTCGCCAGCTGTTCGTCCACCCAACCGTGACGGAGTGCTTCTTCGAGCGCCTCCTCGTAGGTCAACGTCGTCGGTTCCGTGGTGCCTTTCTTCGCCAGGACCAGCCAGACCCCCTCGGTCCGATCGCAGTGATCTCCGAGCCACTCTGACCACGCTTTCGCGTCGGACACCGTGAGCACGGGGGTGTTGCCGGACACCACGATAAATGTACCCGTGGATGCCGAGAACCCCGTCTGCCCAGCTCAGATGGCTGTGCGGTACTCGTGGATGAGGCCGTCCCGAAGACCGGATTTTCGTAGCCCTGCGGTGTCAGCGTGGCCGATGGTGGGTGGGGTCGGATCGGAATGAGCGTCCGACCGAGGATGAGCGTCCGGCCGAGGCGCTCCCGGCGACTGCTGCCGAGCACGCGCTCGCAGATGGCGTCGGTCTTCGGTCATCCGGCCAATCGTTTGCCAGTCTGTGGATCACCTCGAAGGAGGTGGTGAACTCCGAGTCGCGATCGCGGATGAGGAACTTGGCCAGATCTGTCTGCTCGGCGAGCTCCATCGACCTATTTCGGGCTTGCTGGGTCACCCAGGTGGCGACCGGTTTCGAATTGATGCCCGCGATGTGGCTGAGCCGGGTGTCGTGGTGGATGAACACGAGGACCTAGAGCCTGCGGAGGAGAACGGTGTCGACGTGGAAGAAGGCACAGGTCATCAAGCCTCTGGCCTGGGGGGCGAGGAACTCCATCCGGGTCGGCCCCGACCTTCGCGGCGACGGGTCGATGCCGTGGCGCTTCAGGTTCGCCCAGACGCTCGGGCGGCGACGACAATGCCCATAGTGGCGAGCTCGCCGTGGATGCGGCGGCAGTCCCAGTTCGGAATCACCTTGGCGAGGCGGCACACCATGCGGTGGTTCCCTCGGCGATGGGAGGTCGATCCGGGCGGCCGTGAGATTAGGTCCAGCGCTTGGCGACGAGGTCGCGGTGCCAACGCAGTAGGTTGTGAGCCAAGACGGCGCGCTGGAGCCACCCAGCGTTGGCCTAGAAGCTCTGAACCGCTGTAAGTGTGGTCCGCGGCTGGCCTGGGGCTGGCTGGCAGGATGAGTGCCGTCGTCCGGTGCCCGGTGTGACTCGCGAACCGCCTGACCTCCGCGGAGTGTCATGCCCAGGATCTGTCCGTCGGCGGCTGGACGCCGGCACCGATCCCGCCCACGGAGCAGGCGGAGCTGGCGGCGGTGCACGCATTCACCACCGATCCCGTGCACTTTCTCCTGGTGGGTGACTCGGTGGCACCCACAGGTACAACAGTGCACCACCACAATGGACCGCGTACCGACTCGATCCGCGACTTCGGGGTGAAGGTCATCGACGGCGGCGTACTTGGATCGGCTGGGCCATTCCGCCTCGACCGTAGGCGGGGTCACGGTGCGCTGGAGCGACGACAACCACATCACGGCGGCAGGGGGTGAGTGGCTCCGACCGCGTATCCTCCCCGAGGTGGCCAAGCTGGAACTCCCCGACCAAGAGCACCAGCCGGCGGCTCGCTAAGGTCCTGGGGTGCGCGAACGGCTTGAAGCGCCGCCGGACCCTGGCGAGCCCGACCAGCAAGGGGCCCGCCGCAGCACCGCGCAGACCTCTCGCCGCCGTTTCCTGGGCGGCTCGGTCGCCGGCATCGCCGCGTCGGGCGTTCTCTTCGCCTGGTTGGTCACCGGTGGTACGTGGCAATTTCTCCAGTCGGTACCCTTCTCGAATTTCTACGATGTCCAGGCCCGCTCGCTCCTGAGCGGCACCTGGAGCATGCCCGCCAGCGTCCTCTCGATCGAGGGCATCCGTACCGACGGTCGGACGGACATGTACTACGGGCCCGTACCGGCCCTTCTCCGCCTCCCGGTGTTGCTTTTCACGCATCGCTTAGACGGCCGACTAACCCCGATCTCGCTCCTGGTCGCATTCGTCGTGGCCCTGACCTTCGTCACCCTCATCAGCTGGCGGGTCCGGGGTATGGTCCGGGGCCAAGCCCCGGTGACCCGGCTGGAGGCCGTGCTGACGGCCGCCTTCATCGTGGTCGTGGGAGTGGGGTCCGTGCTCTTCTTCCTCGGTTCCACCGCCCAGGTCTACGAAGAGGCTGAGCTGTGGGGCGCAGCTCTGACCCTGGGTGCCTTCTACTCGCTAGCCGGCTTCATCGAGCATCCGAGTACCGGTCGCCTGCTGGGCGCGGCCATCTTCACCACCCTGGCCCTACTAACCCGCGGATCGGTGGGCGCTGGGCCAGTCCTGGCCCTGGGTCTACTGGCCACCATCTACGTGCTTGCTTGGGCAAGTGACCACGTTGAACGGTGGCGACCGGTCAGCCGGCGCCTCGCCCGCCTGACCGGCATACAAGTGAGTGCCGAACCGGGTCGGCTGGCCAGCGGTCTCGTCGTCGCCACCATCGTGCCGGTGTTCTTGTACGCGGCTGTCAATTACGTCAAGTTCGGCACCGCATTCAGTCTCCCGCTCAATCGGCAGGTGGCCACGACCGACTTCGCTCACCGGCGAGCAGTGCTTGCTGCCAACGGAGGCAGCCTGTTCGGCTTGAAATTCGTGCCTACCAACCTGCTCCAGTACGTCCGTCCTGACGCCCTGTCGATAAGCCGGTTCTTCCCTTGGATCTTCTTCCCGGGGAAAGCGCTGGTCGTCGGGAATGTGCTCTATACAACCAGGGACTGGACGTCGAGCGTTCCGGCCAGCATGCCTCTCCTCACCATTCTCGCCGTCATTGGAGCAGTGTGCGTGTACCGTCCGGCGAATCGGCCGGCGCCCGAGTTCGCGCCACCCCCCAGGATCGCCTCGCTACGCCTCCTGCTGGTGGCCGCCACCGCCTGCACGGCGGGCATCCTGGCTATCGCCTTCCTGGCCGAGCGCTACCTGGCCGACGTTATGCCACTGCTCCTGCTGGCGGCCGTCGCCGGCTGGCACGTTGTTCAGGGCTGCGCAACGACGGACCGTTCCCGTCGGCGTCGGCGTCGGCGCTGGCGCCCGGCATGGCGCTCACTGCTCACTGCGCTCTGCGTTCTCCTGGCCCTGTTCGAGGTCTGGACGACCATCTCCCTCAGTCTCTTTTACCAGCGAGAGCTGGGGCCGGCGGTCACCATCCCCCAGCGTGCCGGAATGGTGTCGTTGCAGCAACAGGTTCGCCGGTGGATTGCCAGCGGGCCTACACCCGACGTGCGGTTTGTGGCATCACTTCCCCGACGGGCGTCGGCGCTCGACCTGGCCGTCGTCGGCCGGTGCGCTGCGGTGTACCAGTACGACGGTAATAGCTGGCACCCCGTCGAGATCGGCGCAAGAGGTGGCGGCTTCCTACTTGAGGTGACCTTTCCCCAGACGGATCGCGGACAACGCCAGCCACTGCTGGTCTCTGGCGAGAGCCGACCACAGGACGTGTTGGCCGTCACCTGGGAGGGCGGCGACCGCTACCGCTTCTCTTACCGGTTCAATGCCTCACTCTCGGGCAAGCCCCCGCCACCATGGTACGCGGGACCGGTGTTCCGGGTGGCCGTCGGCCAGCCTCATCGAGTCCAGGTCGACCTGCTCGCCGGGCTAGGCCAGATCTTCGCCACGGTGGACGGGTCCCCGGCATTCTCGCTGCTCTACCCGGTGGCCTTCCCCGGACATGTCCGGTTTGGCACGGCGCCTGCTTCGGTTTCGACCACGCCGGCGTTCGCCGGGTACGTTCGCCCACTTCCCGTGCCGACCCCTATCTGCGACCAGTTGGTGAGCCGGCGGGAGCTCTCGGCTTCGACGACGAACTGGTAGCCAAACATGGTGGGCCACATGGCCACGAGCGCCCGGTCCACCTCGCGGACCAGCCGTCCTGCGCCGCCACCCACGCTCAGCACATCCAGCGGCAGCCCCACCGGCTGCACCCGTCGTACCGCGAACCCCTGCTCCTCAATCATCCGGCGAGCACTCCGCCGAGTGAAGAAGCGAAGATGCGTGGAGTCGAGGATACCCCGCTGGTCGTAGCCAAATCGGCCGACCAGCGACCGAAGGCGCGGGTACCAGTGGGCGACGTTGGGAACGCAGAACACGGCGGTGCCGTTTGGCGACAACAGGTCCTTCACCTGGCGGACCAGCGCGCCGGGGTTGACAAGGTGCTCTAGGACGTCAGCAGCCACGACCACGTCGAAATCCGACCCAACCTCCGGCGGGACGCCTTCGTTCAAGTCAGCCTGGAAAAAAGCATCGGTGCGCAGTCGAACTCCGGGAAGTTCGTTGACGTCAACTCCGGTGACGTGGTGGCCGATGGCCCGGAGCCGCTCCGCCAGCAGCCCACTGGAGCAGCCCAGGTCAAGGATTCTCCCCGGGTGCTTACGACTCAGCAGCCGGAGGATCCGTCCGTGCGAGCTGTCCTCACTTGGCTTTAGCTCGTACTCCTGGGAGAGAGAGATGCGGCCGCCGTCGCCGAAGCCAGCCTTCTGGAGCCGGTACGCCACCACATCCCTCGACACATCGGCGGCATAACGCAGGCCGTTGACATAGCAGATCTCGTCGCCATAGTAGGTGCTGATCGGTACCTCCACGATCCGCATCCCCGCATCGTGGAGCTGAATGATGATCTGGGTATCGAAGTTGAAGCCGTCGGAGTTGCGCTGGAACGGAATGGTTTGGAGCGCCTTCACCGAGTAGGCGCGGTAACCGGAGTGGAACTCCGAAAGGTCCGTGTGGAGCATTGCATTCTCGAAACGGGACAGGATCCTGTTCCCAACGTACTTATAGAGAGGCATCCCACCACGGCGTGCTTCACCCTTCACCATGATGCGGGAGCCAAGTACCGCGTCTGCTTCGTCGGCGAGAAGAGGATTCAAGACGTCGGGCAGCAACTCAGGTGCGTACTGCCCGTCGCCGTGCAGCATCACCACGATGTCCAAGCCGTGCGCGATGGCAAGCTCGTAACCGACCTTCTGGTTGCCCCCGTAACCCAAGTTCACGGGCTGCCGGAGCAGGGTGATCGGCAGGTCGGAGATCTGCTGGTAGCCCAGGCCGACCAGGTAGGTCGAATCCTCGCTGTGGTCGTCGCTGACGATCACCTCGGCGATATCCGAGCGGACCTCGTCAGGTATCCGGTCGAGCACCTTGGCCAGAGTCGAGGCGGCGTTATAGGCCACCACCAGAACGCCGATCTTCTTCGAGGTATCTGAAGGCATGACCTGACTCCCCAGGCATCGTTTTGAGGCTGCAGCGTATTCGGTGGGCCCGACCCGGGGCCACCGCACGAACTGCCCGCCAACGTGACACGCCCCGGGCGAGGCGCGAAACTTCGTTCCTCATGTCGTGGGGGTACCGGGGGGGGGCGGGCGATCTCACCACCGTGGCCGCCATCACCCCGCCCCCGTCCCCACCCGTTCACCCGCGACTTGCAATCGGGGCAACGTTCCAGGTTCACCGCAACAGCCTCAACTTCCTGCGGCTTGTCCTGGCCCTAGCCGTCGTGTTTTCACACGCCATCACCATCGGGCTCTTCGGCAGCGAGAACTTCCTGGGCAAGACCACGCTCGGCACTTTGGCCGTGTACGGGTTCTTTGGGATCAGCGGTTACCTGATCGCAGGCAGTGCCGAGCGCAACCACGTCGGGCGCTATCTCTGGCAGCGGGTCCTTCGGATATTCCCCGCCTTCTGGACGTGCATGTTCGTGACGGCTTTCGTGTTCGGCACCGTCGTCTGGTACCACGCCAATCCCCTGCTGGCGTCCCGCTGCGGCGTCTCCTGCTACCTGTCCGAGCCTGGGGGCCCTGTCGGCTACTTCCTGCGCAATTTGTGGATCCAGGCGCCGCAGTCCACCATCGCCCACACCCTGCCGTTGGGCTACTTTCGCCCGGTCTGGAACGGTTCGGTGTGGACCTTGTACTTCGAGTGCATGTGCTACGTGCTTCTCGCCGTCCTCTCGGTGGCCGGTCTGCTCCGTCATCGCCTCGCCGTGGCCCTCTTAGCCGCAACGATCTGGCTCACCGAGATCGTCATAACGTCGGTCCCCCAGTTCAACCAGCACTTCTCGCCCTCCGACAACTGGGACGCCATGAAGCTTCTCACCTTCGTCCCTGTGTTCCTCGGAGGGTCCCTGCTCTACCTGTACCGTGATCGGGTCCCAGACTCCGGGCTTCTCGCGCTGGCCTGCGCTCTCGCCTTTCTCTCCGGGCTCGTGCTCCCCCTGGGGAACAGCACGCCCGCTTTTACCTTGACCAGTACCGATCTGACGTCGGTCTTCCTGGCGTACCCTCTGCTGTGGCTGGGAATCCACCTGCCGCTGCACCAGGTCGGGGCCCGAAACGACTACTCCTACGGGGTGTACATCTACGCCTTTCCAGTCCAGCAGCTACTGGTGAACTGGGGAGCTAACCGCTGGGGGTACTGGCCATACGCCTTCCTGAGTGTTGCTGCCGTGGCGCCAGTCGCTGCAGCCAGCTGGTGGGTCGTAGAGAGGCACGCGCTCCGGCTCAAGACGGTTCGATGGCCGCTCCCGACCCGCCTCGGTCAGCGCGCCTCGGAGGACCCTCGACTCGAATGACCGGGGAGCCCCGCCCTTTCGCCCCCTGTTGCCTCACGTCAAATCCTCCGGGAAGCTTGATTCGTTGCCTCAGGGAAAACCTCCGGATGGGGGCTCTTGTTGAAGGCCCTGTTCATCGGTGGCTTGACCGGTGCAGGGGCCTTGCTCCGGGCCAACCTTTCGAGCCGCTCGGTCAGCTCGCGGATCTGCGGTAGAGGTCGCCGGGTCGGATGGAGACCATGATCGCCTCCATGGCGTGCTGCGAGGCGCTCGTGACCCGTCTTGACTTCCTGCGCTCCTTCAGAGATGGAATCGAGGATGGAGTCATGGATACCCACGAGCACACCAATCAGCCCTCACAGCGGCGCTACACCCCTGAAGAGAAAGCACAAGCAGTTCACCTGGTCCGCCAGCTCTGCCGTGAGTTCGGTCCTGAGCTCGGGACCGTCGGACGCGTCGCCCGCCAGCTCGGCCACGAAACCGAGTCCGTCCAGGCCTGGGTTCGCCAGGCCGACATCGACGAAGGTCACGAGCCCAAGACGACGACCGAAGACGCCCGGAGGATCAAAGAGCTCGAACAAGAGAACAAGGAGCTGAAGCGGGCGAACGAGATCCTGGAGAACGAGCACCGGTCGCTGCACAAGGCACATCTGGCAGATGCCGGGCCGGTCGAACTGCTCGGCGAGGAGCAGGCCAGGATCACCGACGAGCTGGCCAAGGCCAGAGCACTGATGCCCAATGCGGAGATTCACTGGGAGCAATTCGAGCGCAACCTGCGTCACGCTCTCGCCCTGGCCAGCAACCTGGGCTCAACCTATGCCAAGGCCAACGAGAAGGTCCGCAGGCAGATGAACGAGGCAATCTTCGAGGAGATCCTCGTCGAAGTTGACGGATCGGTGGTCTACGCACGGATGGCTCAGCCCTTCGCCGCCTTCCACGACGAGGAGTTCCGCACCTGGGGTGTCAACTACGGGGAGAACTCCGGTCCCTTTCAGGACCGGGGTTCGAACACCGACACTTTGGTGGAGGTGCGTTGTCGCTATTCGAACTCGGCCGAGGTCCTGGCGGATCTCCGTGCGCTGGGCAAGTTGACCAGCTAACTCGCGAGGTACTGTTCCAGGGCGCGACGAATGACTTCGCTGGTGGAAATGTGTTCCTCGGCGGCTCGGTCATCGAGTGCCCGGCGGACCTCGGGCGGGAGCCGGACGGCGGTCAGCCCGGCAGGTTCCTCGCCGAGGGTCGGGCGACCGACCCGGCGGCGCAGCCGGGAGGGGTCGAGGCCAGCATCGGCCTTCTCTTCGGCCCGCCGCCAGAAGTTCTCGTCCATCGTCTCTCCTGTCTTGGCTTTGCGGGATTCGGTCATGGGAGCAGCCTCCTGTACTTTCGGCGCATCGGCATAGCGTGGAAGGCGATCTCCTCGCCCAGCGCGTCGACGGCGGTCAGCACCTCGAGCAGGGTGCCAGCGGTGTCGGGGCCGAGGTAGAGCACGTAGGGATCGTCCAGGTCGTCGTAGATGGCGAGCGCGTTGGTGATGGCGTGGCGGATGTCGTCGGCGCTACAGCCGTGTTTGAGTGCCGAGTCTCGAACCTCCAAGAGAGTATCGTATAACAAAATATCGGGTGGCAGGATCATCACGTGATCCGTCCTGCGCAACCAGCCGATGCTGGCGCTCAGCGGGACGTCGAGCGTGCTGCGGGTTCTCGTTTCCTGGAAGTGGGCATGGCTGACGTGGCCGCCGACGAGCCGATGAGCAGCCAGCAATTGGTGGCCTACGCGAGAGCAGGCCGCTCGTGGGTAGCGACCGACCAAGAAGACCATGTGGTGGGCTACGTGGTGGTGGAGTTGATCGACGGATGCGCCCACATCGAACAGGTGAGCGTCGAGCCGGGACGCCAGGGCCAGGGACTGGGTCGGGCACTTATCAACGAGGTCGAGGGCTGGGCGGCGGCCGAAGGGCTCGACGCGATAACCCTGACGACGTTCGCCGAGGTGCCGTGGAACAGGCCGCTGTACGAACATCTCGGCTTTCGAGTCCTCGAGGAGGAAGAGCTGTCGCCGGGGCTGCATGCTCTGCGAAACGACGAGGCGGCCCATGGTCTCGACCCCGAGCTCAGGGTGTGCATGCGCAAGCCTGTCCACCGGTTTGACGCCAAGCCGGCAGGCTCGCTCGGACCTCTCAACGACCCATAGCCAGGTCTTCAGACGGAAGCCACCTGGCCCGGCTGAGCGGCTGGACGTGAAAGGCGGCCGACTCTGCCATGGGCAGTACCGGCCGCCCTTCGACGGGGTATTCACCGTGTCCGAGTTCGAATACGGAACACGAGTGGTGGTGGTGCCTCCAAAAGCCAACCGCTGCCGATCCCCGGCCAGCCGATCTACCTGGGAGAACGCAAGCTGACCGTCCCCACCTGCCGAGACGAGGTGGTCGGAGTGGTGGAGGAACTGGCCGCTGCAGGTGGAGCGCCGCTCTTCACCGTAGAGATGGTCCACGCCAAGATGGTGTCTTGCTTCGGGTCCGGCTGGTCCCGGGCAACGGTCGCCAAGACCATGCTGCGGATGACCCGCCCGGCCCGCCGTCCTCCATACCTGCAGCTGAACCGAGTGGGTGGAGGTTGGTATCGGGTGGGCGGATGCGTTCCGTCTCTTCGCTTGGGAGGGTGACTTTCTCACGCACGCCCGAGAGGGGTCAGCTTCTGGATTCCGCTGCGGCGAAGAACGCGCCTCCCGGTGCGGTCCAGCGTCGTGCTGGGGATCGCGGTGATAGCCCAGGCATAAGCATCGATCGTTTCGGCTTGGTAGATCGGCCGCTCTCCGGCGCCAGCCAGCCTGGCGATTCGGTTTCCGATGCCCTTGGCGGTGATCCCCAGGGCACTGCCGATGGTCGCGATCTGGGTCCAGACCTTCCCCGCTCCTGTGAGGTAGACGCCGGCCCAGGCGGTGAGACCCGCGGCGGCGAGGACGAGGAGCGCGATCGCGACCCAGTAGTGGCGGACCACGCGGCGGATGATGCGGGCGCTCCGGGCCAACGCCGCCTCGCCCGCTGCCACGTGTGCTTCCGGGGTGAGCAGCCCGTCGAGGCTCTGGGTACCGACCAACAGGTTCAACCAGACGTCGCCCTGTTGCAAGAGGGCCTGAGTGCCCACGTTGGCCAGCGCGTCCTTGGTCTCCTTCTTCTTGAGCGCACCAGGCTGGGCATCGTCGAGGGCGGCCCCGGACCAGTCGCTCCAGCGGCCCAGCGAGGTCTTCACCACTGCTGCGGTGTCGGCCGGAAAGTTTGGGGCCAAGGCATCCAGCCACCCCTGGAGCGTGACCACCCGATCCCGGCGTAACTCCTGCCTCAGCTTCGCCACCGTCTTCGGGATCCCCGCGTGCTCGGGGTCGAACTCCTTTCCTTCCAGCTCACCGGCCCGCTCCTGGTCGGGCAGGTACGTCGTGTCGCGCAGGGACCGTCCGAGCTGGTAAGCGAGGATCAGCGGCCGTCCGGCACAGGCCAAGGCGTCGAGGAACTTCAGGTGGAGTTGCTCCAGATCGGACTTGGCAGCTGCCCAGTCAACCTCGTTCCCGTCCAATCTCGTCTGCAGGGTGTGCAGCTCCCCGACTGGCATCGGCTCCTCCCCAGCGGGCAGGAGACCACCCAAGGTGGCGCTCAGGTAGCTGATGCGGACTGCTTGCAGTCTTGAGCGGGGGAGTCGGTCCAGTTCGTGCTCGGTGGGAAGGATGCGCTCGAGGTCGCCGACCGTGACAGGGTGTGCGACGGCTGCAGCCAGATCGGCCATGGTCCAGCCGAGATCCAAGGCGGCGGGTACCGTGCCGGTGAGCGATGCGGAAGCCGTACCCGTGGGGTCCGACGGTAGCGGCGCCGGGTGGACAGTGTCGGTGCCAGAGTGCTGGGGGCCGGCGATCTGTTGGGCGGCGCCGGAAGCGGTGACTTCGACCGGATTGGGGGTGTCGTCTACCGCCACGGCGTGTCGCCCTCCGTATCGTCGGGCAGGTGACCCCTGCGGGTGATCGTACATGGTGCCTGCCGCCAACCCACCCCAGTCACCTGGCCATCTCGTCGATGAATGGTCCGTCCACGACTTCAGATCTGGCGCCGACGTAGATCAGCCGACCAGCCGCCCGTCGGTCGTAGCCGCTGCGCTTGGAATCGACGAGCGTCTCGGGATCGATGCCAATGACGCGGCAGACGTTCTTCAGGGGAGCCCCGAGATCGGGGTTGACGACCAGGATGCGGCTGCGCGGGTTGCTACGCCGGAGTAGGTCGTTGAAGTGCTCGTCCGCCAAGGCGAAGGAGTAGCCGACGATCACGATGACGTCGGCTTTCTGGAGGCGGTCGTCGACCTCGACCCACGTGCGGAGCTGTTCGCGGGACATGACGGGCTTGAAGCTGGTCGGGGGCACGATTGCCGGCAGGTCGATGGCACCGGGCTCTCGCACGTCCATGCGGAGGGTTCCCAGGAAGGTGGCGATGGTCGGGACGTCGGTTGCCTGCCGGAGCGCCGGGTCATCCGTCACCACCTGACGGTTGTCGACATGTAGGTAGCGGTCGAGCCGGCCGTGGAAGAATCTCACCTGTTTGACGAGGGCAGGGGGGAAGAAGTTGGTGTAGTTGAAGGTGACGACATCGCCACCGATCGACGGAAGCTTTGGGTAGATCGAGTCGTCGAGGGGCACGCGGTTCGCCGATCGGCTCCGCAGGAACGCCCACAGCATCCACGCGAGGTACAGGTAGGTCTTCTGGTCGGCGGGCCGGCCAGCCGAGAAGAGCATGAAGTAGGTCGAGAGGAGCTGTTCCACGTTGCTCGTGGCCTCGACGAAGAGGGTAAGCACGTCGCGTTCTTGGTCGCTCAGCTGATCTCCTCGCATGAGCGCTTCGCGAAACGCCGTCCGGAGGGCGTCCCCAGGGAGTTGGGTGAGAGTGAGCCGCTGGGGGTCGAGGATGGGCTCAGACTCCCCGGCATCCCGGCTTTGACCCGACAGACGGGCCAGCCCGGCGAGACTCGCAGCGGAGAGCTGGTTGCTGGTTGCCATCTCGCAGAGCTGGTGGATCAGATTCCCGACCGGAGCCATCGTCTCGTCGGATCTGAGCTTGTCTACCACTGAGGTCAGCGTGGGTACGACATCGCCAGCCGAAGTGAACAGGTCGTTCAGGAAGACGTTGCTCTGGTCGCCCGCGTACTTGTCGAACGTGAAGCGCAAGTAGGGCAGCTTGGAACGAAGAGCCTGGTCGATCGGCGCACCATCCGCATGGCTGAACGCGGCCAGCTCCGGTGCCAGTCCCGCGACGGTCGGGAGGCGGTACGGCACGTCGACACCGGCGCCGAGCACGATCACTCGCCGACCGATCGACTCCGTTGCGGTCGATGTCGGAGCGAGCGGGCGTTCGGTCGCTGGGTTCGGAGTCTCTGTCGTGTGTGGCCGGGCGGGCCTCGGGCGTCGCCGTTTGGGCATCAGTCCGCAATTCTTCTTCCTACGGGCAGCCGATGCATGCTGGTCCGATGCGGAACGGGCTAACGCTGCACACCCTCGGGAATCCTTCGACCGAAGGCATCGCCAACTTACGCATCACGGTTCCTCGCCACCCGCGAGCGAGCCGAGGATCGCGGCTGCGTTCGAACCGAGTGCAGTTCCCAGCATCGGCGCCAGCACGCCGCCCACCTCCAGTAGCCCAATCAAGGTGGGTCGGACGTCCTGGTCCTCCTGGATGCCTGCATTCAGAACGTCATCGGTGAGCCCTCCTCCGCCGTGCTCAAGATATGCAGTGACGACCGCTGCGGCCCGAGCCCGCCCGTGGCGGTTCGGACCCGCCATCCCTCGGGGTGGGATCGGCCTCCTGCCGAGAGCCTCGATGGGGTCCGGTTGCAAAGCAGCTGCCTCGATGCGCTCCAAGTCACTCGCGATGGGAAAGGTCTGCCATCCGAACGTTACCGGGTCAGTTCCCAGCTGGCTGAGGACGCAGGGATTGCCATCGTCGTAGGCGATGCGCTCCATCTGTGAGCGCAGGCGCGGGATCGCCTCAACCAGGTGGGCAATTCGGACACGCACGTTCTCGTCTTCGATCGCGCGGAGCTCGACCGTCGCGTCCTCGATCAGGGGGAGGAGGTCGAATTGAATTACCCTGGGTTTCTTGGAGGCCGTGATTATTGGATTCCAACCACTGACTGGTCGGCCTGTTGGGCAGCGTAGAACGCCGCTTCGAACTCTACCGGTGGGACATCTCCACAGTGGCTGTGAAGCCTTGC
>JAJYWG010000052.1 GCA_021791615.1 Actinomycetes bacterium
CCGCCGTGAGCCGCCGGTCGATGCACGACGTCGTCCGGTGGGTGGACGAGCAGGAGACCGAGGAGGTGCTGGACGTGCTCCACGCGGCGGGCGTGCACGAGGCGATCCAGGCAGCCCGGGCCACGTGGCTCCGGGACGAACGCCAGCGCAGCGCCATCTACACGACGGCGGAGACGGTGCTCGAGCCCTTCGCCGACATGGAGGCGGCGGACGTGTCCGAGGTTGCGCCCGGCCCACTGCCCGGTCCTGCGCCCGGCGCACTACCCGCCAGCTACGCCCCGGCCTCGCCCCTCTTCCCGGAGCAGTCCGACACGCCTCCCTACGGGACGCCCGCCCTGCGGGCGGGACCGGTGTGGGGCGGACCGATGCCGGCCGACCCTCCTGGCGACGACGTGCCCCGCGGCGGACCCATCGACTGCGCCCGGCTCATCTCGGGCTCCCACACCCTCTACGTCTGCGCCCCGGCGCACGACCAGCGACGACTCCGCGGGCTCTTCGTCGCCCTCGTCCAGCAGTCCTTGCACGCCGCCTTCGCCCACTCGGCCCGGACCGGCCGGCCCCTCGACCCGCCGCTCCTCGTGGTGCTGGACGAGGCGGCGAACATCGCCCCCCTCCGGGACCTCGACGGCCTGGCGGCGACGTGCGCCGGCCACGGTGTCCAGCTCGTCACCGTGTGGCAGGACCTGGCCCAGGTCCGGGCCCGCTACGGCGAGCGCGGCGCCACGGTGGTGAACAACCATCGCGCTAAGGTCTTCCTCCCCGGGATCGCAGACCCGGCGACGCTGGAGCTCGCCAGCCAGCTGGCCGGGACAGAGGAGCGCCCGACCCCGTCGGTCACCTACGGCGCCCGCGGCGAGCGGACGGTGACGACGGCACCGGCCGTGCGCCGGCTCCTCCCGCCCGACGCCCTGCGGCGGATGTCGCGGGGCACGGCCGTCCTCCTCTACGGCTCGCTGCCCCCGGCGCGCATCCGCCTCCGACCGTGGTTCGAGGACCGGGTCATGCGGGAACGGGCCGGTGCACCCGCTCCCGCGCCCCGGCGCCCCCGGTGGCGCCCGTTACAGTCGCGGGCGTGAGCGCCGAGACGGCTTCTGTCGACGACCGGCCGGCGCCGTCCGATCGGCGCGCACCGGGCCCGGCTGTCGTCACCGCGCCGTCGGCCGTGCCGGGAGCGAGGGCCGGGCACCCCTACACCCTGGCCATCGACATCGGCGGGACGGGGCTCAAGGCCTCGGTGCTGGACGCCGCCGGGACAATGGTGGCCGACCGGGTCCGTGTCCCCACCACCTACCCCATGTCGCCCCAGTCGCTGGTGGAGCGGCTCGAAGGCCTGGTCGAGAAGCTCCCGGAGGCCGACCGGGTGTCCGCCGGCTTCCCGGGGATGGTGCGCGGTGGTGTGATCCTGAGCGCGGCCCACTTCGTGACCGTCTCGGGGCCCGGCAGCGACGTGGACCCGGAGCTGACCCGCGCCTGGGACCACTTCGACCTGGCGGCCGCCCTGCAGCAGACGACGGGCAAGCCCACCCGGGTGGCGAACGACGCCGACGTGCAGGGCCTGGCGGTGGTGGAGGGGGCCGGGCTGGAGTTGGTGGTGACGCTCGGCACCGGCTTCGGCACCGCCTACTTCCTCGACGGCGCGCTCATGCCCCACCTGGAGATCGCCCACCAGCCCTTCCGCAAGGGCGAGACCTACAACGAGCAGGTGGGCGAGCTCACCCGCAAGCAGATCGGCGACGGCCGCTGGAACCGCCGGGTGGTGAAGGCCATCGACACGATGGCCGAGCTCTTCTTCTACGACCGTCTGTACCTCGGGGGCGGGAACGCCCGGCGTGTCGACCGCGACGGGCTGGGGGACCGCCTGGACAAGATCACCGTCGTGGACAACCGGGCGGGGATCCTGGGCGGCATCAAGCTCTGGCAGGACAAGCACCTGGGGGTCTGAGCTGAGGGGCCCGATGCCGGCGTTCCGCCTGCTCCAAGGAGCAGCGCCCCGCCGCCGGGACCCCCCGAGGGGAGCGGGTAGAGTGGGAAGTCCCGCGGGCTTGCTCGCGGGTGCCGACCGGCCAGCCGGCGGCGAGGGCGCTCGTAGCTCAACGGACTAGAGCATCTGACTACGGATCAGAAGGTTGGGGGTTCGAATCCCTCCGAGCGCGCTGAGTTGACCAGGGCGTTCTTCGCCCGGAAGGTGTTCGGCGCCGGTGGGAGGGACCGACGCCGGGACCAGTAGGACAATGGCGGCTCAGGGAGGGGGTAGGCCACGGTGCCCTGGATCTTCGTGGTTGGCAACCGCGAGGCCCTGTCGTGGGTGCTGACCAAACAGCGGATGGCCTTTCGGGACCGAGTGCAGACGGAGGGTCTCCGCTCGGGGCAGCCGGTTGCGATCTACGCCTCCAGACATACGTGGGGTCGTCCCAACAATGACCGAAGCCAGGTCGCGGCGATTGGCGTCCTGGCGTCTCCCGTTCAGCGGCGACCCGTCGAACTCGGAGGAGAGATCTTCCCCAAGTCGTGTCGACTCACTTTCGACGTCGTCCTCCCAGAGCGGCACGGGTTACCCTTCCGCCCCCTTGTTCGGCGGCTCAACTTCATCCCAAAGAAGGGTGGCGACAAGGGATGGGGCGCCTACCTCCGGAGGACGGTTGTCGAGGTAGACGAACGTGACTTCGGGATCATTGCATCCGCACTGAGGCGCTACTCGCCCGACGGCGGGAGCGATTCCAAGTGACCGACTTCACCCTGTACTGCGACTCGGTATCCGATGAGCTGCTCGCGAAAGCTTGGAACTTGCGGTCCGGACCTTTGTCGTCGGCAAGCGTGGTTCGTTTACCGACGCCGCGCTCGGCCCCCGCCGCCCTGGCGCCCCTCTTGAGATGGGAGCGTCCCGACTGGGTCATTTCGGATGGCGAGCGAGTGCGCTGCGTCGTCGAGTTCAGCGGACATGGATACACCGGTGATAACTCGTTCCAAAGATTTGCGCGGATCTACCGGGCGGCGACCCTCGGCATCCCAGTCATTTACTTCACTCCCTTCAACAGAACGCGATTGAACGAGATCGATGACGGGCGATTTAGTCCCAGGAACGTTGCCCCGGAGTTGTTTCAGACGATGCTCGCCATGAGCGAGCGGTTGGCGGTGCCCTGCATGGCCATCCATTGGCCCACCACGGATCAGGGGACCCCTGCGCCGCTGCACCTTGTCGGGGAACCCGCTGAGACGCTCGTTCGGCTCGTGCACTTCCTGGTCGCGGCCGAGAGTTCGGGCTCGAACGGGAGTCTGCCAAGTCAGTTTCACGACGCTGTCGAAGCCATGGTCCGGCAGGCCGCGCTTCCGTGGCGAGGGTCTGCAACTCGTACCCGCCTCGAATTGCCCGTGGACATCACCAGGGTGGCCTGGATCTGGTCGGTGCTGCCTTCGACATACTTCTCATCGGGGAAGGTGGACAAGGTGCTTGCCGCTGCTGCTCTCCGACAGCGCGACGTCCGCCCCCTCGTCGGAGTTGCCGATCACTTCTGGAAGGCGAAGGGCTCTGCCGTTGTGCAGTACATCGGCTACCAGTGGCGGCCCGATCCAGCCTCGGGACTGATAGCCCTGTCGGCGGGTCTGGCCGTCGCCAGTGGACTGCCTCTCATCGTCGTGTGGCCGCGGGTGTTCAGCAAGCCAGGGCCAGAACAAGTGAAGCTCCGCGAATCACTGGCTCGGTTTAAGGCAACGGGACGAGGCCCGCTGACGGATCTGGCCCTCGAACTCGGTTTTCTCCCGGAGGACATTGCGCGCTTCCGGGCGCGCGTGAGCACCGATCCTGACCAATTCGGAACCTTTGGGCCGGACAGCAAGGTTGGGCGGATCCTCAAAGACACGGCGAAGCTCGTAGTGTTCGGCGACGCAGTGGTCGCGCCGTGACTGAAGAGGACCTCTCCCTCGCTCTCTTTCAGGCAGCCCTGCACGATCCAACCATCACGGTTCTTTCTTGGCAAGCAGTGGATGGGAAGACTTACTTCACGGCAGATGTGATCCTGCGCTTGCCCAATGACGAGCGTGTGGCACCAGACCTAGTAATCCTGGTGTGTAACCGCTCTGTTTGGCTGATTGAGGTGAAGGACTCACACCGGAAGGCTCTCGATGATGAAGCGAAGCTGCAGCGCCTGGTGACCGAACTGGGAACGACTGAGATTCTTTCGCAGATTTCCCGGCGGGCCGTGGCGCATATCCAAGACTGCGAATTGCGGCTTGCCGTGGCGTTTGATGAGGATCTTCCGAGTCGGGACGGAGCGTGTGTTCCCTCGGTCGTGCACATCAGTTGGGGATACATCCGTGAGGAAGTCGAGAGGTCCGGCTTGGCTGCGGCGCTTACCCGCCTGGTGCTGTCTGCATGAGAGCGTTTCGAGACCCACGATCACTCAACTTTGAAGATGAGAACGTGGTCCTGGTTGATCACTTTGTCGGACCGTGCCGATCTGTGGTACTTCGCACTTCCATGGTGTGCCACTCGCTCGAAGTGCGAGTGGATTACCAGCCGCTCGCGAACTGCCGCATCGGCAAGTCGGTCGATCACGGGGAGCTGCACGTCTCCCAAGGTCGAGTTCGAAGCGACTAGTGCAAAGACGCCACCGGCGCGGGTTACTCGCGCTGCCTCCCGAAAAACCGCTCCCATGTCTCTGATGTAGCCGTCCAACAATCCGGTATCTCCAGATTTCCAACCCTCGACAATCTCATTCCGGTTGATCTTCACCCTCGACCACCCACCGATCTCCAGCTCGAATCGTAAGACGTCCGCCGAATAGCGATAAAGCGCGAAGTATGGCGGATGACAGAAAGTCAGGGTTGCGGCGCGGTCGGGAAGGGGCAGGCGCCGAGCGTCGGCGAGGCCAACGGCTGCGTCCAACCGTTCGCTGGGAACCCAATCGAGCGCCGTCCGAGCCGTCGCCTCGAAGTCGCCAGCTATGTCCGCTACCGCCGAGTCCGGATCGTAGAAGAGGCGACCCGTTCGGGCTGACGCGTTCGACGCCCTTCTCAGACGAGAGAGCAGTGAGCACAGCAGGAGTACCCGTTCTGGCGGGGAGGCTACCTTGTCCACCGCGAGCCGTAGTCGTGCGATCTCACTTTGCGCGTGCGCAGTGAACCACCGATCCGCATTTCGCGTCGAAGCGAACAGCGAGCGCACCTCGTCCTGACTCGGCGTCTCGGCTCTCAAGATAGCTGTCAAGGCAGCCAAATATGCCTTGTGGTCGACCTGCGTCACCTTGGCTGACGCGTACGCGATGCCAACTGGGTTGACATCAAACCCAACGGAGTTCCATCCCCTCGCCACCGCCTCCACGAGGGTCGTGCCAGAACCGCACATAACATCGACAACGAGACCGTTGACTTCGCCTAGGAGATCCCGGGCTAGATCAAGGACGTGGCCGGTCACATCCGGAGCCAGTTTTCCGAAGTACCTGAAAGCTCCATGCCCATCACGACGCTGTGAGTGATTCGAACTTGCGATGTCGATGGTTCCGTCGATCGCCAACTTCGGCAGTTGCTGCATGTCTATCGTTCAAACACCAACAGGTGCTGAGAGCTCATGCGACGGGACAAGGTCCAGCCGGTCTGGTTGTTTAGGCGATGCTCGCTTCGCTGAATGAGTTTGAGTCCGAGGTCTGCACCGAACTCGGCCGTAATGGTTCCCATCGGAATCCGCACGTGGTCGATTGAACCGTCGCCGATGACCACGGCAATGTGCCCACCTCGCCGGACCACCCGGTTGGCTTCTCCGAGGATCTTTGCCCAGCCGATGATGTACTTCTTCAACCCATTGGGGACGTGAAAGTAGCTGCCGCGGTACGCCAGCTCTCTCTTCTGTATCGCACTCGGCGCGAAACCAAGAAGGAGGAGCTGCAAGTGGGTCACCTCTGAGAAGGCCGTGTTGGTCACATAAGGAGGATGAAGGAGAACGAAGTTGACAGACTCGTGATCAAGAGGGAGGTTGTCTGCCTCTGCCGGTGCAACCGTAGAATGAACCGGATCGGTTGCTCGGAGTGCAGAGAAGCCTTCCTCGAACGTCCGAGTCGCTCGCTTCAAGAGGTCGATGGGTGGTCTCGGAACCTTCTGCCGGTCCACGACGGTGTTGATCTTCTTCGTGTTGGCGAAGGAAGCCGTGCGAGCGATCGAGAGGATCAACGCGGTCTCGGCAGGGGACTCAGCTAGGTGCAATCCGGTCGCGATTAGGCCGTAAGCGTCGTCGGAGAAGTACTTGCGCAACGCCTCCGGAGGCAGGAGCGGTCGCCACTCTTCGATCGTACGGCGAGCCAACGACTCGATACTGCCCTCGTCAATCGGAGTCGCTACGGCTGCAGTAACAAGGCGCGAAACGGGATTCAGATCGAAATTGACCGACGGGCGCTTGCTACTGGCCGCTTCAACTGCGGTCGTCCCGCCCCCACACATTGGGTCAAGGATGACGTCACCTGCGGTGGTGTACCGATCCAGCAGGTAGGCAACGAGGGGAGGCGGCAACTTCCCCACGTAACGAAAGAGGCCGTGCGTCAGGTAGCCGGTATCGGCCTTTCGGGGCACCTCTATCAGCTCGGGGTGCCCCGCAGTGACCTCGACCCAGGAGGCTCGCTCCTGGAGGGAGGGCGGTGGAGAGTCCAGCAGGCGTTGGGGCCTGGCCGGAAGCACCTCCCCCTCTGAGCGTTGTTTCTGCCCCTGACCGGTCATCTCCGCATTCTGACAGGCGGTCGTATCACAACGTTGGGATTTCGATCTGGACGGAACCACGGTGTAGGAGCGGTCGGGACTTCCAGTCATCGAGTCGCCTGACATTCGTCAGCGACCGTCTGAACTCCGCGGATCGTGGCTCGGTCGAATGCGTGGCTGTAGTAGGCCAGCGTTACGGCCGGACTGGAGTGGCCAAGGATGCGGGCCACTTCGGGTCCGGTATGTCCGTGGGCTATCAAGATGGACGCGACCGAATGTCTGAGCTGGTGGGGATGTACAGGGCCGATGCCCGCCTGTCGACCGAGGCGCTCCAACGCGTGTCGAAGGTTGTCCGGATCGATGGGAGTTCCCAGAGCGGTAGTGAAGACAAGATTCTCGTCCACCCAGTCGGCACTCCAGAGGGGACCAGAACGAAGTCGCTGGCGGGCCTGTTCAGAACGCCATCCCCTCAGGAGAGACACGAGCACGGGTGGCATGGGAAGCGGACGTCGGCTTGAGCGCGTCTTGGTGGGCCCGATCACGAGACGCGTTTGCCCTTCGAACCGAATCCGGGACAGCGAACGACGGATCGTCAAGATCCCAGAATTGAGATCGACGTCTGACCAAGAGATCGCGAGCGCCTCCCCGCGCCGCACCCCGAGAAGGGCAAGTACGGCCAACAGGGGCTCCCACCTCGTGCCCACGGCGGCTTCGAATAGCAAGCGCACCTTATCGGGTTCCAGGGCTTTCGAGATAGGTCCGTCGTGCTCAGACAGTGTTCTGCGAACATGGCTCGCCCCGACCGTCACGATGCTGCACACGAGTCCGTCCCGCTTCGCTCCGCCGAGGAGTCTTCCGAGTGCATTACGCGACGCTTCGATAGTCCGCGGGCTTCGACCAGCGGCTGCCAGGGCGTTCATCATCCTCTCGACGTCGTCCGTGGTCAAGGTTGGGAGTGAGCGAGAACCGAGCTGAGGGATGACGTAGTACTTGAATACCTGTTCGTAGAAGCTCAGGGTTGATCTGGCAAGCCCCCGCCCGGCCGAACACTTCGCAAGCTCTCTGCTGAGCCAGACTTCGACATAAGTCGCTACCGTCACGTGGCCGGACGGAACCACGAGTCCTCGGTCTGCGGCGTCCAACATCTCACCGATCGCTTGCTCGGACCGTTTCCGATGTTGAGACTTTCCTTCGCCCGGAAGACGTCGAACGATGCGTCGTCGACGTCTACCGCCTGGAAGGGTAACTCGGACGTCGTAGGTGCCGTCCGCACGCAACGAAAGTGAACCGGCACCGTTTGCTCTACGGACGACGGTCGTGTTACCGCCACGGAGGCGGGATACGTTCTTCATGTTCGGCTCCTGGTGGGTTCAGGGGTCGGATGGGCCGGGGGGTGTTAGCGCACCTCCCGGCCACATGATAGGTGCCGGAGGTGACAACGTCTACACGTAGCGAGGACCCGCTTCCTGACGGTGGCGCAGGTCGTGGCCTACTCCCGCCCGACATTCGCCAGTCCCAACCGGATGAGTTCGGCCTCAATCGCTGGGTCGCCCATCTCACGAGCTTTGCGAACGAAGTCTCTCAGCTCCTCCTCGGCGTATGTGTCGAAGTCGCTGGGTCGACAACCCGTCAGAACGCCAATCCAGTCGATACTCCCGTCTTCATCCTGGGCGGATTCAGCCGGTGGCCGCGACAAGCTCGTTGAATCGTTCCGCAGGAGTTGGAGTTGGCGCGCTTTGACGGACAGGTTGGTTGTGTTGATCATGCCGCCTGACGGTCGGCGTGGTGGTGGATGGCAGCCTCGTACTCGGCCGGGCTGCGGTATCGGAGCGAACTGTGAAGCCTCCGCGTGTTGTACCAGCCCTCGATGTAATCGAAGACGGCGGCCCGGAGCCCGGCCCGGGTGGGCCAGGCGCGGGTGTCGATCAGCTCGCGCTTGATGGTGGCGAAGAACGACTCGGCGACGGCGTTGTCCCAGCATTCACCGGCCATCCCGACTGAGAGGACAACGCCGTTCGCCCGGGCCAGCTTGCCGTAGTCGAGGCTCGTGTACTGCCTGGGTTCAACCGGTCGAAGCAACACTGGTTGGTCCATCTGATTGTAGAAGAGCGTCGAGTGCCTCTGCTGGAGTGCGCCAACCGAGCGTCTTTCGCGGGCGGCCGTTGAGAGTGAACGCGACCGCGTCGAGGTCGTCACGATCCCAGCGGTAGAGATCGGTGCCCTTGGGGAAGTACTGGCGCAAGAGCCCGTTGGTGTTCTCGTTCGTCCCGCGCATCCACGGCGAGTGCGGGTTGGCGAAGTAGACGGCGAGGCCGGTGTCGATCCGGAGCTTCGCGTGCTGGGCCATCTCGGTGCCCTGGTCCCAGGTGAGAGATCGCCGCAGGTGCTCGGGGAGCGTCATGATCTTGCCGGTGATCGCATCACGGACTGCCTCAGCACCGTGGCCGGCGAGCGGCGGCCCGTTCTTCACCTTCTGTCCTCGGTGACCTTCCATGGGCGGCAGGTGCAAGAGCATCGTGTAGCGCGTGGTGCGCTCGACAAGCGTGCCGATCGAGGACTTGTCGCGCCCGATGATGAGGTCACCCTCCCAGTGCCCCGGCACCGCGCGGTCCTCGGCTTCTGGCGGTCGCTCGGAGATCATCACCTCGGGCGTGATGTAGTTCTTCCCTCGCCCCTTCGCTCGCGCTCTTGGGACCCGAAGCGCTCTCCCGGTCCGAAGGCAGGTCACGAGCTCGTGTTTGAGCGCCCCGCGGCCCTGGACGAAGAGCGACTGGTAGATGGCCTCGTGGGAGATACGCATAGTCTCGTCGTCGGGGAAGTCGAGTGGGAGGCGCTTCGCGATCTGCTCGGGGCTCCAGGCCTTTGCCCACCGGCGATCCTGGCGCGGCCCGTGACGGCGACCCTTGAAACGAACGGTGGGACCTTCGACCGCCGTGCCGTCAGGCCGGGTGACGAGGCCTGACAGACGTTCCTCGACGTAGGCGCGGAGCCTCTCGTTGTGGGCGAGCCTCGCTTCCTTCGGACGCTTCCTGCGGCGCTCTGCGTGCCACTGGGCGACCGTCGCCCGGTAGCCCGAAGAGTCCGTGCGCGTCGCCGCATTGCGGCGCAGCTCTCTCGAGATCGTCGACGGCGAGCGGCCGAGATGCCGGGCGATCTGCCGCACCCCCGAACCGCGAGCCCGCTCGATCGCGATCTCCTCACGTTCTGCGAGCGAGAGGTAACGGCCGGAGGCGGGAGCGAGGCTGATCGGGCACATCCCGCCAGCCTCGCGGAACCACCTGGTGCCGACGGGGACCGACACCCCTGCAGCGATCGCAGCTTCCTCGGTCGTCGCGCCTCTCGCGATCTGGCGCCAGAAGCGCTCGAGCTGATCACGTTGCCAGCCTGGCGGGTGCCCTGGCGAGTGCAGCTTGCCTCGCATCGCCCAGGTCGCTCTTCGTGCATCCTGCTTGGTTGCCATCGCTCACCTCCATCGAGGTGTTGCGACGACCGGTTGAATCCGCCCTGGCTCCCGCGGTCGGAGTGGAAGATCACGCCCCTGTCCGGCCGGCGGGCGAGAAACGCCATCTTCAGGGCGTCTTCGACCAGCTCGGTGCGCATGTGGTCGGCGAGTGCCCAGCCGACGACCCGGCGCGATGCCAGGTCGATGACCGTCGCCATTCTGTGGAATCTGCCGTGTCAAGTCTTCTTGGTTCGGCGCGTTGGCCGGAGGCGGACGTTCGGAAGCTCCGTGGCCGTGATTGTGGAGCAGATCGACCGAGGCGTTGGACCTGAGGGGCTCGGCACGTCGTGCAGCCGGTCGACGAGCGCAGCGAGGGAGGCTTGACCTTCCTCGACCGCCGCACGCTCGTCGTCGGTGAGCGGCACGGCGACGAGCATGCGTTGGAGGTTCTTGGCGCCCTCGAGGAGCTGGGCGCGGCTTGACTCCTTCGGGATGTAGAAGTCGCAGCGAGCACATGCCATGCGATGCGGACACTGCTCGAAGAAGGAGTAGCTGCAGTAGCCGTGGCCGAGGTCGTAGTGCTGCCAAGGCTCTCCGTTCCCGGCACGTCCCGAGGTGACGGCGTCGCGGTCCAAGAGGACCTCGATCGTCCGCAGGTTGCGGGCGAAGTACCCGGCGTCGTTGTAGGCCTTCGACAGGGTGGCGGGGCTGATCTTCGCGTAGTGCTGGGTGCTGGCCGGACTGCGGTGCCCGAGCCAGGCTTGGAGCTCGAACAGCGTCATCGGCTCCTTGGCGTTGTAGAGCTGGCTGGCGATGGTGGAACGGGCCCGGTGGCTCGTGATCCTGCCGCGCACGTCGGTCGGCGGCACGCCAGCCTTCCGGCACAGGGCGGGGATAATCGTCCGGTTGAGGTAGCTGCGGGCGACCGGCTGGCCTCGGACACAGAAGAGGATGTCGACTCGCTCTGCGGTCTTGGCGTCGAGCGTCGTCGGCTGGGACGGTCGGAGGCGCTGCCACGCCTCGATCGCCTGGCCGAGCAGCGGATCGACGGGTTTGGTGAAGGCCGTGCCGGTCTTGTGCACGGGCACGTCCAGCAGGCAGACGGCGTCCTGGGCAAGCACGTCGGACGCATCCGGTCGGATCGACTGCCCGTCGTGCTGCCAGCGCATGCAGCCGACTCGGAGCCGGGTGATCTCGTCAGAGCGCAGCCCGGCGAAGAGCCACGTGAGGGTCACTGCCCGGATCAGCTCCATCGGGTAGTAGGTGTCGGCGGAGTTGCCCGGGAGGTCATCGGCCTCGAGGTTCAGTCCGGCCCACAGCAGCTTCGCCCACAGGGCGTCGTCGATCACCCTCGGATCGGTGGCGATGAGCGCGCCGACACTGCGGGGGACGCCGAGGGCGCGGGCGGGGTCGAACCGGCGGGTGATCCACTCCCACTCCTGGCAGTCCCGGAAGAAGGTCCTCGTCGCCATCAAGATGTGCGCTTTGGTGCGCGGCGAGATCGGCTTGCCCTCCCGGGCTCCCAGTCCCTCTCGTCGCTGGACGTAGTCGCCGACCGACATCCGGTCGACGGCCGCCACCCATGCGGCACACGTCCCGCGCGTCCACTGCGAGGGCTCGGTGATCTCGGGGTGCTCGGCCGTGAGCCAGCGCCCGGCCTTCGCCATGATCGTGCGAACGATGGCGCGCACCTTCGGGGTGAGCGTCGAAGTCGCGTGCCAGCGCTCGATCCAGGCGGTCCAGGTGGGGTCGGCCCCCTCGATGACCGGGGCGGCGTTGTAGCCGGTGCGCACCGGCGCGTCGCAGTGTCCGAGGGCGGCGACGGCACGCTGGAGGGCGTAGAGGATGGGCATCTGGTAGTCGCTCGTCGCCGGATGCGCCCGAAGCCGGTCGAAGGACGCGGTGCTGAGATCTTCGAGCAGTGGGCTCCGGTTCACGAGGAGCACCTGGCTCACGATGCCCCGAAGCTGGTGGCGGGCCACTTCAGGGATCCGATAGCCCCAGGCGTCGAGGGTCGCCGCCACCTCGGTGATCGAGATCTCGACGGCGCCTGTGCCCAAGACGAGTTTGGCGAGATGCAGTCGGTTGAAGGTCCCGAGCTGCTCGAAGCGGTCGAAGCCCCCGACCAGGTAAGCGAGAGCGACGACGAAGGGACGGACGGTGGTCTCGGTGGGGAGCGACCGCTCGGCGAGGAAGGTCTCGGCGCTCTGACCGAGGAGCCCGGCCCACTCGTCGCTGCTCCAGGCCCACCACGGCCGCCCAAGTACCCCGCAGTGCTCGAGCACCAGCCCGACGGCGTGCAGGCCAGCGCGGCGATGACGGACGTCGTCTCGGTGATGAAGGGCGGCCCGGACGGCATCGAGCGGCTCAGCGAGGCGGGCGAGCTCCCTCCACGACGTTGCCGTGCGGCGAGGGACACCTCCCCGCAGGCGGTTGCGGCGCAGCCCTTGGGGCCCGATGGCCTGAAGCGCTCTGCGCTCCTTGTCGCTCAGCGCGCCGGTGCGGTCGACTGCCCGCGGCTCGACGGCCATCCACTGCCTTCGACGCGGCTCTGCGCTGGCGGGGACGGGAACGGGAACGGTGACGGTGCTCACTTCTTGCCGGCCGTCGTGTCGTCGCCCGACAGGAGGCTGATGCGCCAGGCGTGGATCTCCGCCATCCCCCGGTTGAGCTTGTCGGAGAGCTCTCGACCCGAGAGATGGATGTAGCGAAGCGTCGAGTCCGTGCTCGCATGCCCGGCGAAGGTGGCGATGGCGTGCAGCTCCCAGCCCATGCGGGCGAGATCGGTCAGGCAGAGATGCCGCGTCGTATGCGTGGAGAACTGCGGAACACCGGCGGTGAGCGCGACCCGGCGCACAACCTTCGACCAGGTCCACAGGCTGAGCGGCTCGGCCCGGTTGCGTCGGGACTCCGAGAGGAACAGCGGCCCGCGGCTGCGGCTGATGGTCGCACGGTGATCCAGGTAGGCGGCGAACAGCACGCCCGTCGCGGCCGAGTAGGGCACCGCGCGTCCCCGCCGGGTCTTGGTCGTCTCGGCGCGGACCCGGATCATGCGGTGGCCCGGGTCGAGGTCGTCGGTGCGAAGCGAGCACAGCTCCTCGCGCCGCAAGGCAGCGTCATAGGCGAGAGCGAGCATGAGGCGGTTGCGGATCGGCTCGCCACGGAAGACGGCGAGCACGTCGAGCCACTGCTGCTCGGTCGGGATCCACGGCAGCTTCTGGAGGCGCGGCACGAGCCCCCGGTCGCCTCCGAGGCCGTGCCGGGCGCCATAGCGGCCGCGCCCGACCGGGTTCGAGTCGCGGACACCTTCTTCGACCAAGAAGTCGTAGAACAGACGAACCGGAACGAGGCGCTGCTGCAGCGTGGCGTTGGCAAGCCCGGCGCCCGAGTCGAGCGACAGCGTGTTCGCCCCGTGGCGACCCGGGCGGTTCGTCAGCTCCCGAACGAAGGATGCGACCTGGGCCCGGCTGGCGACGAGCGGGTCGATACCGTTCCGCTCGCAGTGCTCGAGGTACTCAGCAAGCCCGCGCGCATAGGCGTCGATCGTCCGCGGCGCCCGACCGATGTCGGTCCAGATCTGCAGCCACTCGGCAGCCCGCTCGTGACGGCCGAAGACCGGCCACTTCTCCTCCAGTTCGATGTCCAAGGCGTCGTTGACCTCTCAGTTCGTGGGGTCCGGAGGGGGCCATTCAACCCCGCCGCTTGATTCCACGTAACTAATAGGTACGCCCAGCCCTCCCAGGTCATGACGTAGGTGATGTCGCCGACATATCGCCGGTCGAGTTCGGTGCATGGGCCGAAGTGGCGTTGGATCAGGTCCTTGGCGCGTTCGGCGGCCGGGTCGGCCACGGTGGTCTTGCGCCAGCGCTTCTTGCACCGTCCTTCGAGGCCCGCCCGGCGCATCAGCCGACGCACCCGGCGCCGACCGCAGCAGACCCCCTGGCGCCGCAGCTCGGCGTGGACACGCGGACTGCCGTAGGTTCCCCTGGAGGTGGTGTGGATGGCGGTGATCTTCTC
>JAJYWG010000432.1 GCA_021791615.1 Actinomycetes bacterium
CTCGACGAAGGGTGAAGACGGCACCAGCTCCGAGCTGGACAAGACCGTCACCGCCACCTCACAACAGGTGGCTCCGAAGCCCCTCCTCATCGGAAGTGACAGATGAGACGGATTTCGGAACGGCTCGATGCCGAGACGAGCTTGCCTGGCCTCCGTCGCGCTAGTCGTCGGTGGCGCTTCTGAGCCGGCGAAGCCCGAACGCAAGCTACTTGCGCAACCTACTTGCGTAATCTACGCTACCGGCTATGGGTCGTCGCGCAGTGGTCGCCAGCCAGGTCCTCGACATCATGCGCCGTCACGCCCGTCACTGCTGGACACTCGACGAGCTGCAAGAAGACCTCCGGCGTCGTGGCATGACGCCGGACCCTTCCTCGGTGTTCCGAGCAGTGAGCGGGCTCGCGCAAGCCGGTGAGATCGTGCGCGTGCCCATCGACCACGGGCGCGGCCACTACGAGGTCGCCGCAGGGCACCACGAACACATGGTGTGCGACAGGTGCGGCCGGGTCGAGCCGCTCGGGTGCGCGATCGTCACTTCGCTCGACGAACAGGTCTGGCGTAGCGCGGGTTTCGCCGTGTCGGGCCACCAGCTCGTCCTCACCGGGACCTGCGCCGGCTGTGCCCCGGCAGAGCCAGCCGCGGTCCCGGCAGGGCCACCAGCAGCAGATCAGGCGCACGCGGATCGCATGAGCGCCCGGTGATCCCAGGGCTTGCGGCGATCAACCTGTGGAACCCGACGCATGTCGCCGGGTTCGCCATCGTGGCAACCGCCTTCATCCTCGGCATGGTCCACGGGGTCACGCCCGACGAGCACACGTGGCCTATCACCTTCAGTTACTCGATAGGCGGCTACTCCACCCGTGGAGGACTTCGCTCGGGCCTCACCTTCTCGTTGGCGTTCACCGCACAGCGGGCCCTGGCGAGCGAGCTCGCCTATCTCGGGCTTGCCCACGTGTTCACCTTTGCGTCCGTCGACTATGTGGTCTATGTCGTGGTGGGCTCGTTGATGGTCGCGGCCGGGCTCGTCGTCGTCCGCCGTCGGCGCACCATCCACCTCCACCTGCTGGGGCGCCTACACCTACCGGGACTTCGCAGCCACCCGGCGGGTGACGAGGGCACCGAGCTCCCCTTCGCGCTGCGCGATCCCCGGCCCTGGATGCCCGCCGTGCACGGGTTCGTCGCCGGTTGGGGGTTCGGTGCGTTCGCCCTCATCATCTACACGGTGCTCGCTCCTGCCGAGCACAGCGCCGCGTGGGGCTGGGTCCCCGGTGCGTTCTTCGGCCTCGGCACCATGGTGGTGCAGGTTCTGGCCGGAGGTCTGTTCGGGCTCGTCGCCGCTCGCCGGGGACTCGGGCCGGACGCCATCCGGCGGGTGGCGCTGCGAACAGCCGGCAACACACTCACCTGGGGCGGGTTCGCCTTCGTCGTCGGCGGCGCTTTCGGACTTGTCTTCCCCGGCGCCGCCGGCCTCACCGTGGCCAGCGGGCTGCACGTCCACAACCTCGACCACCTCGGAATTGCCCTCGTCCTCGTCATGGTCAGCGTCATCGGCGTCGGCATCACGACCCTTGTCCGCCAGACCCGGGCGGAGACTCGAGCCGCCTCCAGCCGGCTCTTGCTGCGCGACGCGGCCGGCTGAGACGTCGGACGCAACTCGCGCGCTCGATGATCGGCAAGAGCTGCCGTGTCTCGTCGCGCGCCGGGGGTGGCCTTGGGGGAGCCTCTGCTGGTCCGATCAGCAGGCCGGCACGGTGGCTATTCGGCTGTAGGGCGTTGCCCCGGCATCGCCGAGCGCGCGGCCGCAGAGCTTCACGATGTTGTGAGTCCCGCAGCTGAGCTTTCACGCGGAGGCGGCGACCGGATTGCCTCTTCGCATGAAGGCGCGGATGTGGCGCCCGTCCATGATCTGTCCGAAGACCGGCTCGATTAGGTGTTGGCGCTCTCGGTAGAGGGCGCCACCGGCCTTGTCGGATACCTTGCGGTCCATTTTCTCCAGCAACGTTGCTTCGAGCGGCTCTGCGCGCGGCGGACCTGAGCAAGGGCGATCGACATCGGCTCGCGGGGTTCCCGGCTAGCTCCAGTTGAACAAAGACCGGCGAACTTGGTCGAACACCTCTAGGCGCGATCTCGATCCACGATCGAGCGACCAACCCCAGCAAATCCGCTGAGCTCAGGGCTCAACTGGTCAAGACAGGTACCGGGACCGCGGATTCAGGCTTAGTCCGTCCGAGATGACAGAGCGTCGGCTGATCGCGCTGCCGTCGGCTCCTCACCTGCACCCTGATTGAGAGCCTCGAGGAGTTCGCGAGTCACCCGAGCCTCGGAAAACTCGGCGCTGACATGCGCCTTGAGCGTCGCGCCCCACTGCAGTGCTTCGGCGCGCCGCTCGAATGCCTCCCGCATCAGCTGCGCCGCGTGAGAAATCCGCGCCTGCGCCCAGCGCTCGCCCGGCCTCGGCCGCCACCACGCGTCCTGCTCAGCGTCGATCGTCGGGACGAGATCGTATTCGACCAAGTACGGATATCCGCTGGGCAGGAACTCGAGCGTTCCTCCCCAGCCGGTGACGATCACGGGGTTGCCTGCCGCCGCGGCCTCAAAGGCGCCAAGACCCCATCCCTCGCCGTGGCTGAGGAGGACGAAACAGTCGCAGGCGGCGTGAAGGGCGTCGATGCCCTCGAGACTGAGGCTCCGCGTGCTGAGGCGGATCTCTGGCACCGACCGGCGGCCCCCGAGTGCCCGCGCGAGACTGAACCAGGATGCCCCGTGCGCCGGTTGCACCAATCCGCTGCGGTCGAAGCGACCACGCGCGATGACGTCCTCGTCGGTGGTGTGAATCACGAGAACCACTGGGTCCCCGGCCGTGAAGGCCTGCAGGTAGGCGGAGACGACGTCGAGGATCGCCTTGCGGGTTGTCCAGGTGGCGATGACATAGAAGGTGAACCTGTCGTCGACCCGACGTGGAGCCTCGGTGACACGCGGCAGCCGCGCGATGTGGGGCACGACGGAAATGGGGAGCGTGACATCGCAAGCTCGGAAAATGGCGGCATTGAACGACGACGGGACGAGCACACGGTCGTAGCGGTTCAGGATCTCGACCCACTCCGGCGGAACGCGGTCGGTCTCCCAGGTGGTGTAGGCGACTAGTGACCGGCTGCCGACCTCGCGCTCGAGCTGCTCACTCCACAGGGGGCACGAGTGGACGACGACGGTGTCGTGTTCGAGGGGACAATACGCGAGATCGCCATGCAGGTCATCGGCGACCAACTGCTCGCTCACCGGGCCAAATTGGGTGTTCCAGATTGGCGATGGATAGCCGAGTGGCGTCCAGGTTACCGGAACTCCTGCACGCCGTAGCCCACTGAGATACGCCTCGCTCGCATTGCCGTAGCCGTCGCCCGGCGGTACCGAGAGCCACCGGATCCCCTTCGTCATTGGCCACCGGCGCGCGGTGCCTGAGCGACCCTCCGACGGCGTGCCGCCTCATGGCGCTCGACGGCGGTCAGGAACGTCTGTGCTACTGCCGAAGGGCGGTACCGCTTGTGGATCTCGGTCGCCAGGCAATCGGCGATCTCTCGGGCCCCATAGGGATCGGCGGCGACCTCGCGCAACAACGCAGCGGCGTGATCGAGGTCCGGTTCGGCCCAGCGCTGGTCGGGCGCATAGCTCGGGAACCCGATCGGATCGTCGACTGGGACCAGTTCGAAGCCGACGAGGTACGGCGTACCAACGAGGTAGTCGAGCTGGCCGCCGAAGCCGGTCGTCACCACGGGCCTCCTGTGCGCAGCAGCGTCGAAGGCGCCAAGCCCCCAGCCCTCGCCGCGAGCGAGGGAAACGAAGCAGTCACCGCGGCGGTGGATCGCGGCAATCTCCTCATCGGCGAGCTCCCGGGTGATCAGCGCGACTCGGGGAGGGTCCGCGTGGGCGGAGAGCAGTTTGGCGACAGACCAGGCTGTCGTCCCCTCGCCAGCAGCTCCTCCAGCTGACCGAGCAACTCGGCGGTCGCGTTGCGATGTCTTCACTACGAGGAGCACTCGGTCATGACGGGTAAAGGCGCGGAGGTAGGCCTCGATCGTCAAGAAGACCGCCTTACGCTCGTTCCATTCGGCCACGGTGTAAAAAACGACGAAGTCGTCGGGAACATCTAGGAAGGCCCCGGATCCGGCTCGAAGCGGAGGCGGCGCGACATGGGGCACTATCGCCACGGGCGTCTTGACCGCCGCGGCTGCGACTGCATCCGCGCTGAACCGTGACGGGACGACGACCAGGTCGACCTGATCGAGAGGGCCCACCCAGTGGTCCGGGATCTTGGTCGTGTCCCACACCGTGTGCGCAACGACGAACGCATCGGGGAAGTGCGAGTGGACCGCGGGTAGGTACTCGGCCACGAGGTGAGCGACAACGACCTCGTGTCCGTCGCTCGGATCGGGGAGCGAGACAGGCTCGTATCCGAGCCCCCAGCCACCCCCGACCGCAAACGGGCTCCAGGTGAGATCTACGCCCTCCTCCTCGAGCGCCGCGATGCAGCGGTCGGCCGCGACGCCGTAGCCGGATGCCTCGTCGAGCGAGAGATAGGTCCACCGCGTCGCAGTTCCGGCGCGCCTGGCAGGCGTCCGATCGGGCAGGAACGGGCGAGTCAGCTCGGCGAGCGTCGTCGGTGCCGAGCGGACGTAGGAGGGGACATAGCGCGCCGCGTGAACGCTGCTCAGGTCCCTCCGGCGGCGTTCCCACCACAGGTGTGCCCAGAGGTGAACGCTCACGCTTTCCGCCGGAACCCCGTGGCGTTGTTCCAGCAGCGCCGACAGACCTGCGGCCGAGCTCGAGAAGGGGAAGAAAGTCTCCTCCGCCACGACGTGCACCTCCGCCGGCATCCGTCGGCTCAGCTCAGCGGACAGGAATCCGCTGTGGTTGCTCCACGATCCGTTGAGGGCACCGGCGATCTTGTCTCGCCACGCCTGCGCGAACTGGCCGCCTGGCTCAGACATCAACAACGCGTTGCACAGCGAGGGTCGCAGCTCACCGGTGAACTCGTCGCGCACCTCGGGCTCTCGGCCGATGACGAACGGCGCCGAGAAGAGTTCGTCCGGAAACGGGCGCACGAAGATCGTATCGATGTCGGCGTAGATCCCGCCATGAGCGAGCAGCGCGTCGAGGCGGATGAAATCGCTGTGGTGCGCGTAGCGATACGCCTCGGGGACAAGGCCAGGCGAGTAGTCCGCCGACGTGACCTCCGGGACGAGGTCGACCTCGTCGAGCGTGAGCTCGGGCCTGATCCGTTCCCACCACGGCCCCCATGGCAGGTGCTTGTAGTGAAAGTAGATCGTCTCCGGCTCGATCATCCGGCGGCAGGACTCAATCGAGGCGTAGTGCAAAAAGTGGAACGGCTCCGCCTGTTCCCGCAGGCCGAAAACGAAGTGAGCGACCCGCGGGATCACCGCCAGATGCTACTGTTTGTTCCCCACAGGGTCAAAGAGGACGATGAGCGACGGGAAACCCGCCAAGGTCGAGCCACTCGAGGTGAACGAGGCCGAGGATGGTCTCGTCGTCTACGACCCGACCAGCGGGATGGTCCACCACCTCAATCCGACCGCGTCGGTGATCTTTGACTTGTCCAACTCCACCCGCGACCCTGAGACTATCGCTCGCACCCTGGCCGAGGTCTTCGACCTCGACTCGCCCCCGCTCGGTGACGTGACCGCGGGCCTCCGCGACCTAGCAGAGCGAGGACTCGTTCGCTGGGATCCCCGTTGAGCAGCTAGGCCTAAGACAAGCGAAGACAGTAGGGTGTTCTTCCTGGCCTGGAACCGCTGGCCCGGGCTGTTCTTTCGCCTTGACGCAGAACACCCTTAAGCCGACCTTACTCCGCCAATAGCGGTGGTTTTCCTACCCTTACATGCGCTTGCAGGTAGCAATCGTCATGACGGCGTCCCGGTGGAATGTCGACCAGGCCGACGTGCCGGTCTGCAGCGAGTGCTCCAACGGCGGTGCCGCCAGGCCGCGCGGCGCTCTAGATGCGTGCACGATGATCGACTCGAGGTCACCGTCGCTGAAACGACCGGCCGCGGCAGCCGTCCCGAGCGCCCGGTCGACGGCCCCTTGGCCGTGCAAGGCGGCGAGGGTGACGGCTTCTGCCATCTTGCGCTCTATGCGTCGCACGCCCAAAGCCGCCGCCTCGAGCAAGTAGAGCCTCGCCCCCTCGCCGAGGGCGAGGAAGGCCGCCTCGGAGGGCTTGGTCGCCTTGGGCTGGCGTTCCAAGGGGTCGCCGCTTCGCTCGGGGTAGTGGTCGTCTCTGATCGAGGCCTGCCCGGCGGGGACCTGTGGGTGACGGGCGACCTCTTGTGCACCCGAGCCCTCGCCGGCCACGATCACCACCTCTTGGGCGGTGGCGCGCACCCAGACGACCGAACCGACCAAGGTGTGCGGCACCGAGTAGCGCGCACCACGGAACGAGACCGTTGATGACCACCCGACCGAACGCGACTCGCCGAACGCCGCGCTGTAGGCCGTGTCGGGGACCGGGTGCAACTGGGCTCGCTCGATCTCGAGCATCTCGTTCGGTACCTGGCGGGTGACCGCGTGCGGGCGCCCGTTGAGCTCCGCCGCGACCTCTTGGCACGCCAGCTCGAGCGAGGCGAACGAGCCGTAGTCCTGCGCCTTGTGGTGCGCTCGGAGCCGCTGTAGCCCATCAGCTTCAACTTGTCGTGAACGACGTCGGCGCGGACCTTTGCACCGGAGCGCTCGATCCATTCGGCGATCTTGTCGACGAAGGCCTCGGCCACCGCCGAGCGCAACCCGGGCTCTTCGTCCATAAGACGGCCGAGTGCCCGAGCTGCAACCAGGCGGGCGGCGGTGTGCGGGTCGACGCCGGTCAGCTGGGCGGCCGCCCGGTATGACTTGGTGAGGTCGTAAGCCTCGAGTACCTCCATGTGTTTCTCCTTGGACAACATCAGGTGTTCCTCCTTGGCTCGATGGCCGGATTGGCAACCTCCATCGATGCCAGGGAGGGACCGCAGAGTGGTGGACCCTCCGGCAGGGTGTGGCCGTCCGCGGGGACTTTTCGTGTCCGTCTACGGGGAGTTTCGCGTGGCCGCCGTCACTCGAGCTCCTCGCCAGGCCGTCCTTGACTCAACGTCGGGCCTTCGAGCTCCTCGACGTGCCGGTCCCAAAGAACCTCGCGTAGCCAGAACGACCCGCTCGGCCAAGACAAGTCCCCAGTTCACGCGGCCAGAGCACGCATTGGAGGTGGCAAGTTCGGCTTAAGTAGCCGCAGCCCTTCCTGCAGTTATGCGGCCAATGCGAGCATCGGTTCGCCCCTCGCTTCGCTCCGAGCCCGATTGCGGTAGGGACCGCCCTTTCGGGCGGCCCCCCGCACAGATCCCAGCGTGCGGTACTACCGCACTGGGCTCCTGCCTTGGGTGCGAACGTTGAAGCGCACGATCGGGAACGGGTGCATTGGGCGGGCAGGGGGAAGCCACCGCTTGACGTAGAGGCACATCCGCTTCCAGTTGACCCGGGTGCGCTGGCTTCGGCGCCGTAGCGCCTGGAACCATTACCGGGTTACCTGGTCACGGAAGGCTTGAACGGCGTCGGTGTTGCCAGGCACGGCGTAGTAGGCGAGATGGCCTCGCACCACGGAGCCGAGCCAGGCTCCCTGCTCAGGGATGGGGCGATGCCGACGACGCTTGATCTGGTCTCTGACCTCGGCAAGTTTCGCCCGCATCCGCTTCGAGATGGTCTTTCGCCTGAGCCAGAAGCCTCCGCTCTTTTTCTTCCCGCACATGTGCGTGAAGCCAAGAAAGTCGAAAGTCTCGGGCTTCCCGTCGCCCCGGACCCTACGATTGCGGGCGGCGTTGCGCCCGAACTCGATGAGCCTGGTCTTGTCGGGATGCAGCTCCAGTCCGAACTTCGTGAACCTCTCACGGAGGTCGGCGAGGAACTGCTCAGCGTCGGACTTGTGCTCGAACCCGGCGACGAAATCGTCGGCAAACCTCACAATGATCACGTCACCGTGGGCGTGTCGCTTCCTCCATTGCCGGACCCATCGGTCGAGGACGTAATGGAGGTAGATGTTGGCAAGCAACGGAGATGCCGATGCCCCCTGGGGGGCACCGGTCTCGCTAGCCGTCCACGTCCCGTCCTCGATCACCCCTGCGTTCAGCCACTTTCGGATGAGCCGCAGGACCCTCTTGTCCGCTATCCGATGCTCGACGAACCTCGCCAGCCAATCGTGATCGAGATTGGTGAAAAATTCCTTGACGTCGGCGTCTAGCACCCAGTTCACCTTCTTCCGTTCGATGCCGACCGTGAGCGCATCCAACGCATCATGCGGGCTGCGTCCAGGCCGGAACCCATAGGAGAAGCCGAGGAAGTCCTCCTCGTAGATGGCGTTGAGCACCTCGACGACGGCCCGCTGGAGGATTTTGTCCTCCAGCGTGGCGATGCCGAGCGGCCGGAGCCGCCCGTCCGCCTTCTCGATGTACGCCCTGCGAGACGGACTGGCCCTGTAGGCACCGCTGTGGACCCGTTCGAGGAGGGCTTCGAGGTTCTCTCTCAGGTTCTCCCCGTAGGAGTCCCACGTCACCCCATCTATCCCTGGGGCCGCTTGTGGCCGAATGGCCACGTACGCCTTCCAGAGGCGGTCGAGGTCGACGTGGTGCAGCAGCGCCGTGAACCGTGCATCCTTGTCTCTTCGTGCTACTTCACGCACACGATCCAACCCGCTTGACACGTCTGGCCCGGCACTGCGTCCGGGACGTGGTAGGTCGTTCGTGTTCCCCTTGGCCAGCCCCCTTCCCTCCACCGCCTCCGCTACCGGTCTCCCGGCGTTGTTCGGCGGCTTCGTAGGTACTACGGGGCTGTCAGACTTCCCACGCTCGTGCATCCCAGGATTACGGCCTTGGCCTTGCCTGAGCGGCCCGGCGGGCGATCAACCCGAAGGGCGAGCGTGGGATCTCCCGGTTCTCGCGCATGGAGACTCCGTGCATGCACAGGTTCTTCGACCGCGCGGGGTCCCCAAGCAGCTCGCGATAGCGCTGCCTGCGATGTGGCCTTCCGCTTATTACGACAGCGTCGGCACCCCGAATACCATGATTTCGCGGCTCAATAGCCCGGCCTGCACGTACCCCTGTCAACGCTTCGCCGCCGTCCTTGCGGACGTCAACGCATGACTCGGGGCCATCGTGGGTCGCTACCCCTTCGACGTAGAGCGTTCTCATCTCCTTCTCCATGCCGGTTTATCCCGGCGCTCCGTAACTCCTGTTCATGTGGCCAACCGAGACGCTGAGTGCTGCGGATGAGGTGCCTCGCGATTGGCCACATTGGGGGTATTCACTTGAGCCGACTGCCCCTGGCCACGAGGCTGGCTTGTGATGCGAAGTCCCTGGTGGCCGCCCTGAGGGTCGGGTCAGATGAATACCCCAGGGCCACATAACTGGGGAGCCTCCCCGCGCCAGGCCCGGGCCAAGCCATGCCCAAGAACGGCCCAGCCAGACACAAAAGCCCCGTCCAATGCCGGCGGCACGCCACGATCAGTCCCTGCCATCACCTGACGGCCGGCTTCGGCGGCTCAAGAGCCCAATCCCCCTCCGCTGGCTCCCGTGGGGCGCCGCAACGGTCCCTGGAGCGACGATCTGTAAGCTCTTCGCTAGTTTTGGGGCTAGTCAATCGTGGCCCTTTGGCCGGAACGCGCCCTGGCGTCAGCACGGGCGAAGAAGTCTCGGACCGCCGGCGCGACGACCTCGAATGAATAGCGCGCTCGCACGAGACGACCGGCCTCGTCGATGAGACGCGGAGCCAGGCCTTCCTCGGCGAGGATCGCCTCGATCGCGGCTACTGCCTCATCGCAGTTGTCGGCGAGCAACAGGTGGCGCCCATCGACAACCTCCAGCCCATTAGCAGCCGCCGAGGAGGCGACGACAGGGACCCCGTACGCGAAGGCTTCCAGCAGCTTGATGCGAGTGCCGGCGCCGTGTCGAATCGGCGCCACGACCACCGTTGCGGAGGCATAGAACGACTCGAGGCTGGGCACGAATCCCGTCACTTCCACGTCATCTGCCCTCAGATGCTCAAGACGGCCGGCGTGTGGACCGACGAGCGTGACACTCACGCGCCCGGCGAGTCGGTCTCGCAACGCGGGCAGGATCGTTCCGACAAGTTGCTCGGCCGCCTCGACGTTCGGTTGATAAGTGAGGTTGCCGACGAACAGCAACGACGTCTCACGACTCACCGCTCGGACCGGCCGAGACGCGGGGAGCCCGCGGACTCTGACGGCGTTCGGAAGAGAATCCACAGCGAGGCGGTGCCGCCTCCCGATGCTCACGGCCTCGTTGGCCGACGCAGCACACAGGCCATGGAACTCCCGTCCGAAGACTCCGAGCAGCCGCTCGTACGCTCGGGCCGCGTCCAGGTCCCCGAACGCACTGGCGAACGCAGCGTCGTCGTCGTCGAGATCGAGCGTCGTCCAGCGTGCGCCGAGTCGCTCACCAAGTGCGATGCCGAGCGGCGCCATATAGGCGCGAACGACATGAACCGCAACCGTTCCGCTGCTATCGACGGCACATGCCGCCTCGTCCACCAGGCCAGGCGAGGCCAGCCGGGCTGGCAGGGGAAGCGGCGAGGCGAGCGCCAGTCGGTCGCTCCAGGCGGGGTCGGCGGCGAGAGCCAGGGCACCGCTCCTGGCTCGCTCTGCGTCGACGGCAACGATGGTAACGCGCGAGTCGGCCGCCACAAGCCGGCCAGCGACTGGTACTACCACCGTCTCGACATCTAACTCAACGGCCGCGGCGCACCGGAAAAGCTCCGCGCGCATAGCGAGGCCGTTGCCGGTGGTCGCCGGCTCGATCGGCGCCAGTAGCACCAGCCGGTCGACACCCCAGGCTCCAGGCTCGCCTGCGCTCACTCGGAGCAGCCGGCTCTCGTCCCCGACTCGGAGGACATCGCTGCGCCGCCGTCGCTGCCGCCCCCGGCGTGGCGCATCGCAAGAGTGAGCTTTGCCCTGTAAGGGAGGTAGGTCGGATTCGCCAGGAGTGCCTGACGAAAGGCCTCTACCGCCTCAACGTAACGACCGAGCCGGAACAAGCAGACACCGCGTGCCTCATGGGCGTACTCACCAAAGATTCGAGCGTCGTAGGCCGGTCCTTCTGTGGGAAGGAGGACGAGGTCCACGGCAAGCAGAGCGTCAAGGAGAACAAGCGCATCGAGATAGCGGCCGGCTGAGATCCCGACCGTCGCCTCGATCCACCACAGGAGCTTGTTCATCGGATAGAGGTGGCGCGCCTCCGCTAGTAGCGCATCGACACTCTCGCCGCACTCGCGACGGAGTCGGATCAGATCGGTGAAGGACAGTACTCCGAGTTCGTCCTCAGGACGGCGCCGCGCCAGTTCGACGGCGCCCTCGAGAACCCGCGCCGCCTCCTCGTTTTCTCCGAGCCCACGCAGGACACGTGACAGGTGATGCTGGTTGAACAAGTTGTCAGGCTCTCGCTCAAGCTGAGCACGGAGCAGTGGTAGGTTCCGGCGGTGTTTGTAATCTTGGTCCCCCTCATAGCCGACGTGCGTCAGGAGTAGGTCGCAGTCGGTGATCGGACGGCGATCAGCTACCGCGACCTCCGCGATCGCCGGCGTTACCTTCTCGTGGATCTTGCCCTGGAAGCGGATCCGTGGGTCCGATCTCCAGAGTCGGTACTCAAGGTACGGGGTGGACTGAAGGTCGGGACGAAGCAATACCCGGAAGGCCACCTCTTGTGCGTTCATCAAGAGGCGCTCGACGTCGGCGCGGCTCCCCCGGCTCAAGCGCTCGTCAGCATCGATATACAAGATCCACTCGCCGAGGGCCGCGTCGAGGGCGATGTTGCGTGATTCGGCAAAGTCGTCACGCCAGCTGTGATGGAGGACTCGAGCTCCGAAACTGCGAGCGATCTCGATCGACTCATCGACTGAGCCCGTGTCCACGACCACGATCTCGTCGACCACGTCCCGGATAGAGTCGAGACAGTCTGCGAGTACGTCAGACTCGTCTCGAACGATCAATGCCGCGCTGAGTAGCACCACCTGAACCCGTGACGGGTCCGACTCTTCAGCGTTCGAACTGTCGCCGTCCCCGGAGCCAGCCTAACCGGAAGGGTTCGCCGCGTCCGTGCCGGCTGTCATCGTGGTCGCCGTGGTCATCGTGGTCGCCGTGGTGACCGCGGTCGTCGTGGTCACGGTGGTCGTCGGGGTCACGGTGGTTGAACTGGTTCGGCAGGCTCTGGTTCGGCAGGCCCTGGTTCGGCAGGCCCTGGTTCGGCAGGCCCTGGTTCGGCAGGCCCTGGTTCGGTAGGCCCTGGTTCGGTAGGCCCTGGTTCGGCAGGCTCTGGTTCGGCAGGCCATGGTGGTGCGGCGCAATTGGACTCGCCTCAGCGACGCCGTCAAGGAAGAATGACACGACCGTCGGACCAACAAAAGTCACGAGCGCCGCCCGCTTCAAAAACTCCCGCCGCGGAACACCGAGCTCGGTCAGCCGATCGTCATTCATCCAACCGCTCCCTTCGAAGAGGGCTATATGCACCCACCTTACCCTTACTACGGAGAAAGTGCCAGGCCACATCACAACTGCCGCGCGTCGTCTTCGATTGACCGCTCCTGACAGAGAGGGCACGAAGTCATCTCTCGTCCGGTTCCCCACCTAAAAGGTGAAGACCTCGTGGCCGGGGTGCCGGGATTTGCGCCCGGGACCTCTTGACCCCCAGTACTCAAACAGAGCGTGCACTGAGCCGACCGGAAACGTATTTCAGCAGCTCATGGGCCCCTCGACTTTCTCACCTACGCGGCGACGTCCTCCCAGGCCAGGCGCAGGATGGAGAGTTCCTCTGCGGTGGGCGGCTCGGGGTCTTCGTGCCGATATTGCGCGGCGATGATGACACGGCGGAGCTTGGCGAGCATGTCGAGGACCGAGGGCTGGGCCTTGTCCCGGTACCAAGGGGCCAACTTTCGTGCCGCTTGGACGTCGCCGGGCTGGTACCCAGCGGTCGCGTACCAGCAAACGGCGAGCGTGTTGATGATGAGTGCGAACGGGACGGTACGTTCGACAGCGGCGCGTAGGCGGTTGCGGGCCTGCCCGACGCCGCCGAGCTGCTTCGCGTCTTCGATCGCAACCTCGATCGACCAGCGCGAGGCGTAGCGCTCGATGACCTGTGCTGCGCTGGCTTCGAGGTCGGTGGTGGCGAGCGCGATGTCGTAGCCGGTCTTGGACTTGTCGCGGACCAAGACCACCTGGACGGCCTCAGGGCCGAACACGCCGTACCAAAGACAGCAGATGACCGAGACCGAGACGGTCGTGGTCGTGCCGTAGCGGGTGACGCTCGCAGGGCTGAACGCAGCACGGTTGGCGAGCTCTGCCAGCGAAGCCAGCTTGGCGCCTTTCAGCCTCGGTCGCCCTGGCTTTCCCGTGCGAGCCGGTGCGAGCTCGTAGAGCGAGGCGTTGGACCGGAGCCGGGTGGTCCAGGTGATGCCATCTGGCAGTCCACGCAGCACCTTGCCCGCATACGCGCAGTCGGCGACCACATCGATCCTGCGGCCCGGGAGCGCCACGGCCAGCGCCTCGACGAGCCGGCGGGCGAGCACCAGGCGTGAGGAGCTGTCCGAGTCCTTTCGCACGAGCGCGAAGCCGACCGGCAGCGCGACGGGCCGCTTCACGAACCCGAGGCGCACCACGATCGCCAAGATCACCCAGTTGTTGCCGTTGTTCCGACGTCGGAACAATGGGAATTGTGCCGACCTGTTGGTTATGCCGACCTCGGATGCAGGCCGCCTGCGGGGTAAGGGATCTGCTCCGGTCAGGTCGGCATAACCCAAGCTCTGGGTCAGAGCGCGTCGAGGAAGGCCAGC
>JAJYWG010000027.1 GCA_021791615.1 Actinomycetes bacterium
ACCGGCAACCGGCCTTGTCGGAACCACCGATAGGCGGTCTGGGGATGGATGTTCTGGGCCTCGGCCCACTCAGCCAAGTTCATCACCGCTCAGTATGGATCGGAGGTGTGACAACTGTTCGCAACCCTCTTCACGGCCATGCAGACCTGCCCGCTGGTGGTGAAGGCGGCGGAGACCAGGCGGTCTGCGAAATCGTCGTCGATCTCGACGTCGGAGAGCACGATGGCCGGGTCGTTGCCCCCGAGCTCGAGCACGACAGGCTTGGTGGCATGGGCGGCGTGCGCCATCACCGACCGGCCGCCATCGACACCTCCGGTGAACGAGACCATTCCGACTCCCGGGTGGTCCACGAGGGCCTCACCCAACTGATGGTCTGGACCGCTCACGATGTTCACCAGCCCCGGGGGGAGCTCTGCGGCCAGCGCGGCGCCGACAGCCAGAAGAGACCCGGGGCAGGTCGGTGGGGCCTTGGCGACGACCGCGTTGCCTGCGAGGAGGGCAGGGAACATCTTGTTCCCGAACACCGACACCGGCCAGTTCACAGGAATGATGGCTCCGACGACACCGTGCGGGAGGTGTTGGACGATCGTCGAACCCCCCACGGTGCGATCGGCCAGCGGCTCGGCGGCCAACGCTGCGAAGGCGGAGGCCATCCCCGCCAAGGTCCCGGTGTCAAACTGGGATTCCCAGAGCACCTTGCCGTGCTCTTGGGTGAGGAGACGGGCAAGGTCTTGGCTCTCGACGGCGGCCCCCGCGGCACTGGCAGCTCGCAGCACGTGATCAGCGCGCTCATCGAAGGAGAGACGCCCCCATTCGCCCTGGGCTCTTCCGGCAGCCGCCACTGCGGCGTCGAGCTGGGCAAGCGACGCCGACGGCGCTTGGAGGACCACTTCGCCGGGGCGGACCGGGTTCGTCACGGGGTACTCGCCCAGCTCTCCGGCGCACGTCTGCCCGTCGATCACGAGGCGTGCCGAGGTGCTCATCGCCCCCACTCTCATGTGGGGGCAGCACTCCATCGGAGGCTCGGGTGACGCAGTACCCAAGAGCGGCTGGCAGGTCGGGGAAGACAATGGCGACGCATCAGAGAGAAGTTGTGGACCCCATCGATCATTGTCCGACCGCCGCCCGGGCTGCCCAGCGGTAGTCGGCCTTCCCCGAGGGGGAGCGCTCGACTGCCGTGACGAAGATCACGGCTTTTGGCAGCTTGTACCGGGCGATGGTTCCGCCGGCATGGGCGACGATGTCGGCTTCCGATGCCGATCGACCGGGGGAGAGCTGGACGATCGCCACGACTTCCTGGCCCCATCGTTCACTGGGCCGTCCGACCACCACGACGTCGGCTACCGCGGGATGACCCGCGATTGCCCGTTCAACCTCTTCGACGAAGATCTTCTCGCCTCCAGAGTTGACGGTGACCGAGTCTCGGCCCAAGAGCTCGATCTCGCCGTTGTCGAGATGGCGTGCCCGGTCACCGGGAATCGAGTAGCGCGCGCCTCGGATCACCGGAAACGTGCGCGCCGTCTTGGGTGCGTCTCCCAGGTACCCGAGGGGGACGGACCCGGTCTGGGCCAACCATCCGATCCCCTCGTGTCCTGGAGCGAGCACCGCGTCGAGGTGGTCGTTCACAACGACGGTGCCTGGTCCGGGGACGAAGCGGCCCGCCTTTGCCGGATCAGTCGAGGCCGCATGCATCTGAGCACCGGTCTCCGAGGACCCGGCGGAGTCACTGATGATGAGCGAGGGCAGCTTGGCCAAGGCCAGCTCCCTCACGGCCGGAGTGAGCGGCGCTCCGCCGTTGCCGACTGCGAACAACGAGGAAGTGTCGTAGGTCGCTCGGTCGAGTTCGTCAATGAGCGGTCGCAACATCGCGTCACCGACGATCGTGAAGGTGTTGATGCCCTCGCGTTCGACCGTCCGCCAGACATCTGCGGGGTCCAGTCGCCGAGGGTCCTCGGGGAGGACGATCGTGGCTCCCTCGGCCATCAACATGAACGCTGCCCACTGCGCCGCTCCGTGCATCAGTGGGGGCAGCAGCCCGAGTTTGAGACCCGAGCCGGCTACGACCCGGCGAGCCAGGTCATCGTAGCTCGATACCGTCTGCCAGCTCCCGACCCGTCGTCCGCCCATTGCCGCCACGAAGATGTCGTGCTGGCGCCACAGCACGCCCTTGGGGCTCCCGGTGGTGCCCCCGGTGTAGAGGATGTAGAGGTCGTCTGGCGATGGCTCGACCGGCGGGCCGTCGGGATCGCCGGACGCCAGCGCCTCGTCGTAGAAGACGGCTCCGGGGAGGGGGTCGCACCCCGAGTCGTCGGGGACGTGCACGAGCACCTCAAGGTCGGGAAATCCCTCCAGGAGCGGGGCGAGCGTTGGCGCGAGGGACGCGTGGTAGACGATTGCTCGCGGTCGAGCGTCGGCCAGCAGGTATCGCAGCTCGTCTCCTACGTATCGGTAGTTGACGTTGAACGGCGCGACCCGGGCTCGGTACGAACCCAGCATCGATTCGAGGTACTCGTTTGAGTTGTAGAGCGCCAGCGCCACGTGGTCCTGGCCTGACTCGTGGCCGGCCAGCAGCTTGCGCTCCTGGTGTACCCGCAGCCCGCGCTGGTGGAAGTAGGAAGCGAGGCGACGAGAGCGTTCTGCGATCTCGGCGTACGTCAGGCGACGGCGACCCCAGACCAGGCACTCCCGGTCAGGGACGGCCCCGGCGATGGCCTCGAAGGCGAGAGAGAGGTTGAATTCAGGAGGCTCGTTGCGAGGATCGTTCCCCGTGCTTTCCGAAGGGGTCGCCACGGCGCCGAGGATAGGCGACCACGAGGATGGGTGCAGCCGGCCGTTGGAAGCAACAGCGTGAACGCGAGCGCCAGGGTGAGGGCCAGGGCTGCTGCTCGCGCTGTGGTCCTTTTGTGCGCCTTTGTTCGGGACGCGCCATGATCGAGGGGTGCGACCTTCGACAGAAGGAATGGATGTCCCGATCCGCAACCCGGCCACGTCCGAGGTCATCGCCACCGTCCACCGTGCAGCCCTCGGTGAGGTGGACCAGGCAATTGACCGGGCTGCCCGCGCGTTCGAGCACTGGCGCGCTCTGGCCCCTGTGGATCGGGCGAGGCTCATCCGGCGCTTCGCCGACGTCGTCGACGACCACCTCGAGGAGCTGGCGCAGCTCGAGGTGTCCAACGCCGGACATGTCGTCACGAACGCGCGCTGGGAGGCAGCCCAGGTCCGTGACGTGCTCGAGTTCTGCGCTGGATTCCCCGAGCGTCTGAATGGCCGGCAGATCCCAGTTGATGGGGGGATGTCCGTCACTTTCCACGAACCACTTGGGGTGGCGGGGGTGATCGTGCCGTGGAACTTCCCGATGCTCATCTCCTCGTGGGGGTTCGGACCCGCTCTTGCCGCCGGGGACACGGTCGTCCTGAAGCCAGCGGAACTGACCCCCCTCAGCGCGATCAGGCTAGGTGAGCTCGCTCTCGAGGCTGGGCTGCCCGAAGGCGTCCTCGAAGTCGTCACCGGCAGCGGGTCCGTTGCAGGATGGCGCCTCGTGACCCATCCGGCCGTCCGAAAGGTGTGCTTCACCGGCTCGACCGAAGTTGGTCGCCAGATCATGGCCGGCTGCGCCGAGCAGGTGAAGCGGATCACCCTCGAGCTCGGAGGGAAGTCGGCGAACATCGTCTTCGCCGATGCCGATCTCGTCGAAGCAGCCGAGCAGGCGCCCATGGCGGTGTTCGACAACGCCGGCCAGGACTGCTGTGCCCGGTCGCGGATCCTGGTGCAGCGCACTGCCTACGAACGGTTCCTCGGACTGCTCGAGCCAGCGGTCAGTCGAGTCCAGGTTGGCGACCCCAACGACGAGGGTACCCAAATGGGGCCACTCATCTCCGAGTCCCACCGACGCTCCGTCGCCGCCTTCGTGCCGGAGGAGGACTCGGCCGAGGTCTCGGTCGCGGTACGCGGGAATGCTCCTTCGGGTCCCGGCTACTGGTTTCCGCCCACCGTCCTGGCCACGGTCGATCCGTTCGTTCCTGCGGCGACCGAGGAGATCTTCGGTCCCGTTGCCGTGGTGATCCCCTTCGACGAGGAGATCGACGCAGTGCGCTTGGCCAACGGGACCTCCTACGGTCTCTCGGGATCGCTGTGGACCCGGGACCTCGCCCGCGCGCTGCGGGTCGCCCGAGCCGTGGAGACGGGGAACCTCTCGGTGAATTCGCACTCGTCGGTGCGGTACTCGACTCCCTTCGGCGGCTGTAAGCAGTCGGGGATCGGGCGCGAGCTCGGTCCCGATGCTGCCCTGGCCTTCACCGACGAGAAGACGGTGTTCTTCTCCTCGCTGGCCCCGGGGCAGTGACGGCGCACCGGTCCGGGCAGCACCTGGAGCGAGTACTGCGACGGGTCGAGAAATGGTCACGATCGATAGGAGGGACATGAGCGATCAGGCAGCGAGCCGCCTGCCGGAAACCGGTCGTCTGGCGGGCCGTGTGGCGGTCATCACGGGAGCAGCCAGCGGTATCGGCCGCGCGATGGCAGAGCGGTTCAAGGCCGAAGGGGCCGACGTGGTCGTGGTCGACGTGAACCGCGAAGGCGGCGAGATCGTGGCCGACGGCGTGGGAGGGAGGTTTGTGGCGGCCGACGTCACCGATGCCCAGGCCGTGCGTCATTTGTTCGACTCCCTCGCGGCCGGTGGTGGCTTCGACATCTGCTGCAACAACGCCGGGATCGCCCCACCCGACGATGGTTCCATCCTGGAGACCGAGCCTCAGGCCTGGCATCGCGTCCAGGAGGTGAACCTGACCTCGGTTTACCTGTGCTGCAAGTACGCGATTCCCCACCTGGTCGATCGAGGGGGTGGGTCAATCGTCAACACGGCATCGTTCGTCGCGACGATGGGGGCTGCGACCAGCCAGATCGCCTACACCGCTTCCAAGGGCGGGGTGCTTTCGATGTCCCGGGAGCTCGGTGTGCAGTTCGCCCGTCAGGGCGTCCGGGTGAACGCGCTCTGCCCGGGCCCGGTCAACACCCCACTGCTCAGGGAGCTGTTCGCCAAGGACCCCGAACAAGCCGCCCGCCGGCTGGTCCACGTGCCAATGGGACGGTTTGCCGAGCCAGAGGAGATCGCCGCCGCTGCTGCGTTCTTGGCCTCGGACGACGCCTCGTATGTCACCGCTTCGGCCTTTCTGGTCGACGGGGGGATCCATGCCGCCTACGTCACCCCGGAGTAGCGCTGGAACATCGTGCCCATGACGTGACCGACCTTCGACCCCCCTCGCCGCCCGACCCCCTCGCCGCCCGACCCCCTCGCCGCCCGACCCCCTCGCCGCCCGCCACGACCTCGGTGGGGAACACCTGGGGACGGACGGGTGGTGTCTTGGGGACGACCAAGCCCGGTCTGGGGACAGCGCCGAGAATTTTGGGGACAAGATCTGGATTTCGCCCAGGCCTCTTGACCTTTGCCTCGCCGAAGCGCACGCTTGGATCAGTTCGGGTCGCTGAGGCCCGCCGCAGCGCCGGAGGGGAGCCGAAAGGCCGACCGAAAGCGACGGCAGGTGAGCCGCAAGGTTTGCCGGTCGGGGCGGGGCGATGAGCCCGGGCGATGGAGGCTCGTGATACGGGCCGGTGGCTTCCCTGGAGCCCGCCGGTTCGTGCCCCGAGTCGGAGCTGTCCGACACGGCTCTGGCTCTGGATGGCAACGGGTCGCCGCGGGGGCAGCCCCGAGGAGCTGGACGGCTTCGGCCGAAAGGTTACTCGGGGTTCTCTCGCGTTACGACCGAGGCAGCCACTTCGCACGGGTCCTCGTCGCCCACGCATCGCTCACACTCGAGCTCCAGAGTCGTATGGGTGATCCCGAAAGGTTCGACGATCCGGCTTTTCACGAGGACGCCCACCCCCTGAGCCGTCTCCAAGCTTGGGTGGCCGGTCAGCACCAGGTGGGCCGACAGCGCCCGGACTTCGCTCGACAGGCTCCACACATGGAGATCGTGTACGTCGTCGACGCCGGGAACGTCCAGCATCGCCCCGCGCAGCGAGGTCAAGTCGATGTCCGACGGCGTGGACTCGAGGAGGACTGCGGTGCTGTCCTGCAGCAGGCGGGCTGCCTGTACCACGATGACAGCCGCGATGACCAGTGAGGCGATCGGGTCGGCCCGATCCCAGGCCGGGCTGCCAGCGGCCACGATGGCAACGCCGGCAGCCAAGACGCACAGGGATGCGGCCGCGTCCGACATCATGTGGACGAGCACGCTCTTCATGTTGAGGTCGGTACTGTGGTCGTAGACCGCGAGTGCGGCGAACCCGTTGGCGACCACCGCCACCGCGGCCGTCACCACTACGACCCCGCCGTCGACGTGGACCGGATGGAGGAGGCGGTCGACGCTCTCGGCCACGATGGCCGCGGTCACCACCGCCAGCAGAGCAGCGTTGGCCAGGGCAGCGAGGATGGTGCCACGGTGGTTCCCGAATGATCGGGCGGAGCTGCGTGGTCTCGCCGCCCACCGCACGGCGAGGAGCGACAGGGTGATGGTGGCCACATCGGTGAGGTTGTGCCCGGCGTCGGCGAGCAGACCGGTGGAGTGGGCGACGATCCCGGCCGCCACCTGGCCACCCACCAGTGCACCGTTCACGGTGAGGGCGACGGCCAGGCGTGCGGGACGAGTCATCGGATCCTCGGCGGTGCCTCGCTCACATCGCCACCGGCCAGAGCACGGCTGCCCGCTCCCCCCGCCCGATCTGACGGGCCACCTCCTGCTGGACGAGGGTGAGGTCCTCAGGGTGGGTGACCCCGATGCACCGGTCCTCGACGGAGATCACGTCGAATCGGGTCGGCAGCTCGCCGACCACGGTGCCCTCGGCCAGCGCCTGACCGACGACCTGGGGTAACAGCACCTCAACGTCCCGGTCGCTCGCATCCGCCGACGCCATCGCCGAGCCGAGGAGGTCGAGCATCTCGGTGCCGAAGCCCCACAGGTTCATCGACACGAGTACGTCGCCGTCGATCTCGGCCGGCTCGGTGCCATCGCCGGAGAGGAAGCGCCCGTCTGCAGTCGGCTGCACCAGGTTGCGCTCGACGAGCGACCGCAGTGCGCCCGTATCGTCTACCTCACAGATGCCTCTCGACACCGGCGATTGACCGATCACGGCATTCCGGAGGCGGTACGCCACGAGCGAATTGGGCCGCCCGTGACCTCGGAGGCGCTCAGCCAGCCGGGTGAGCCCGTTCACTCCGTAGCAGTCGTCGGCGTTGGCGACACCGAAAGCCGCGCCTTCACGAAGGTGTCCGGCAGCGGCCAGTACGGCGTGCACGGTCCCGAGCGGTCGTGTCTGGACTGCGAAGCGCACGTCGATCCACTCCGGCCAAGTCCGCTCGACGTGGTAGCGGATCGCGGGACCGGTTGCTGGCCCGACGACCAGCACGAGGGTGGAGAACCCGGCTCGGATGGCGTCAGCGGCGAGCAGGTCGATGACCGCTTCGCCGCCCACTCCGATCGGGGCCAGAGGTTTGACGCCTCCGTAGCGCCGGGCGCGCCCGGCGGCCAGGACGACCAGCACCGCGTCGGATCCCATCGCGTTCAGTCCCCCCAGCGCAGGACGGCACTGGCCCAGGTCATCCCTCCTCCGAAACCGGTGAGGAGCAGGCGAGAGCCGGCAGTGATCCGACCGTCGCCGAGGCCGTCGTAGAGGGCCAGGGGGATCGAAGCCGAAGAGGTGTTCCCGTACCGGTCGATAACGACCACCGTACGCTCCTCGGGGATCTCAAGGCGCTGGCAGGCTGCCTGGATGATGCGGAGGTTGGCCTGGTGCGGAACGAGGACATCCACGTCGGATGCATCAAGGCCGGCATCGTCGAGCGCTCGTGCAGCCGACTCGACCACGACGCGCACGGCCTTGCGAAAGATCTCCTTGCCGTCCATCGTGAGATAGCCACCGTGGTCGCACTTGAGGAGGTGGCGAAGCGAGCCATCGGCATTGAGGTTCCAGCTCAGCAGGTTGCCCGGTCCATCGACGGGTTCGAGCACGACTGCGCCCGCACCGTCTCCCACCAGCACCGCCATGGAGCGGTCGTCCCAGTCGGTGATGCGGCTCAGCGTGTCGGCGCCGATCAGGAGGACCGGACCGGCGCCGACGGCGATCAATCCGGCACCGACGACGAGCCCGTAGACGAACCCCGAGCACGCCGCGTTGACGTCGAACGCTCCACCGCTGACGCCCAAGGCGTCTTGAACCGTGGCCGCCGTTCCGGGCACCATCGCGTCTGGCGTGGTCGTGGCGAGCAGCACGACGTCCAGGTCGGATGGTGCCATGCCAGCGTGGTCGAGTGCTTGGCGTCCGGCGGCGATGGCGAGCCCCGAGGTCGTGCCCCCCACCCGGCGCTCGCGGATCCCGGTGCGCTCGGTGATCCAGGCGTCGCTCGTATCGAGCCGGGCCGACAGGTCGTCGTTGGTCACGATCTTGTCCGGCACCGAGATGCCACAGCCACGAACCCTGATGCCGGCCACCGTCGTCAGCCTCCGGCCATGACAGCGTGGATCCCCACGTAGGCGGCATCGCCCTCGATCACGCCACCCGTGTTCACCGCGACCCCGAGGTGCGCGCCGGCGACCTGGCGTGGCCCGGCCCGCTCTCGCAGTTGGGTCACGATCTCGATCACCTGGGCGATCCCCGTTGCGCCGAGCGGATGGCCTCTTCCGACCAGGCCGCCGCTCGGGTTCACTGCCGGACCTTTGCCCGAAAGCGAGGTCGCTCCGGTCGAGGTTGCCGGACCGGCGGCACCGTGCTCGAAGATCCCGAGCGACTCGAGTGCGTACAGCTCTTCGGCGCTCGTGGCATCGTGCAGCTCCACGATGTCGAATTCGTTCGGGCCGATGCCCATCTCCTCCCAGGCAGCAGCGGCCGTCCGAGCCAAGCGGTCGTGGTAGTCGATCTCACCGTTCCCAGAGCGTGCCACGGAACCGATGATACGTGGTGCACCAGGACCTGCTCTCCTCGGATCCGCCAGCACTATTGCAGCGCTGCCGTCGGTGAACGAGCTGCACATGAGGCGAGTGAGGACCCCGGCGACGCGGGGCGAGCCCAGGACTTCGTCGAGGGTCACCGATCGCTGTACTTGGGCCAACGGGTTCATGGCGGCGTTGGAGCGGGCTTTCACGGCGGCGGCGGCCACCTGCTCGATCGTGCCGCCGCGCTCGTCCATGTACTGGCGAGCCCAGAAGTCGTTCAACTCCATGAGGATGCTGCCCGACGGGTTCCGTTCGGGCCGCGAGCGGGCGTGCATGTCTGCGCGGTAGTCGGCAGGGAGCCCATCTTCGATCCCGGCCAACGTGGCGGCCCGGTCGCCGGTCCACATCTTCTCGGTCCCGACGACGAGCACCGGGCCGCCCTCGGCTCGGGTGGCCATGACGCCGAGATGCAGCGCGGATGCCCCCCCGGCGCACGAGTTGTCGACGTTCACCACAGGGACGTCCCCCAGTCCGGCCTTTCGGAGCCACGATTGGCCGCGGACACATCCTTGGTCGCACAGGCGCCCGCCCATCGCGTTGCTGGCGACCACCAACGAGAGCTCGCTCGGCTCGATTCCGCTGTCTCGCAGTGCTTCGTGCACCGCCTGGTGCAGCATCGCCTCGGGGGAGAGGTCACGACGGCTCATGTCGGTCATGCCGGTCCCGATGACGGCGACCGAGGCGTTGGTCATTGCAGCACCTTTCTGGGGCAGGCTCCCGCCGGGGAGAGGAGAGATGCCCCATGGTGGGTCCGCGTTGCTCGCGGCGGCGCCGATGCCGGCGGACAACCGCCGTTCAGCGCTCCAGGCGTCAGTTGGTTCCCACTACTAGTATTACCACTGGTCGTACCTATAGTAATACCTCTGTATACTGGGAACATTGAAAAAATATTTCTCTCGGTAGGAACGCCGGTCATCCCTGATCCCCGATCGGTCGCACCGGCGGCACGTGCCCATGCTAGCCAATGGTGGCACCGAGGGCGACTTCTTGGTGGCCCGCGTCCCGCAGCCGAGGTCGAGTTGGCGGCCGCCGACAGTGGTCAGCCGACAGGGCCAGCCGACACAGTCAGGGGGCGACGGCGTCGACGACTGCGAGGGTGCAGCGGGCCCGGCACACAGCCCGGCCGTCGTCGCCGACGAGGGCGATCTCCCAGACCTGGACGGTGCGCCCTTTACGGACCGGGGTTGCGGTGGCGGTCAGCACGCCCTCGCGCATCGGCCGCAGGTGGCTGGCGTTCAGCTCGATCCCCACCACGAGCTTCCCCGGGGGGACCGAGAGCGCCCCCCCGTAGCTGGCTGCTGATTCGGCCAGCAGGGCCGAGACCCCACCATGGAGGATCCCATAGGGCTGGTGGACCTTCCAGGTGACCGGCAGCCGGAGAACGACTCGATCAGGGGTGGCCTCGACCGTCTCGATCCCGAGCACCGCGCCGACCGTACGCTCGCTCAGGGCATCAAAGTCGATCGGGCCGGGGGTCACGTCGTACACCCAGGCGAGCCTACCGGCCGCCCGCCGATCCGCCGGTCAACCCGCACGGCAGGTCACGGTCGGGCATCACTGGCACGTCACAGAATCGCACGCCTGACACGTCACCAGTCCGGGGCCCGCCTCCGTCCCCCCGGGTCCGTCGAGCGAGCGGCCGGGGGGGACGAGACCGGATCAGGTCGGCTTGCCGGCCGGGCACCAGGCGTTCTGGGGCACGCCCTCGCACGGGTTGGGCATGGTGGGCAGTGTCGAGGGGATCGGCTGGGACACCGGAGCGCTCTTGGACGGGGTCGGGTACTTGTAGTCCGTCGATGTGCAGGTCTGCCCGAAGAAGGACGCGAAGCCGGTGTCGCACAGGACCTGGTTGATGAGCGAGGTGTGTGTGCCGAGCGTACCGCCGGTTGTGGAGGCCTTGCTGAGCGGGCCGCACGTCGCCTGCTTCTGCTCCAATGTCGGCTGGTCGCTCGAGGTCGCCGGGGTGCCGTTTGTGTTCACGTTGCCCACGAAGCAGTTCTGCGGCTCTGTGCCGAAGAAGGTGATCTGCCCGAAGTCCCCGTTGGAGGGGTTCCCGAAGAACCCGTCGTGGGTGTAGGTGTTGTCCACGAGCGCGTCTGCTTCGGGGTCGTACACACAGGCTGTGAGGGCCAAGTGGCCACCTGAGCCTGTGCAGACTCCCGGACCGCCCGGCGAGGTGTCGGGGTAGGGGACGATCAAGGTGCCCCACGCGCCGTTTGTAGCGAAGGTGTTGTCCATCACCGTGTCGTGGGTCGCCCCCGACACGGTCATGCCGGTGCCGGTGGGCTGGGCCACGGCACCGAAGCCGGGTGCTGTGGGGTTGTTGTTGTTGTGGTCGTAGTTGTCCATGAACACCCAGCACGATGTGGTGTGGGTGAACGCGCTCACGCCTCCGTCAGGGCACGTGCCGTTCTGCGGTGGCGGCGGGTCACCCACGCTCTGGGTGTTGGTGTCGAATCCGTCCTCGTTGTTGTCGAACTGCGAGTGGTCGATCACGAAGATCCCTCCCGAGTTCGTCCCCGAGTAGCCGAGGGCGCTGTTCTCCATCCACGCGTTGTGGATCCAGGCGTCGCAGGCCTGCTGGCAGGCGCCCACGTACATGCCCGAGTCGTCGAAGTTGTTGGCGTAGATCTGGTCCCAGACACCGGGGCCAGCCGAGGTGGAGGCGAAGATGCCGTAGTTGCCGTAGGTCGTCTGACCTCCCACTGTGCCGTCGAACGTCGAGGTCGCAGTCAGGTAGCTGCCCGAGTAGCCGGCGAGGCCGATGGTGCCCGAGCCTTCCCCTCCGTTCCACCAGATCTCGTTGCCGCCGTTGCCCTTCACGTTCAAGAAGTTGCACACGGTGAGGTTCTGGATGGTGACGTTGTCGGCTTGCCACACCAAGATGCCGTTGCGTCCCACCTTCGAGCCTGTGACTGTGGCGCCCAGCTCCTGGGCTGTGGGCTTGCTTGTGCACGCGGGCGTCCCGGGCTTGGTGCCGTCCACGATGGTCTTGCTGCGTGTCATGCCCCGGATGTGCAGGTCCGGGGTGGTGATTGTGACGCCGCCGTACCAGCCTTCGTTCTCCTGCGTCTTCGACGGCGGTGTCGCGAGTGTCGCGTTGGCTTTGTAGTCCCCGGGAGCGATGAGGATCCAATCACCGGGCTGCGCGGCGTTCACCGCTTTCTGGATTGTCTGGTACTGGCCCTCGTGGCCGTCGTATGTGCCGACCAGGAGCACCTGGCCTCCGGTGGTCGGCCCGACCATCGCCATGCCGACGATCGGCTTGTTGAGCGGCTTGCCGCCCATCGACCCGTAGAACTTGGCAGCGCCGAAGTTGAAGGTCCCGCCGTCGGCGGCCACGAGGGTGTAGCCACCGCCTGTCGGGGTGGCGGCCATGCCCACGATCGGCGCGTTGAGCGGCTTGCCGCCCATCGACCCATAGAACTGTGCAGCACCGAACGAGAAGATCCCCCCGTCAGAGGCCACCTCCCAGTAGCCACTGCCTGTCGGGGTGGCGGCCATGCCCACGATCGGGGCGTTGAGCGGCTGGCCACCCATCGACCCCTGGAACGGCGCGTCCCCGAAGTTGAAGATCCCTCCGTCGCTCGCCACCTCCCAGTAGCCATTGCCGGTCGGGGTGGCGGCCATGCCGACCACCGGCTTGTTGAGCGGCTTGCCGCCCATCGAGCCGCGGAAGCCGGCGGCGCCAAAGCTGAAGATCCCACCATCGGCGGCCACCTCCCAGTAGCCCTGGCCTGTGGGCGTCGGAGCCATGCCCACGATGGGCGCGTTGAGCGGCCGGCCACCCATCGAGCCCTCGAACGGTGCTGTACCAAAGCTGAAGATCCCGCCGTCAGACGCCACTTCCCAGTACCCGTTGCTCGACGGCGTCGCGGCGCCGCCCACGACCGGCTTGTTGAGCGGCTGGCCGCCCATCGAGCCGGCGAACTGGGCTGCCCCGAAGCTGAAGATCCCGCCGTCTGACGCGATCTCCCAGTAGCCGCCCGCCGACGGCTGGCGGAGGTTGGGCACCTCGATCGTCTTGGTCATCGCAGTGTTGGACCGCGCCGGTCCCGTGGCGCCTGCAGGTGATGGGGCCACCATGGCCGCGCTGGCGAGCGCACCGGCGAAGAGGGCGGCGGCCGCCCCCCGTCCGAAGCTGGTCCTGAGAGATCTGCGGGCCATGGTCCCCCCTTGGGCTCGGTCCGCTCGGCAGCGGCCGGGTTGTGGTTGTGCTGGGCCCGTCCAGTCCAGCGGACGTGCGGGCAAAGTTCGCGGGGGCAACTTAGTCCACGAGCCAACCGGCTGCATGTCGCCTGCTCGCGGGATTCTGGACTCCACAGGTGCGCGGTTTGCAATGCGCGGGTGCCAGTCAGCGGCGGGTGCCGCCATCTCCGCGTACCCTGGCGGTCGCGCTCGTCGCCGACGCCGTCGCCGACGCGTGCACGGGGGCTGTAGCTCAGTGGTCAGAGCAGGGGACTCATAATCCCTCGGTCGCAGGTTCGATCCCTGCCAGCCCCACCAGGAGGTCTTCACGTTTTACGTGGGACCCACTTCACGTTTCGAGCTGTCGTCATCGTGCCATAGGGGTGTGACGCGCCTATCTGGCGGGTCATATCCGCTCAGCGTTGTCACGGCCGTCGACCGGGCGTGCGCGAGCCCCGGTCGCCGTAGTGCATCCAGGCGTGGCCGACTACGGCGG
>JAJYWG010000519.1:0-2083 GCA_021791615.1 Actinomycetes bacterium
AGCTGCTTCGACCCGCCGGGGTGGTCGCCATGACGGTGCGGCCGTGGTGGCACGACGGCCAACTCGTCGACCTGCCGGGTGCCCTCGTCCGAGTGGGCGAGGAGGCCGGGCTCGTCCTCTACGAGCGCAACGTCGCGCTCCTCGCCGGGCTCCGAGGCGACCAGCTCATCTCCCGATCGTCCTTTTTCGCCCTCGAGGCGGTCCGCAAGGCCCGAGCCCGAGGGGTGCCCCGGCTGGTCGTCGCCCACGAGGACCTCCTGGTGTTCAGAGCCCCGGGAACCTCCGTGGGTTCAGCGAATCTGAAGGTGCTGCGGTCAGAGGCCACGTGCCCCGAACCGTCGTCACAGCCGGCCGAGCCGGCGAGGTTGGCAGCATGAAGGTCCATCGAGACCCCTCGCCGACTTCGGCATGCGGGCCAGGTGGTGGCCTTGACTTGTTGGGGTGGTTGTGGCCTCCTCCAGTCGACCACCATCGCCGAACCCGCCCACCGGGAGCCGAACAGCCGACCATGACACCGCCGACCGTGACACCGCCGACCGTGACGAGGACCATCAGCACCGAGGGGAGCCGGTCGTGAGCCAACCCGCGACCGTCCCGGGGCGTGCTCACCACGGCGTGGCCGACGAGGAGAGAGAGCGCTTCGTCACCCAGCGGGAGGCCGCGGAACTCGCCGGCTGCAGCAAGGACACCATCATCCGGGCCCGCCACGCCGGCCGCTTCCCTCATGCCAGCCTCGACGGCCATACCTGGACGGTGCCGATTGACGACCTGGTCGCCGCCGGCCTATGCGACGAGGCAGCCAAGGACCGAGTCGTCCCCCGAGCTTCCCGCGTCAACGGGGGGATGAAGCCGGCCAGCATGGAGCTGGCCCGAGCCCAGGCGCGGATCGCCGCCCTGGAAGACCTGGTGGCCCGCCAAGACGACGAGCTGGCCTTCCTGCGCCAGCTGACGGTCGACACGCTCGGTCGGAGAGCGGCGAGCTGATGAGCCGGCCGCTCACCGGGTCGATCCGGCACCGCGAAGGTCGGTGGTGTGCCAGCCTTCCCGAAGCCAAGGGAGCCCCCCGACGACGCGAGGAGCGCTTCACCACCGAGCGCGAAGCCCGAGCGTGGCTCGCCCAAGCCGTCGCCGCCGTGGAGGCCGACCGAGCCATCCCCGACCCGGTTCGACCCCGGGCCGAGAGATCTACGTCCGATGCCAGACGGGCCGGCGAGACGACGCCGCCCAAGATCAGCCCCGACATCGCGTCGGTCGCCAACGCCTGGATGGCCGCCGCCTACGAGGATCTGCGCCGGGGCGGCCCCGAGCGAGCCGAGCGGGTCCGGCGCATCGTCGATGCCTATCTCGTCCCCTGGTTCGCCCCCCGGACCGCGACCATCGCTGATGTGACCTACTTCATGGCCCACGAATGGCTCCTGCACCTCGTCGGGCGTACCAACGACGGGACCCCGGGCTCCGCTCGGGGCGGTGGGCCGGAGCGACCGGGAAGCCCTGACAGCGGTACCGGGGAGGTGGGCCTGGCGGAGGCCGCCCGCCTCTGCGGACTGAGCCTTCCGACCATGCGGCGCCGGTGGCGCGACGGCCAGCTCCCCGGCGCCTACCGCAACGCCCAGGGGAACATCCGCGTACCCGCCCGGGCCCTCAAGCATGCCAACGAGCCCAAGGTCAAACAGCCGACCGGGCTGTCGAAGCGCTACGTGTCCGACGCCCTGTGGATCCTGCGCCGAGTCCTCGCCTTCGCCCGGGCCAACGGGATCTTCCCGGCCGGGTTCGATCCGACCGAGGGGCTCGAAGCGCCGCTCCCCGACGCCGCCGCCGCCCGCAACCGTCGGCCCAGCAGTCAGCCTCGTCCCCTCAGCCTGGTCGAGTGTGCCCGCATCGCCTCGCACCTCCACGCTGTCCACCAGATGGTGTTCTGGTTGCAGCGGATCATGGGCCTGCGAATCTCCGAGGCCTTCGGACTGCTCGTCGGCGACATCGTCGATCTCGGCGAGACCGGCATGTTGGCCATCCAGGGCCAAGGTGGGCGGACCTTCTCCGTGCGCGACGACACCGGCGCCATTGTCGCCGTGGCCCGCAAACC
>JAJYWG010000519.1:2093-13596 GCA_021791615.1 Actinomycetes bacterium
CGACGGCGAAAACCGCCGCGGGATCTCGGGTGCTCGTCGTCCCGACCAAGATGATGGAGCTGCTCCGGGTGGCGATCGAAGCGTTCCACACCGACCCCGACACCGGTGCCGTCGATCCGGCCGCCCGGCTGGTGCCCGGCATCCACGCGGGCGAGCAGGGCGGGCAGCTCGGCTACCAAAAGGCGCTGGCTGATGCCACCAGCGACGAGGATCTCGGCACCAACGACCTCGGGTTCCGGGTCTCGTCCCACCTGTTGCGCAAGAGCTGCGCCACCGATTTGGCCTGGACGGCGGGGATCGAGGACACGGTACGGCGCCGGTTCATGGGCCATCGGGCCGGGGAGGACGTCTTCGGGCGGATCTACACTCTTGACCACCCCGACGTCATACCGCTGGCCAAGGTCGCCGCCCTGCTCGACGACAACATCGCCACCAGCATCGCCACGCTTCTCACCCCGACCACCCGGGGCATCCAATGGGGGAGAGCCAACCTGATCTTCGCTCGCGCCGACCACGTGTGTGGAACTCTGGCCGAAGCAGGCTGGCAGGTCGAACCCGGTGGGGAGGACGACCCGCTGTGCGACGCCGCCCGGGTTGGCGACGAGTTGGGCATCGCATCCACCACGGCCCGGCGGTGGATGCGCGACGGCACGCTGCCCAGCATCGTCGCGCCCGACGCGAGTGGCGTACCTCGCCGCTGGTGCCGTCTCAGTGATGTGTGGTCCCATCGGGACCACCTCACCAGCAAGATCCGGTTCCCGGACCTGGCTGAGCAGCTCGGCGTGCGCTACGACGAGCTGTACCGCAGCATGCGCCACCTCGGCCTCGCCATCGACCAGCACCCCACCAGCCGGGAGTTCACCCTCACCGACGAACAGGCAGATGCCCTGCGGGCCGAACACGAACGCGTCCGCGCCCTGCACCAACGCTCCATGAAGCTGCCGACCGCGGCCCGCCAGCTCAAGCTCACCTTCACCACCGTGCGGCTCCTCGCCCTCGGTGGCGACCTGGAGCTTGATCCCGAGACCGACACCAGCGGCGCCCGGTTCGTCACTCGCGCCTCGGTACAGGCCTGCTGGCTCGCCCGCACCGAGGCCAAGCGACACAAGGCCCGGCCGGTGGCCGCGGTGCCCTTCGCCGAAGTCCTGCGCTTCACCGGCCTTGGCCGACGGGCCGTGGTCGACCTCATCCGGGCAGGGGTCCTCGAAGAGCTGCCGGGCCGGCGGACGTGTGAGATCACCACGACCAGCCTCGAAGCGTGGCTGATGAACCACGGCAAGGACACGGCGAGGTGCTGACAAGCGGTTGAAATTCGGACACGGCGTTACGGTTACGAAACCGGATCCGGGTCTGTGACCTACGGTGGAACCGCGGCGTCGGCCGGTCAATCACAGTCGTCTGCGGGATGCCAGCCGTCAGCTCCGCGGCGTCGGCGATGCTTCGGCGTGGGATTGGTTGAGCAGGTCATCGAGGAGCTTCACGACGCGCCGGTCGATGGCGTCGCGCACGGCCCGGACAGTCTCAATGGGTTGGCCGGCGGGGTCGGGGAGCTGCCAGTCGAGATACCGCTTGCCGGGGTAGACGGGACAAGTGTCGCCGCAGCCCATGGTGACGATGACGTCGGCTGTTTGGCCGGCTTCGGTCGTGAGGGGTTTGGGGTATTCGTGGCTGATATCGAGACCAACTTCGGCCATCGCCGCCACGACCGCTGGGTTGAGGGTGTCGGCCGGTTCGGACCCGGCCGAACGCACACGGACCCGGCCGGCGGCGTGATGGTCGAGAAGGGCGGCGGCCATCTGGGAGCGGCCGGCGTTGTGGATGCAGACGAAGAGCACTTCAGGCAGGTCGGTCATGTCAGCTCCGGAGTTGGGTAGAAGCGGCGCCGAGCCCACAGGGCGACGTAGACGAGGGCGACCAGGACGGGAACCTCGATGAGGGGGCCGACGACGCCGGCCAGCGCTTCGCCACTGGTCACGCCGAACACGCCGATACACACCGCGATGGCCAGCTCGAAGTTGTTGCCTGCGGCGGTGAACGCCAAGGTGGCGGTCCGCTCGTAGGGCAGCCCGATCGCCCGACCGAGGGCGAACGCCCCGAACCACATGACGGCGAAGTAGGCCAGCAGCGGCAGGGCGATCCGGACCACGTCGACGGGCCGTGCGGTGATGGTGTGGCCCTGGAGGGCGAAGAGGATGACGATGGTGTAGAGCAACCCGTAGAGAGCGAAGGGCCCGAGACGAGGCAGCAGCGTTTCCTCGTACCAGTCCCGCCCCCGGGCCCGCTCGCCGATGGTTCGGGTCAGGAAGCCGGCGACGAGCGGGACGCCCAAAAAGATGGCGACGGTCTCGGCGATGCGACCGATCGACAGGTGCAGGCCGACGGTGGACAAGCCCAGCCAACCGGGGAGGACCTGCAAGTAGAAGTAGCCGAGGAAGGAGAAGGCGACGATCTGGAACAGCGAGTTGATGGCCACGAGAACCGCAGCGGCCTCGCGGTCGCCGCAGGACAGGTCGTTCCAGATCAACACCATGGCGATGCAGCGGGCCAGGCCGACGATGATCAGCCCGGTCCGGTACGTCGGCTGATCGGGCAGCAGCAGCCACGCCAGAGCGAACATGACCGCCGGACCCACCACCCAGTTCAGCACCAGCGACGAGACCAGCATGCGCCGGTCCCGGCTGACCGAGCCGAGTTGGCTGTAGCGGACCTTCGCCAGCACCGGGTACATCATCACCAGCAGGCCGACGAAGATCGGCAGCGACGTCCCCTGGGTGACCTGGATGGCATTGAGGTGCCGGTTCAGGCTCGGGATCGCCCGGCCGAGGCCGATCCCGACGGCCATGGCGGCGATGATCCATATCGGCAGGAAACGATCGAGGAATGACAGCCGGGCGACGACCGGCGCTTCTGGGTCTGCTGGGATGGCCGGCCGCTCGCTGACCACGTCGCTCACCGGGCCTCCAGCATCGAGCGATCCGCTCAGCCGCACGAGCCGCCCCCAGTGGCCGCGGCCGGGGCCAGATCCGGGCGGGTGGCGCAGCACGCCGCCTCGCCCGGCGCCGCCGAGCGCAAGCGCCCGGCAGGCATGTCGGTGTCGGCCAGCACGGTGTAGATCTCCCACGGCTCGCCGCCGGGGCCGTCGACCCACACCTTGTCCTGCACCGCGTAGCAGCACGCCGTCTGCTCTTCGGTCGCCGTTGCAAGCCCGGCCGCGGCCAGGCGCTTCTGAGCGGCGGAGACCTCCTTGGTGCTCGGGACCTCGACACCCAGGTGGTTCAAGGTTCCCGGAGTCTGGTTCGCATCTTCGATCAGGACGAGCTTGAGCGGCGGATCGACCACCGCGAAGTTGGCATAGCCGGGGCGAACCTTCGCCGGCTCGGTGGCGAACAACTTCGAGTAGAAGCTGATCGCCTCGTCGAGGTCGGCCACATTCAATGCCAGCTGCACACGGGACACGGTTCACGTCCTCCTGATAGATTCATCTCTGTCGATACCAGTATCCACTCTATATCGATGTCTGTCAATCAGTTGAGAGGAGTGTGGGATGGCCCGTGGCGTCATGTGCTCCCAGCCGAGCGACGAGCGGCTCTGCTGCGCATCGCTGGTCGACGCCCCGCTCAGCGACGATGACGCCCACGAGATGGCTCGGGTCCTGGCAGCGCTCGCGGACCCGGTGAGGCTCCGCCTGCTCTCGTTGGTTGCCTCCCGCTCCGAGGTCTGCTCGTGCGACCTCGAAAGCCCCCTGGCCAAGAGCCAGCCCACCATCTCGCACCACACCAAGGTCCTGGCCGACGTCGGCCTTCTCGTCGGCGAAAAGCGAGGTCGCTGGACCTGGTGGCGTCTCGCCCCCGACCGCCTCGCCGCCATCCGCCAGGCCCTCGGCGGCTGAGCGGCCACCTTGGGTAACCGATGAACGGGTTCTCCACTTTGGCGGAGTCGTCCAGGAAATGTGAGCAGAGACCGGCCCGCTCACCAGGGCTCCTCCGGTTAGATGGAGAACCCTAACCGATGAAACCATTTGTGAACTTCGGGCTCGAAGTTGACGTCCGGTCCCCTCAGCAAGGCCGGCGCCGGTCGGCTGCCCCCGACGCAGAGCGGGCCAGCGCGCTCAGTTCGTTGGCGAGCGCGGCGAGCGGCTCGGGGCGTAGCCGGTAGTAGGTGAACCGGCCGCACGGCTCGGTGTCGACCCATCCGGCGTCGCGCAGCACCCGTAGGTGGTGCGACACCGTGGTCTGCCCGGCCCCGGTCTCCTCGACCAGGTGACAGGTGCACATGGTCGCCTCGGCCAGCAGGGCCACGATCCGGGCCCGGAGCGGGTCGGCCAGCACCCGGACTGAATCGTGAAGATCGATCGTCGTCAACATTGGTTGGGCCTTTCGTGGCGGCGAATATCAGAGGTCGACGATGTAGCCGTAACCCCGCACCGAGCGGATATAGCGGGGGTGGTGAGGATCGACCTCCAAGCGTCGACGCAAGCGAACCATGTAGACCGAAATGCTTTTCGCCGGGGCGCCCTCTGGTCCCCATACCCGTTCGATCAGCTCGTCTTGGCTGACGATCCGACCCGCGCAGTGCATGAGCACCGCCAGAATGCCGAGCTCCTTGGGCGTAAGAGGAACCGGACGCCCTCGGGCGACGGTGACCAGGTGGGCGGCGAGGTTCAACTCGACCTCCCTGACCCGCAACACCGGCGGATCAGGGAGGTCGACGCCTCCAAAGTCAGCCTCGGATCTGTCTTGTGCCACAGACACGGTGGTCATCGCCAGATCACACCGCCGCAGCCGCCGGGACACCGGCCGGTTCGATCTCGGCCGAGGCCTCCTCGAGGGTCTGGCCCTTGGGTTCGGGTAGGGCGACCAGGGTCAGGAGGATGCCGACTGCGGAGACCGCAGCCATCATGCCCATGACTCCGCTGATCCCGACCGATTTGAGGAGATGAGGTACGAAGAGTGCCCCGAGGAAGGCCCCGAACTTCCCGCCTGCCGCCGATATGCCGTCACCCATGCCCCGGATGGAGGTGGGGAAGATCTCCGAGGGGAACACGAAGGTGGTCTCGTTGGGGCCGAACTCGATGAAGAAGTAGCTGATGGCAAACAGGCCAAGGAACAGGGCGGTGTTCTTCACGGCACCGGGGATCAGCCAGATGCCTCCGAAGGCCAGGGCCATGACGAGAAACCCCTGCCACTGGATCCGCTTGCGCCCCAGGCGGTCCATCAACCAGACCGCCACCCAGTATCCCGGGACCGCGGCCACGGTGAAGATGGCGAGCGAGATGAGGGTGTGGGAGAGCAGGCTCCCGCGGGGCTGGAGCTGCTTCAAGATCAGTGGGCTGGAGACCGAGTTGCCATAGAAGGCGATGTCCATCAAGAACCAACTCCCCGCCGTGCCGATGAGACGCAGCAGATACGGTTTGGAGGTCAGGCGCTTCCGCAGGTCGGAGGTCGCCGCGACTGGTGCGGGGCGATGCCCGTTGCCGGTTGTCGCCTGGCCGTTGGCCGCCGAGACCTCGCCGGTCACCCACTCGACCGTCTTGGTCGTCTCCGCCACGTCGCCGCGGACGCTCAAGGTGTACCGGGGGGTCTCTCGGATCTTGCGGCGCAGGTAGACCACCGACAGGGCGGGAACAGCCCCGAGGCCGAGCATCAGCCGCCAGGCGATCCCGTTGGGCACCCCTGCTCCGAGGAAGATGGCAGCGATGGCCGGTCCGGCCATCAGGCCGAAGCCCTGCATGGCGAACACCGTGCCCACCAGGCGCCCCCGCGACTTCTTGTTGGCGTACTCGGACGTGATCACGGCCGACGTGGCGTAGTCGCCGCCCACCCCGATGCCGACCAGGATCCGGAAGATGAACAGCGACGTGAAGTTCCACGAGAAGGCGGTGAGGATGGCGCCCACCGCCAGCAGGGCCACTTCCAAGCCGTAGACCTTCTTGCGTCCGAGGCGGTCCATCAGCTTGCCGAAGGTGAGCGCCCCGAGCACCGACGCCAATAGCGAGATGGAGTTGAGCAGCGAGATCTGGTTCGTGTTCAAGCGGAAGATCGGGGTCAGGATGACGGTGACCGTGCCGATGATGAACAGGTCATAGGCGTCGGTGAAGAAACCCATGCCGGCGGTGAGCACCGTGAGCCAGTGCTTGCGGCCCACCTCGGCCTCGTCGAGCGGTCGATACAGGTCGGTGATCGACGCTGCGTTCTCGGTCACGGTCGGCACTCCCTCCCCCGTCCTCACACATCGACGGGCGCTTACGTCATCAGCCTTCGCTGATACGACACCAGGATGACGGGAGCGGGTAACCCCAACGTGATCGCCGGGTGTTCTCTGAGGAAACGACAGATGAACATTCGGTAAACGACCCCGGCTACCTGTGGAAAAGTGCGGGCAGCTGGGCGTGCCTACTACGTGCTCTGAGATCCTCCGACCCCCCGACCGGGTGGCGCGGTCAGGTTCAGGTCGCGGGTATGGATGCGAAGGCGCCAGGGCGGTTGGAAGAACCCGGGACGGTTGGTCGACAGCGGGCGACGCGGCTTTGGGGCCTTCCCATCCCATGAACTGGCGGCGTGGTGACCCGGCGCCGGGTCGCATCGCGCCGAACCTCCCTGGGGTCTTGGAGGCTGTGGCCCGCCCCCGGCTCATGGCCAGCCCTTCCCGAACATCCCTTGACCTTCCAGCTACTGGAAGCCATACCCTGGGTTCGGTCGTCAGAACGTGAGGTGGATGCCATGGAGGAGCTCGTGTTGACCGTTACCGGCATGGACTGTGGGGCGTGCGAGGAGCGCGTCGAGCGGACCGTCGCCAAGCTGGGCGGGGTGCGTCGGGTCTCCGCCGATCACGCCACGAACCAGGTCAAGGTGGTCGTGGACTCGGGAGATACCGAGGCCGCGGTGCGCGCCGGTATCACCGCCGCCGGCTTCGAGGTGACGTGATGCCGGCCGTCGCTCCGGAGAAGGAGCCAAGGACCGAACCCGACGTCGGGTACTGGGCCGAGGCACTGCCCGGGGGCGGGGCGAGGTTCCGGGCCAAGATCGGCGGGCTGCACTGCTCGTTGTGCACCGGGACCATCGAGCGGGCTCTCGGCCGCCAGGACGGCGTGGACAAGGTGGCGGTCAGCTTGACTCACGAGCAGGCGCTGGTCGACTACGACCCGGACCGGGTGCGCCCCGAGACCCTCGTCGCCACGCTGCGCGACATCGGCTACACCATCTGGGACCCGCGCAAGACCCGCCCCTTCGAAGAAGAAGAGGCGGCCCTCGTCAAAGAGGGTCGCCGCCTCTACGGCGCGATCGGCGCCAGCCTGGTGGCGATCGCTCTGATCGTGAACCTGGCCCACCCCCTCGCCTACGCCATCCCAGTCGTCGTGGGGGCGTTCCTGCTGGGCGCCGGCTACCTGGTGCTGCGAGGCCAAGGCCGCGGCCTGGCCCTCGGCGGCATCGCCGCGCTGGCCGCGGTCGGAGGGGTCGCCCTGGCGGCCAATGCCACGGGCGCCGTGACCGGGGCCATCCCCTATCTGGTGGGGGCGATGGCGTTGTCCGTCGTCTTCGGCCTCGCCGCGCACATCGCCTCCATGGCTGCCCAGTCGTTGCGCCGGGGCATCTTGAACCAGCACGTGATGCTCGAAGCCGGTGCCTTCGCCGGCCTCGCCGGGGGCGTCGTGGGCCTGGCCGCCCGCTACCACGGGTTCCCGACGGCGGCCTTCTTCGCGGTGGCGGTGCTGGTGGTCAACTACCACATCTTCTCCGAATGGCTGTCGCTGCTGGTCAAGACCCGCAGCTCCCAAGCCGTCAAGGCCCTGTTGGACCTCCAGCCCGACACCGCCCGGGTGGTCCGCGCCGGGGCCGAGTCCGAGGTGGCACTGTCGGAGGTGGTCGTGGGCGACGCGGTCCGAGTGCGGCCCGGCGAACGGGTCGCGGTCGACGGGGTGGTCGTGGAGGGTCACTCCAGCGTCGACCAGTCCCTCGTCACCGGTGAGCCCGTCCCGGTGGACGTGGTCGCCGGGGACACCGTCATCGGTGGCTCGATCAACACCACCGGGACCTTGGTCGTGCAGGTGTCCGCGGTGGGTGACGAATCGTTCCTCGCCCAGGTGGTGCGCTCCGTTGAGGACGCCCGTGCCCTCAAGCCGGGCATCTTGCACCTCGTCGACCGGATCTTGGCGGTCTACACCCCGGCTGTGCTGTCGGTCTCGGTGCTGGCCCTGGTCGCCTGGCTGGTGGGGAGCTGGGCGGTGACCGGTGTCGTCGACGTGGAGCGGGCCGTCTTCGCCGCCCTGTCGGTGCTCGTCATGGGCTATCCGTGCGCGGTGGGCATCGCCGCACCGCTCTCCATCGTCCGCGGCGCGGGCGAGGCCGCCGACCAGGGGATCATCATGCGCACCGGCGAGGCGTTCCAGGCGTTCCGCCAGGTCGGCATCGTCGTGTTGGACAAGACCGGCACCCTCACCGAGGGCCGCCCCGCCCTCCGCGAGGTCCTGACCGCTGGTGGAGCCGACGACGAGGAGGTGGTTGTTCTCGCTGCTGCCGCCGAGGCGTCCTCCGAGCACCCGTTGGCCCGGGCGGTGGTCGACGCCGCCTTGGACCGGGGACTGCGGGTGCCCACCGCCGATGACTTCGAGTCGGTGACCGGCCAGGGCGTCGTTGCCCGCGTCGGTGACCGCCGGGTGGTGGTCGGCCGCCCGTCGTTCCTCGAAGCCCACGGCATCGACGCCGGGCCGCTGACTGAGCGCATGGAGGCCCTTGAAGATGCCGGGCGAACCGTGGTCGCGGTGGGCGCCGGCAGGGTCCTGATCGGCGCGTTGGCCCTCGGTGACGAGCTCCGCCCCGATGCCGCTGAAGCCATCGCTGCCATCCGCCGGGCGGGTCTGGAGCCAGTGCTGGTCACCGGGGACAACCCACGGGCCGCGGCCCGGGTGGCCGCCCAGGTCGGCATCGAGACCGTGCACGCCGGTGTGCTCCCCAAAGACAAGGCCGACATCGTCCGGGACCTGCAACGAACCACCAGTGTGGCCATGGTGGGCGACGGGATCAACGACGCTCCCGCCCTCATGCAAGCCAATGTCGGGGTAGCCATGGGAGGTGGTACCGACATCGCCACGGAGTCGGCCGACATCATCATCATGTCCGACCGGCTGACCTCGGTGCTCGTCGCCCGGGAGATCTCCTCCCGCTCATACCGCAAGACCCGCCAGAACGTCGCGCTCGCCTTCGCGTTCAACGGGATCGGCATCCCCCTGGCTGCCACCGGCCTGCTCTACCCCGTGTGGGCCATGGCTGCCATGGCCATAAGCGTCACCGCCATCTTCGCCAACTCGCTGTGGGGGCGCCCGGCCCTGCTCTTCGATGCCGTGCGCAGCGTCGGGCGCCACCACGAGCCCGAACCGGAGAGGGCGCCCGTAGCCGAGGTCGCGGCGTGAGGATCGGCCAGATGGCCGACGCCGTCGGGGTCAACCCCAAAACCATCCGCTACTACGAGGACATCGGGCTCCTCCCTGTCCCCGAGCGCACCCCGGCCGGATACCGGGAATACGCAGACGTCGACATCGACCGTCTGGTCTTCGTGAAGACCGCACGGCGTCTGGGGTTCACCCTGGCCGAGGTGGCCGAGATCCTGGCCTTCCGCGAACAAGGCGACCGGCCGTGTACCTATGTGCTCGGAGTGCTGGGGCGCCAAGTAGACGACCTGGACCGGCGCATCACCGAGCTACAGGACCTCCGGGCCGAGCTGGTGGACCTCAAAGCCCAAGCAGACAGTCTTCCCAGCGAGGACGCCTGCTACTGCACCGTCATCGAGCACGCGGCAGCCATGTCCACACCTGCAAGGAGGTCATGAACCGCGATGCCTGTGGCCTGCCACCTTGGGCACCGGCACTGATGTCCCCGGTGCAGCAACTCCCCGATTCTCCGGGAGGTGACACAGCGTCTGTGGCGCCGCGATGGATGCTCCCGGTGCTGTGCTCGGCGGCGTTCTTGGTCTTCGCCCAAGCGTTCATGGTGGCCCCCCTCATCCCCCGTCTCGCCCAGGTATTCCACTCGACCACGTCGGTGGTCGGGCTAGCCGTGCCCGCCTACCTCGTCCCTTATGGCGTGATGACGCTGGTCTGGGGTCCGCTGTCGGACCGCATCGGGCGGCGCACCGTGATCTTTGGGTCGCTGGTGCTGTTCATCTTCCTGACCGCAGCCACCGTGTTCGCGTCGAGCGGAGCGGCGTTCGTGTGGTGGCGGGTCGCTACCGGTGTGGGCGCCAGTGGCGTGGTCCCGATCAGCCTGGCCCTCATCGGTGACCTGGTGCCTTTCGAGCGGCGAGGACGGGCGCTCGGCTGGCTGTTCGGCGCCATGGCCGGCGGGATCGCCGTCGGCTCGACCGGCGGCGCGCTCGCCGAGCCGGTCATCGGCTGGCAGGGCCTGTTCGTGACCATCGCCATTCTCGCCACCGCCCTCGGTGCCGCCGGGATGTCGACCCGGGCGATCCCAAGGCTCCCTCGGCCGGCCGAGGCGGCACCGCTGCGAACGGTCGCCCGTGGTTACGCCTCGCTGCTCGGCCAAGCACGGGCCCGGCGAACCTACGCCTACGTCCTGATCAATGCCGTCCTGCACTCCGGGGTGTACACGTGGCTGGGCCTGTACCTCCACCAACGCTTCGGGCTCGGCCCGACCGGGATCGGGCTTGCGCTGCTCGGCTACGGCGTCCCCGGCTTCGTCCTCGGACCGCTCATCGGCACCACCGCCGACCGCTACGGCCGAGCCCGTCTCATCCCCCTCGGGGTGGCCATTGGCGCCATCTGCGCGCTCGGCCTCGCCGCGCCAGTACCGCTGGTCGCGGCCGCCGTGCTGGTCACGCTGCTCTCGCTCGGCTACGACCTCACCCAGCCCCTCCTCGGGGGGATCGTCACCGCCCTTCCCGTCAATCGCGGCCAAGCCATGGGATTCAATGTGTTCACCCTCTTCGTCGGGTTCGGGCTCGGCAGCCTGATCTTCCAGGCTGCCCTGGGCTGGGGATTCACCGGCGCGCTCGGAGCGTTCGGAGCGGGAGCGCTCGTAGCCGCCGTGCTCGCCGTTCCTCTCTTTCGAACCGAGCGCAGGTAAGGCTGAGCGGATCCCAAACGGACGACAAGCTCACGCTGTTGCTCAAGTCGTTGGCGTCTCCTGCCGTGGGGTAGGTCGGCCCACGTCGCTCTCGTCCCGGAGGAGTTCCCATCGGGGACCGGCTTGCCAGTGGGCGCTCGCTGGCTCTGGGGAGTCCTACGTGAGCTTGGTCAGTTCAAAGACCAACGTTTTTGGGCGAGGGTCAGCATCAGCGCCGTCAACCCACAGGATGGCCCTATCAAGCACGCCGAGGTTCGATCTCTACGATGCATTCTCGGTGGACGGCTCGAATCCGTGCGAGAAAGAGCAGGTCAGTGCCCTGGCGGCTGCATTATGCAGGCCCGGCTCGCACGAACTTCACTGCGGCAGAGGCCCCAAGCTCTATGAGGATGCAATGTCACCTCCACCGCATGAGGTCTTCACGTTTT
>JAJYWG010000365.1 GCA_021791615.1 Actinomycetes bacterium
CGTGCCTGCCCCGGCAGGTGAGGTGTGGAGTCTCGTGGCCACGCTTCCCGAACGTCAACGCCAGGTGGTCGTGCTCCGCCATGTCGCCGATGCGAAAGAGCCAGAGATCGCGAGAATGCTCAACATCTCGCGCTCGACAGTCTCGACGACCCTTCGAGACGCTCACCGGCGGCTCGGGTCGCTTCTCGACGACGGCGCTGATGTCACCGCCGACGCATCCCTCGACACACAGACCCCCAACACGAAGGAGACGGAGGATGTCTGAGCTCACCCGGCTCGCACAGCCGCTCATCGACCAGCCTCTCGTGGAACGCCCCGACGTGGGCGCGCTACGCAGTCGCAACCGCCGCAGGCGCCGCCGCCGACTGAGCGGCCTCTGCGTCTTGGTGGTCGTCGCCCTGGTCGGAGCATTCGCTCCCACGCTCCAGGCCAACAAGTCGGGCAATACGCTGGCGACCGGCACCTCCCGCCTAGCCTCCTACTTCGAGGCAAGCGTCAACGTGCCCGACGCCACGCTCGCGGCGGTGGGGCTGCCATCCTCGGTAGCAGTGCCCACCAAGGTCACACCCACCATCGCCACCGCTCCGAGCAACCAGGTCATCAGCTATGTCGGTGCCGAGTTCTGCCCTTTCTGCGCCATCCAGCGCTGGTCGCTGCTCGTGGCGCTGTCGAAGTTCGGCACCTTCTCGCACCTGAGCGACAAGGTGCTCTCGTCGTCCTCGGACGTCTATCCGAACCTGGCCAGTTGGAGCTTCGTCGGGGCGCGTTACACCAGCCCCTACTTCACCTTCGATCCGACCGAGCTCTTCTCGTCCGTGCCTGACGGTTCAGGTGGCTACCAGCCGCTCGAGAAGATGAGCGCCGCGCAGAAGACCGCCTTCGACCAGTTCGACCCGCAAGGCGGCCTGCCATTCGTCGACCTTGGGAACCACTTCGTGACCATCGGGGCAAGCTCTTCGCCGTCCGTGCTGCAGGGCCTCAGCCTGGAGCAGATCGGCTCGTCGCTCGCTGACCCGGCTAGCCCTGTCGCCCGGGGAGTCGACGGGACTGCTAACTACCTGATCGCAGGCATGTGCTCGATGGTCTCCGGCACCAAGCCGGCAATCTGCTCCACAGCCACTACTGCCCTGGCGCTCCGCGCGCTGGGCTCAGGATCGTCACCGGCCGGCAGCACCAGTTCGAGCAAGCCCCCCGTGCAGCCTCCTACCAACGCCCCGATGTCCGAATGGCGGCTTTGGAGCGAGGAGATGCACGCCTACACCTTGCGGGCCGCTGCCGCCTTCGAGCCGACCACCCCTGGCTGCAGCGTCGATAAGGTCTCGGTGGTCAGCAGCACCTACACCAAGACGACCTTCGGCATACCGCCCGGGGTGAAAGTGTGGGCGATATCGGCTACGGGCCGGTGCGGACACAAGAGGCTCAGCGGATAGGCAGGCTCAGGCTGGCCTTCTACCGGTGATCGGCCTGCTCGCGGCGCATCCACTCCGGCTCGGCACCGCCGGTAGACGACCTGGCGGCAGGCACGGTCGCAGAAGCGCGCTGATGAGCCGACGGCGGGGTTGGGAAACGGGACGTCGATGCTGGTGACCAAGACGCGCCCGCAAGCACCGCAGTGGTAGCCGAGGCGCTCGGGGTCCGAAACGTAACGCAGTGTGTCCTTGCTGCTCGTGGCCTTGATGGCTCAGCTGGTAAGGGCAGAGGATGACGGGAAGGGAAACCCCACTGGTCACTCGAATCCGGTTCTCGATGGTCGTACTGCTGTGGCGGATCTATCCGACGATCTCGCACAAGCCAGCGCGACCAAGACGGCAACGGGCACGATGAACAGCCCGATGCTGAGCATTCCGAGTAGTGCGAAAACTACGAGCAGCGCGGTCACAGCCCACGCGAGCCACCCCGCGCCCGGAGCTTGGTTCTTCCGGCGACGCCACAAGGCGAAGGCCACCACGACAACGGAAAAGAGCGGCAGGCTGACAGGTGCTAGCACCTTGAACCCGTTGACCTGTACCAGGGTGGCCGACGTGTGTGCGACCTGCGTGGGGATCGTCGCCGGAAATCCAGAGGCGCCGATCGGCGACACCGGAGCAGACGAAGAAGCCGAGGTGCCGACGTAGAAGGGTGCGCTGAGCGCTGCAGCGAAGAGGCCGGCGCTCCACAGCGCTGCCGCTCCGAGCAGCACGCGGGCGGTCCGATCCGCCCGCACGCCCGGTCCCGCGGGCACGGTCAAGTCCTCCCCTCGACGACGGAAGGGTTGGTGCGGCCGGGCGCGGCCGGGGCGATGCCGCCCACACCCAGCGTCTCGACGAGGACCGCGAGCTGCTCGGCGCGATCGAACAAGCTGAGGGCCGCAGCCCGGTCCCCGTCGAGGTGGCTGAGCAGCTCGAGACCGAGGTAGAGAGCTACGACCCCATAGGCGAGCTCACTCGATGGGATCACCGATCCGATCGCCGAATCGCCGAGGGTCGCGTCGATGATCTGCTGCGCGAAGTGCTTCCATGGTGCGATACGGAGCGCGACCTCGGCTCCGAGACCTGGTGTCGATGAGGCACCGGCGATCATCTCGACGAGGACCTTCACGTAGCCGGCGTCAATGTCCTCACGAAAGATCTCTGCCGCCACCTCGGCGAGCTCTCTTGGCGACCCGACGTGCTCGACTGCCGCGCTGTAGCGCTCGAGGCGGGATCGACTCACCGCGTCGAGCGCCGCGAGGAGCAAGCTGACGACGGATCCGAAGTGATAGAAGATCAGCGCCTGGTTGCAGCCTGCCCGACCGGCGATGGCCCGAGCGCTCGCACCGGCGAAACCTTCCGCCTTCAGAGTCTCGATGGCCGCCTCTACGAGCACCCCCTTGGTGGCGGTCGATCTCCCGACTCCCTCGGTCACCAAGCGGCTCGACGTCCCAGGCCTTGCCATACCCAGACTCTCCTAAGCGATCACATTGAGCACTCGCTCAGATCATAGCAGAGCGTAGATGGACCGGAGGCTGCGCCAGATGACCACGCTCATCACCGCGACCTGTCGAATGGTTCCGGCGCTCCACGGCGGGATCCGCACCGTGTCATCGCGCAAATCCTGGAACCTTCAGCTCGCCAGGACCGTCATAATCATGGTGAGACAAAGCGCCGGCGACCGTGGGCATCGGTGGCACATCGCGAGCGCTCTGGCAGTTGGAGGGCTCATTGCCGCGTCTGCTCTCGCTGCGTGTGGCGGCCCAGGACGCTCTGCCTTGCCAGGCGGTGCTTCGCCCTCCTCCGGAGCGGCGCCGCGAGCCGCTACGACCAGCAAAGTGGTGCCCTGGTCGCCTATCCCGCCGGGAGTACCCGCCACCACGGTCGCTCCCACGACCACCACCACCACGCTCGCCCCTGCGCCCCCATGCACCGCGAGTGGCCTGCGAGCCAAGTCAGGCCAGGGGGGAGCTGCTGCCGGCAACCTCGCCAGCCCGATCGTAGTCACCAACGTCAGCCGTTCGACGTGTCGTCTGTCCGGCTACCCCGACCTGGTCGGGATCACCAAGAGCGGCGCACTGCACGCCCTCGCCGCCACCCACGCGAGCATGTTCGGGCCACTCGCCCCGGCCGACCTCCGTCCCGGGGAGTCTGGCCGGCTGGTGATCGGCACCACGGACGGGTGCCCGGCGCTGAACGCGCCGCCAGCGGTCGCTGCGGCCAACTCCGTCGGCCACCGCTTCGACGGAGTCGAGGTCGTCCTGCCTGACGGGCACGGGATACTTCGGGTCGACCACGTCGTGTTCAACGCAGCCTGCGGGGTCTCGGAAACTGCTCTCGGAGTCGTACCTGCGACGCCGTCGCCTCCCGCTGGGTCGCTCGCGACGCTCACCGCTACCGCCCACATCCCCAAGCAGATCCGCTCCGGGCGCGAGATGGAATACACCGTCACCTTGGCCAACCCAACCCGAACCTCCGTCGAGCTGCATCCCTGCCCCACCTACGAGGAGGCCCTCTACTTCTACGCTCGAGGCGGCAAGACGGACCATGTGACTCGCTCCTATACCCTCGACTGCGCCACGGTCCCGGCCATCACGGCTGGCGCCAGCGCCACCTTCGCCATGAAGATCGAGATCCCCCCCGTCACGCTGCGCACGGTCGCCAAGTTCATATGGGCGATCGACATGTTCACCGGGCCGGCAGCAGGCGGAGTCCTGGTTGTGCTGCCGGGTTGAGTCGACTTCGGCTACTTGATGGCTTGATGGATTCAATGCCCGCCGATCTGCGATCTGACGGCGAAGCAGCCGTGGCGCGCCAACGACGGCCGGCTGCCAGCTGGGCCTATCCGAGCTTACGGGTCCTCACAGCCGTGCCATAAGCACAGATCTCGGTCCAGTTCCCACCCATCTCCGACGTGTCGAAGCGCATCGCCAGCACAGCATCCGCTCCCTTGGCCTTGGCTTCCTCGACCATTCGGGAGATCACCTCTTCCCTGCTTGCGACGAGGTTCTTCGTCATCCCCTTGAGCTCCCCTCCAGCGATGGACTTGAACGCGGCACCGAGCTGAGAGCCGACGTTACGGCTTCGCACTGTCAAGCCGAACACCTCGCCGAGCACCTCTGTGATCTCCCACCCGGGGATGTCGTTCATGGTCGAGATGAGCATGGAACTCCAGCGTAGACCCATCCTTCGCAGAGGATGCGAAACGGCGGCGTTGACCGTCCAGATGAGTGACCCGCCGACGAGCCCAAGTATGTGATTTACGCCACTGGCCCTGACCAGGGAAGTCTCTCGTGGTGTCCTCCAACTTGTTACACACGGGAAGGTCGCGAGTCGCCGAACGGCGGTTGTGGCAACGATCACGGCAGCCGGGTGATAGCCGAGCACCTGCGCGAAGCGTCGCCTCGAGACACGCTGCTGCCGGAGATAGAAACGTTTCTACCTCCGCCTCGAACGAGCAGGGCGCGAAGAGATGTCCCAGGGGCGATCCGGCGGTCCTGCTTCGAGGACCCCTCGGTCCAGCTCTACCACGCAGATGCTGCGGATCTAGGAAGATAGACGCCGAGCGCGCGTGCCTTCGCAAGCGCTCCAGACGTGACGTTCTCCGCACCTCGGACGTATCGGGGGGCCGTCGTTCTGGCGGGGCGTTCTGGCCGCGCGTTATGTGCCCTTCCGATGCAGCGTATTGCATCTCGGTCGGCGCCATGCCCGTTGACCTGGCGGGACGGCGGTCCCTCGAGGAGATGCCGGCACGCGTCCAATACGCGATGCTCCGTCGTGCCGGAGTGTTTGGCTGCCTCAGCTTGTGCATGCAAGGCTCACGGTCGTGACAGAAGACACGATCACCTGGATGGTCATGGCCCGAGACGTATCCCATGCGGTGAGGATCCTCAACACCCCACACCCATTCGAGCAGAGCCACCGACGCTCCTGGAAGTACGTATCCAAGGGGGCTCACGGCATCGCTGCGCATTCCGGTGATCGGGGCTTCCGGTAGAGGAGAGCAGCCTCCACGAAGTACTCCCGGGATCGCGGCGGCCCGGCGCCAGGATCACCCATCTCCTGACTTCCACCTACGATGCTCGACCTACGCGCCTCCCGGTACGTCCGGCATGACCACCAGTACCACCGGGACCGAAGCCGCCTCGATCACGTACTGGACCCTGTAACCGAGGAAGGTGCGATTCCCGGTTTGGCGAGAAGTTGCGGCGAGCACCACGAGGTCGGCACCCGTCCTCTCCACCTCGTCCAGCAGCGCCTCGGCCGGCCGGCCGGAGCCCACCAGACGTGGCCTGGCGTCGGCACCGAGAGACCTGGCACGCGAGCGCGCCTCTACGAGCAGGCGCCTACCCATCGCCATCGGCTCGAAGGCCCTGGCTGCGATTCGGATCCTGCTCTCTCGCGCTCCTGCCACCACGTGCAGGAGAACCAGCTCCGCCCCGATCGACGCCGAGAGGTAGCCCGCCACTTCCTCGGCCGCTCGCGAGGTCGCGGTCCCGGCTACTGGAACGATGACCCGGCGGATGTCCCTCACCACGGGAGTGTGCCGATCCTCCCTATTGTCCTCGGCACGATGGGAATCGAGCTTGGGCAGGCGGACCACCACGAGCGGGAGATCGCAGGCAGGCATGAGAGCGTCGACCATCGGGGAAAATAGGCATCCTTCGAGGCGCTCACCGGGCGCTCCCACCACCACCAGCCCGTAACCGAGCCGTGCCTCGCCGAGGAGGGCCTCGGCTACTGCCTCGCAGCTCGAACCCGAGGGCAGGAGCCGCCGCTCGGTCGAGCGGTCCTCCTCGATCCCCGCCAACGCCACGGCCATCCTCGCGCTAGGGAGCTCCTCGGGCTCATCGGGCTCATCGGGCGAAGTCTCGGCAGCTAGGGCGCGCGTCTGGGTCGCCTGGAGCTCCTCCTGCGCTCCCGGGCCCACCTGGTCTGCCTCCACCCGCACGACAGTGAGCGCGGAGTCCTTCGGAAGGGCTTCGTGCATTAGCTCGGCGGCAAAGCGCGAAGCTCGGCCTCCCCGGCTCGCCAGCAGCACACGCTGGCCTCGAAGCACTACGTTCGTGGCAAGCTCCTCCTCGTGGCGAAGCCTCTCGCGCTCTTCACCAACCGCCTCGGCCCTGTCGGCAGCACGGCGCAGCACGGGCGAGACCACGAGCGCCGTCGCGATGGCCATCACAACCACCACCGCATAGGAATCCCGGTCGAAGATTCCCGCGCCAAGCCCAGCAGTGGCGATGATCACCTGCATCGTCCCGCGTCCGTTCAGCCCGAGGGCAACTGCCACCCCTTCACGCGGGCCCAATCCACCTACTCGGGCGCCGACAAGTCCCCCAGCCAGCTTCGCCACGGCGCCGCCAGCCAGCACCGCCGCGCACCCGAGGAGCACCTCGGGCCTGTCGAAGACCGTGATGTCTACCGCGAACCCAGCCGTAGCAAAATAGAGTGGGGAGAACACGGCCGCAGTCGCGAGCTCCAGGGAGTTGAGCGCCTCCGCGTGCTTGAAGCGTGAGCCGCCGACGATAAGCCCTGCGAAGAATCCCCCGAGAGCGGCATCTAGGCCAACCCCGCTGACTGCGGCGGCAGCAGCAAAAGCAAGGACAACCGCGAGGGTGAAGGACCCGGCGACCGCAGGACCTTCACGCCTCAGCCTCCGCATCAACGCGTCCACGCTGCGCCGACCTGCGATGGCAAGGGAACCGCCTATCAGCGCGAGCCCGATCAGTGCCCTGAGGATCCGCTCTTCGGGACTCGCACCCGCACCTGCCCCCGCTATTCCCGTCGCCACGGCGAGGAGGAGGAAGCCCACGAGGTCGTTGGCCGTGCCTGCTGCGAGGAGCACCTGCGCGAAGTTCCTCCGCATGAGACCCAACTCCCGGAGCATCCCTGCTATGACAGGCAACGAGGAGACGCCCACCGCGGCCGCCAGAAGCACCACGAAAGCGACCCGGTTCCCCCCTGGTGCAACGAACCGTCCGGGAGCTGCCACTCCGAGGACCACGCCGACCACGAGCGGTATCCCGAGGCCAAGACCGCTCACCCACGAGCTCGCCTTGCCCAAGCGGCGCAGCAGCCCGAGGTCGGTTTCTGCCCCTATCCGGAACATGAGGAGCACCAGGCCTATCTGCCCGACGCCGAGCAACAGCGTGACCGGACCGCTGCCGTGCTGCTCGGGTGGGAAGAGGAGACGCCAGAGGCTCGGCCAGAGTTTGCCGGCAATCGACGGCCCGAGCAGCACACCGCCCACCAGCTCCCCCGCCAGGGAGGGCTGGCCCATTCGGCGTGCCAGAGTGCCGAGGGCACGCGCGACTACGAGCATCACCGCGAGCTCGGCCAGGAAGACCGTGACCTCATGAGCAGGGAGGATCGCTGCACTCACGCTCTTCGACCCCGGCCTGTTGCGCCTGGCGCGTTCTTCCGATCAGCAGTGCCTGCCCGGCAGAGACGTGGACGCACCCACCGATCATATGGAGAAGGAAGGCCAGGCGGATGTTCCTTCGACGTCTGGTGCTCTAGGCCCGCGGACAATGGCGTAGCAGTCGGCTTGGTCTCGACACTGGCAAGCCACCAGGTCGCTACCGCCTTCTCTGGTCACCGTGGATGGCGCCGGCCACGAGGTTCACCTCGACCGACCCAAGGCTGTGGCCGATGCGATCGTCGGCTGCCTCGACTTGGCGCTCAGGATCACGCCGTGATCAGCCACCTGGTGCTCTGAGACATCGACGAAAGCCTGCTCAGCTCGCTCCAGTCACCAGAGACGCGCTCGAGACCGGAACCCAAATGACCGACAAGCTCGATGCGATTCTGGACGTGGTCATGACACGCAAGACCGACCGGCAGATCCTGTAGGAGATGTTCCTCGTGGCCGGGCTGTCCCCCGAGCGGATCGAGCCGACAATCTCCATCGGTCTCGTGGAAGCCGGGCGGTACCTGGCCAAGTAGGTCGATCGCCTCCCGAGCGAGGGCAGGGTCCAGGTGGGTGTGCAGCGCCTGCTGGATCGACTCGGTCATGAGCCGGAGGTCGCTCAGTCAGTCGTGACCGACAACCTTGTGCCGTTTACGACAGGTCGCCTGAGTGAGAGACCTGGCTCTGTCGACACGCCGAGTTGTTGGAGAACCACCACCGACGAGCTTGTCGTCCGTCCTCGGAGCCAGCATGCGTAGTTGTCGGGCAGCCCGAAGAGCCAGGTTACCCAGCGCTCAGAACATCCGCTATCCGCCTGGGCCAAGCCTTCAGGAGTGTGCGTGGCCAGCTCCAGGTCGCATCGTGTACAGAGACTGCTGACGCCGAGCGTGCGTGCATTCGCAAGCGTGCTCCAGACGTGCCGTTCTACACTGCTCGGCGGTGTCGGGCGGCCGTCGTTCTGGCGCGGCATTCTGGCTGCGCGACCTGGCCGACCTTTCCCGGCGTGGCCCAAAGCCGCGGAGTTCCGCACCGTCGATCTGGCGCTCATCACGTGCATCGGGAGGTGGTGTGGCACCGACCCGAGAACAATCGTTCTGTGTCGGCCTGAGGCGCGTTGCCAGCCAGCGCCATCTGTTGCGTAGGGCAAGCAGCCGGTGACCTGCTCGGCGAGGCATTGCAGCGTCGCTGCCTGTCCCGCTTGGCGCCCCCTTGGGAGAATCTTCGGCGATGTGTGCGCTGACAAAAACTCACTGTGCGTGGCTGGGGTTGACTGGCAAGAGGCCAGTTCAACCGGTCAGCGCAACACTTTCCGTGGTCGGTCAGAGGCCAGGTTTTGTCAGCGCACACATCGCCGCTCGATCAGCTCGCGAGGAACATCGGCCCGGTACCGCAGAGGGGGCGTCCCTTCTGCGGCCCCTCGGTGAGTAAGCTGCGTACGTGCCCAGCGTTCGTATCGAGGACCAGGCGTCCCCGCCAGCCGACATCCGCTCCTCCCAAGAGCGGGCCATCGACGAGTTCTTGGCCGCGACCGAAGCGGACTTCGGCCCGGTGCCCGATGAGGTGCTCGCCGAGGTCCGGGCGGCTTGGCCCGAGTAGTCCTCGACTCCGGAGCAGTCCTTGCGGCCACGAAGGGCAACCTAAGGGCCCGGGCCGCCATCCGCATTGCCCGTGAGCGCGGCGATTATCTTGTCGTCCCTGCGGTGGTGGTGGCCGAAGTCGTACGCGGCAGGGGCCCGACCGATGTGCTGGTGGACCGGGCGCTCAAAGCGGTACGGCAGGTGCCGTCCACCCCACGCAAGGGGCGAGTGGCCGGGCAGCTGCTGACGGGGCTGTCGGGGCCGAGCACGGTCGATGCCCTGGTCATGGCCGAAGCCCTGACCGCCGGAGGCCCTGCTGTGGTCGTCACCACCGATCCCGACGACATGAAGGCGTTGCTCGCCAACGCCGGGAGCGTCGCACGGTTGCGCAGCTCGGCAGCGCGGGTAACCATCCTGGAGGTGTAGGGCTCTCTGGCCGTACCGCTCGGGGATCCCCTTGCGGTCACCTCGCTGGTGAGCCAGGAAGTCGAACACATCAGCAGTCGAGACCTCGACAGGGTCGCGATCCACCACCGTGAAGAACGCCTTGAGCTCATGAGCGACAGCTCGCGCCGTGTTCGGCCGGCACCGGTCAGCCACGAACGCCAGGTACGAATCCACCAGCGGATGTCCGAGCGCGAAGCGTACGGTCCCGCCGGAACCAGCCGACCGGACCAGGTTGGGGAAGTGGTCCATCACCCGAGCATCCCACGCAGGTGTGACTCGCATGATGGAAGGTGTGGAACCAGCCATCGCTGTGCTCCGCATGGACGGTTCGACCTACCCACTCGCCGTGCGGGTGCTCGGGCTCGGTAGTTCGCGGAAGTGGTTGACGCCTGCTGGCTCGAAGTCGCCATGGAGCACCGCTGGGTCGAGATCCAAGCCGTTGGGCCAGGTCACCGTCCGGCTCTCGGAGTCGACTCGCACCTGAGCGAAGTACTCAGGGTCGTCGAGCGGCGCAAAGACCGTTCCACTGTTCGATCCGGGTACAAACTCGAACTCGCGGACGCGCCCATCGTCGAAGGTGAGTCGCATCACATGCGCGCGAGGTACCTCGGCCTTCTCTATGTGGGGGATCCGGTAGTTCGTCTTCATGGCAACGGTTCTATGCTACCGGGAGCCTGGTTGGCCTCGGCCTTCGCCCAGACCTCCTCCAGATCGTGGTGATGCAGGCGGTGCCAGGTGCGCACGAGGCGGAGCGCACGTCTGGGGAGCGAACCTTGGAGGACGGTTGCGTCGGCGATGACGATCCATGCCTCGTGCTCGCCATACGTGGCGTGGTAGTGCGGAGGGTTGTGATCGTCCCAGTAGATGTAGATGGCGATCCCGTAGAAGTGCGACAGCCGCGGCACGACCGCGCGCTACGTCGAGCCTGTGACGGCTGACCGTGGCGCGGCGACAGCTCGGGCGTGCCTCCTTCCAACGAGCTCGCCTGTCCCATTGCCGCGCCGCGCCCCTGTCCCATAAGTGCCGTTCTGCGCTGCGATCAGGTCGGCGCCGGTGCTGGTTCGGGCGGAGCGTTCTGTGGTGGCCCGGGCGGAGCCGTCCTGCCTCCGCCTCCCCGACTATCTACATTCCGTCTACACTCGCGATATGGGACCTGAAGAGACCACCACCGTGCGTGTCCGTCGGCCTGACTCAGAGCAGTTGCACTCGATCGCGAAATCGCGGCAGACAACGGTTGTGGAGGTAGTCCACTCGGCTATCGAGGCCCTCGAGCGCCAGGAGTTCCTTCGTGGCCTGGATGAGGACTATCGGCGACTTCGCGAGGATCCCGAGCGATGGGAGGCCTACCAGGCCGAGCGCCAGGAGTGGGATCCCTTCGGGTGATCTGGCGGGGTGAGATCTACCAGGTAGACCTAGGTCGTCCCGTCGGCCACGAACCGGCCTTCCTTCGCCCGGCGATAGTGATCTCGAGCGACATCGTCAACAACACTCCGGGCGAGCTCGTCGTGGTCGTGCCCGTCACCTCGACCGACTACGGCCTGCGCAGCCATGTCGAGATCGCAATCGGCGACAGCGGCTTTGAGCACCGGTCGTATGCGAGATGCGATCACATCCGAGTCGTCTCCACCGCCAGGATCCGCCGCCGGCTGGGCAGCGTTGCCCCGGACGAGCTACGCACCATCGAGCGGGCACTGCGCTTCATCCTCGATCTTTGAGCAATCAGCGCCGAGCCGGCCTGCTGGACTCTTGCCCCGCCTCGGCGCCCCCGGCCCCCGATGTGCCGTTCTGCGCTCATCTCTGGCGGGCGACGGGCGTCGTTCTGGCGGGGCATTCTGCGCGTCGCCGGGGATCTCGAACGGTGATGACGGGCGGATATGGCCAATAGCGAGCAGGGACTGCTTGCATTCTGTGCTCGCAAGGCCAGTGTACCCTCCCCTCCCAAGTTAGGTGGTACGATACTTAGGTGCGGGTCCTGGGCAGTGCTCGCCGCCACGGGCTCGCCGACGATGACATTCTTCACGCCATAGCGAACGTGATCGCGAGCGATCCCGCTCATGAAGACGGAATCTTTTTCCTCGGTCCCGACCACGCCGGGCAGCTACTCGAACTCCTCGCCCGCCAGACACCCGATGGGCTGGTCGTGTTCCACGCCATGCCCCTGACCCCGAAGTACCGGAGGCGGTACCTGCCATGACCAAGAAGAAGCCCACGCTGGCCGAGCGCCTTGCGCCCATGTCGATCGCCGAGATCGATGCCATGTCTGACGACGAGGCTGCCGAGCTGATGGGGGCCTCGCCCGCCGACATCGCCACGGCGGTCGCCGCCGGCGAGGAGTGGAGCTGGAAGGAAGCGGCCAAAGTCGCCACCGACGAGTGGCATGAGCGGCTGGTTGCCGACATCGAGGCGGGCCGGGCGCGCCTCGTAACCGAAGGGCCCGAGCTCGAACGCTTCCGCCAACTGGCCGCCGATGAACTCGCACGGCGCGCTGGCGGTCGGCCACGACTCGGCGACGGCCCCTCGGTCCAGATCAGGGCCCGAGTCTCACCGGACCTGGCCCGTGCTCTCGAAGCTGCCGAGGCGCGGACAGGCCGGGCCCGTTCCGAGATTGTGCGTGACGCCTTGGCGGCATACCTGGCCTCCTGAAAGTGCAGAACGGCGGTTCAGGTTGCGAGCTTGTTGACGCGCACGGCTACCGAGCCCGCGGGCATCCCGTGAGGGTCGCCAGTGACCCGAGCCGCGCCCCAGACGTGCCGTTCTGCGCTGGTCGGCGGTGTCGGGCGGCCGTCGTTCTGCGTTGGCAATCCGCGCTGACGTTCGGTGCGCCTCGAATCGTCTCGGCGGGATTGCGGGAATCGAGCAAGCCATCCGGGAACCGTCGTTCGGTACTCGTCGGACGCACCTGGGGCCAAGGATGACGAGGCACCAGATCAGGGCATTCTGGGCGGAGCATGGAGCTGGCATTCCGGCGAGGCGGTGCTTGCTCCAGCAAGCGACGCCCCGTACTCGCAGCGATCGGGCGCGCAGAGATTGAGCCGACCGGGCGGTTCACCGGGCGGCCCATACGGACACCCAGCCGCTCAGCACAACCTGTGGCCTGGGCGGTTCGCGTAGCGGGTTCGGCTTGCGGAACGCGACGGTCAACCGACGGGATGCTGGCGGCTGATCAGTGCTTCCACTCCCGATACGCATCGGGCATGCACACCGCGCAGGGCCGGTAGCCTGCTTCACGGGCCGTTTTGGTATCGGGCTTCGGGACGAGACGGCGTCTTGGAGGCGCCTGACCACCAGGTCGCGGTGACTCTCGGACATCGCCGTCTCCAGCGGGACCTCCTCGTCACGATCCGGGTCGCCGACGTCCGCCTCGTGGCTGGCGGACCGGGCGCGCCGCCTCCTGGCTTGGGTCAAGTTGGGCGCGGGACAGCTCGCCGAGGCGATCCCACGCTGGCGACGCGGTGGCTACCTCGGCTGAGAGCAACGTGTTGATGGTGGAGATCGCGGTATCGGATTGTGGCAGGGCGCTGAGGGGATGTGTTGCCATCCAGGCGGCAACGTCGGCGGCGAGCCCGGCGAGGCGGGGGTCGTCGGGGTCCCAGTCGTAAGCTTGGTCGAAGGCCAGGTACAGCCGGGCGAACTCCGGGTCGGCGAGGGCAGCGC
>JAJYWG010000143.1 GCA_021791615.1 Actinomycetes bacterium
GACCCGGCCGCCCTCGCCCGGGATGCCGGCGAGCGGCCGGCGGTAGGTGCCTTTCACGAAGTCGATGCTGCGGTCGCAGAGCAGTGGCCCGAGCAGGCCGACGACGAAGTGCGACGAGAAGCTCTCTATGTCGGCGTCCAAGAAGACGACGAGGTCTCCGCGGCTCTCGGCCAGCGCGGTCGCCATGGCTGTGCCCTTTCCCGGCCGCGAGCCCGCTGGCATCGGCACGGGGACCACCCTGGCGCCGGCGGAAGCGGCCACCGCGGCCGTCGCGTCGGTGGAGCGGTCGTCTGCGACGAGGATCTCGTCGACGAGGTGCACCTTGTCTGCCAGGTCCGCCCGGATGGTCTCGACGATGCGGCCGATCGTGCACGCTTCGTTGCGGGCCGGAAGGCACACCGACACCGTCGCGGCCTTCTTCGCCCAGGCGAGCGCCTCGGCCGAGAACTCTCGATGGTCGAAGCGGCGGGGTCCTGTGCGCTCGGCTCGAGTCACGGCCGGCAACCGACGAGGGAGAAGAACTCGCCACGGGTCCGCTCGTCGTCGCGAACGATCCCGGCGAGCGCCGAGGTGAGGGTCATCGACCCCGCGGCGCGCACTCCGCGGAGCGACATGCAGGCGTGCTCGGCTTCGAGGACCACGCCGACGCCCTTGGGATGCAGGGTTTCTGCGAGCCAGTCTGCGATTTGGGTGGTGAGGCGCTCTTGGACCTGGAGGCGACGGGAGAAGTGGGTGACCACTCTGGCGAGCTTGGACAGCCCGAGGAGCCGCTCCCCGGGCAGGTAGCCGATATGGGCGACGCCAGCGAAGGGCAACAGGTGGTGCTCGCACAGCGAGGAGAACGGGATGGACCTGGCCAGGACGAGCTCGTCGTAGCCCTCGTCGTTCGGGAAGGTGGTGGCCTCGAAGGGCTCCGGGGTGAGCAGTTCGGCATAGGCCCGGGCGACACGAGCAGGGGTGTCGGCGAGGCCTTCGCCGTCTTGGTCGACGCCGAGCGCGTCGAGCAGCTCGGAGACGGCGCGTGCCGCCCGAGAGAGGTCGATCACCCGGCCCGCGGGCCTGCCGTCTTTCGTTGCGACGCTGCCAGCGTGCGCTGGTGGCGAAGTGGTGCCAACCCGGCGGAGCTGGTCGCTGTTCGGCGCAGGGCGCTGGCCGTTGCTCCCCGGCGTCGAACCTGGGCCGGACGAGCGCGTCGGTGGAGTGCTGGCCTGGCCGATCGCTCTCGTCGCCGGCGCGCCGTCGCACCCTGCGCCGAGGTGACCTCGCAGTGTCGCCAGGCCGTCATCCTCGGGACCGATCAGGGAAGCTTGCGGGGCGATCAGGGCGTGGCTTCCGGCGCCGCAGGAGGAGGTCATGGTTCGTTCAGACCTTTCTGTCGTTGGGGTGGCGGTGCGGTGGGGGGCATCACGTGCAACGCGCGACCCGCGGCCATTCCTACCTGGCTGGGACCTGCCGGCAGCCGGAGCCCCAGCCAGAACCTCTGTCAAGGGTGCCAACCCGGTCGGTCGGCCACGCAGTCACCGTGTCAGCTGTGCTTCGTTCCGACCAGACGCCGCGGGGCGTACTTGGCCGCAAGACGGGCGAGGGCGAACGCCGCGATCATGAGGCCGAAGTCGCGGAGCGCGATGTCCCAGAAGACCTGCCCGCCGTCGCCGTTACGGGCGATGCTCAAGACGATCTCGTTGGTGATGATCCCGCCGAGCCATCCGGCCAGGACGTAGGGGGCGAGACGTGGCAGCAGCAGGACGCCGAGACCGGCCACGATCTCGATGACGCCGACGCCGTACATGAAGCTCTGGGGGCTGACGCTGAGCAAGTGGGGGAAGCCGACCCAGAGGTACTTGGGCCAGAAGGTCATCCAGTTGAAGAACTTGTCGACCCCGAAGAGGATCGGTGCCACCACGAAAGTGGTACGCAGCACCAGGTAGGCCTGGTAGGCGGGGTCGGACAGCCTCTCGGAAGGGACCTGCAGGAGCCTCGGGGTGTGCCAGGCCTCCCGGGGGTGGGCTGCTGCGATGGCCATGGACGTCTCCTCTCTCTAACACCAACAATCATCTATCTTAGATCCTCGGCCGGAGATTCCGTCAACTTGGACTTGTTTTAGAATGATGTTCGTGGAGCTCGAGATCGACTCCAAGACCGACGCACTGGCTGCGCTGGCGGTCCTGAACGAGCCGCTGCGCCGCCGCGTCTATGAGCACGTCGCTTCGCTGCGTGGTGAGGTGAGCCGCGATGGTGTCGCAGCCGCCCTTGGCGTGGCGCGCTCAGTCGCCGCGTTCCATCTCGACAAGCTGGTGGATGCCGGCCTCCTCGAGGTCCGGTACCGCCGTCCCGCGGGGCGCGGCGGTCCGGGGGCCGGTCGACCGGCCAAGTGGTACCACCGGGCGGCAGGGGAGCTCGCCGTCAGCGTGCCCGAGCGCCACTACGACCTCGCTGCCGAGCTCCTCGCCCGAGCGGTCGAGCGAGCAGGCGAGGGCGGCGGTGGCATCGAGGGCGTGCTTGCCCGCATCGCTCGGGCACATGGCCACGACATCGCTCACGAGCTTCGATCGACGACGAATGAGGCGGTAGCCGGCGATGCGCGCCGGCCGCTAGTCGAGCGTCTGGTCGGCTTGCTCGCCCGTCACGGCTACGAGCCGCGGCTGAGCGGCGGTGTGGTCACCATGGCCAACTGCCCCTTCCACGCCCTGGCGGAGGAGCACCGAGAGCTCGTGTGCCAGATGAACCACGACCTGCTCTGCGGCGTCGTCGAGGAGGCGGGGCTCCCTCCTGAGGCCGCCCGGCTCGACCCCGAGCCTGGACGCTGCTGCGTCACCATCGTCACCTGAGCTACGGCAGGGGAGAGGACTCGGCCGAGATTGGTCGAGGTCACATGTCCCAGTCAGCACAGCGTGTTGTCCCGCCCGCGCTTCTCGGGCGGCCGCTGCCCGAAGATGCGCCGCTCAGGCTCGCAGCTGTTCCAGGCGCGCTCGGCGCGCTGGACCTTTTGGATCGCCCTCTTCCTCATGAAGAGAGGCAGTGGTGGGCGTTGTTCCGCCGTCGCCGAGCTCCATCCTCGAGGTGGGACCGTCACGGCCTCCCTCGCCTGTCGGTCACGAGATGGGTCCACTTACCCGACGTCGCTGCTCGAGGAGTGCCCGGAGGAGCGCGCCGACCATGAGGCAGAGCACCGCCACCCACGCCACGACGCCGACCCAGACCCAGATCCGGGCAACCGATGCCATGAACCCAAGGCCGGCGACCCGTCCGAGGCTGAAGGAGGCGACGGTGTACATGCCGAGGGGAAACACCATGTTCCACAGCCTCGGCTCGTAGGTGCGTGGGTAGCTGCGCAGCACGTAGCGCCAGATCCCGAGCAGTACCAGCAGAGGGATCCACCAGGTGCCGAAGGCCCACAGCACGACCGACAGTCCGACCACGAAGGGACGCATCACCGCCACGAGCAGCGTGGAGTGCGGGTCGTGGAGCGCGAGGATGCCGGCAGCCGCCCGGACGCTGATCGCCGTGGCCCCCATGGCGATCCAGTAGGCCGGACCCATCTCCGCGGGAGTCACCTCGATGACAAGGAGGCGGAGAAAGATGATCACGATCAGGACCAGGTAGAGCATCACGCCGAGCCCCCACAGGCAGACCGCGACGGCGGGCAGGTCGGCCCGGAGCCAGGTGGCCGGAGCACTCGGTGCGACGGCGCTGGCCACGATGGAGAGGGACTGGGTGGCGACGACCCACACGAGCCAGGTGCCGTTGATCTCACCGAGCACCGGCCGTCGGGCGGCCGCGACGATCGACCACGGCAGCGCGTAGGTGAGCACCAGCCAGAGCAGGGCCGCGGCACTGCCGAACGCCAAGGCGACCAGGGGATGGGTCGCCATGACCAGACGGACAGCGAGCACGTCGGTGCCGGCGACCACCGTGAAATAGGTCATGGCGGTGGTTGGGTCGGCCGCGCTCTGGCGGACGAACGGCGCGAACCACACGAGCCGTGCCGCGTAGGCGAGGACCAGCCCGACGAAAGCCGCCACCGCCACGCCGAGGACGACTTGGGAGAGCAGGTGCTCGTCGAGCAGGTCGGTGCCGACCGAGACGATGCCGGTCGCCATCACCCAGGCGAAGTAGCCGGGGTCGAGCGTGGCGATCGCCCGGCGCACCAGGCGGTCGGGCACTGTCAACTGTTGGGTCGCGAACCTGTCGGCGTCGCGCTGGCGGGCGTCTCGGTGGCGTGCACCGGCGGTCTCGCCGGTCACCCCATCGTCGTCCTTGGGCATCCCGAGCCAGCTCACCGGCGCCTCTCGGGGTTCACTCCGGCGCTGCCGCCCCCCGGATGGCTCGGGTCGCCGCTCAATAGCGGACCCCGATCCGTCGCCAGCGCCGTCCGCTGGTGCCCGGCTCGTTGGGCCGCGTCGCCCGGCGGCTGCGGTAGACGATGAACGGTCGCCACAGGTACCACACCGGGGCGCTCCAGGCGTGCACGAGCCGGCTGAAGGGCCATACGGCGATCACCGCCCACGCCGCCGTGGCGTGGAGCTGGTAGAGGAACGGCGCGTGGGCGATGGCCCGGACGTCGGGGTCCCCGGCGAACAGTCCCCGGAACCACAGGGCGACGCTCTGGCGGTAGTCGTAGCCGCCGCCGAGCAGGCCGACGCCGATCGTCTCGGCGATGCCCATCACGATGACGACGGCGAGCAGGATGAGGGCGACCCAGTCGACGGGGCTGGTGGTGGCCCGCACCCGGGCGACGAACAGGCGCCGTCCGGCCAGGATGGCGACGCCGATGATGATGAGCACCGCGGCGAGCGTCCCCGCACCCGCCGAGAACCACCGGTAGGCGGTCTCGGGGATGCCGATCGCCGCCGTCCAGCGCTCGGGGATCAAGATGCCGATGACGTGCCCGGCGATCGCCGCGAAGGTGCCGTAGTGGAAGACGGGGCTTCCCCACTTGAGCAGCTTCTTCTCCTGCAGCTCGGTGGAGCGGCTGGTCCAGCCGAACTGGTCGTAGCGGTAGCGCCAGATGTGACCGATGACGAACGTAGCGAGCGCCAGGTATGGCAGGATCACCCACCACCAGAGCTGGAAGCCGGTGATGTCCCTCATCTGCGAGTTAACCCCGTCGTGACGCCCCGTCCGAGGACCTCGGGCGGGGCGAAGGGCTCCAAGCCGACCTTCTCCGAGGGCGGGCCTTCCGCCCGGTACCGTCGCAGCGCCCGGCGGTCTTGGCGGGTCGGCCCCGGCAGGGCGTCGCGCACCGCCACGACGACACCGGCGAAGGGGCTGTTGGCCTTCACGAGGGCGAGGTGCAAGGCATCGAGTGCCATGCGATGCTCGGCGAGCACGCTGCCGCCGGCTGGGTGCGCGGCAGCAAGCTCCAAGAGGGCAGGGAGATAGTCGGGAAGCTCCCCGGCGACGACTCCGAACCCGGCTCCCCGGAAGGCGTCGACGAGGGCAGCGAGCGCCATTCCCCGCTCCCTTGTGTCACCGTGGCGGTAGTAGGTGAGGTGGAGGCACACTCCTCGCCGCAGGTCGAAGGTGTCCACGTAGGTCGCCGCCGCCTCCAAGGGCGACACCTGGGTCAGCCAGTCGACGGCCGCGCCGAGCGCTGAGCGCGCCGGCCCGCTCGGGATCGCCCCGAGCGCGGTGCCCACCGCGGCCAGATCCTCGGCGAAGTGCTCGTCGGGGTAGCTGAGCAGCACCGAGGCGCAGCCGAACACCGTGGCTGCGGAATGGCGCCTCACCCGAGCCCTCCCGCGCCAGCCGGGTCGAGCGAACCGGTCGGCGGATTCTCGGCCACCAGGAGGTGGAGCCGACCGTGGCCGTCCCGCCTGGCGACCGAGGCGTCGGCCGGGTCCTCGTGGCGGAGGTGGAAGCCGGGGACGGCCTCTGTGGCCGGACCTCCTCCGACCATGCCCGGGCCGCCCACGGAGTGGAGAGAGCATCTCGACAGGTCGTGCTGGGCGAGGAGGCGACCGGCGTTCTCGGCGTGCGCGGGGGGCACGACGTAGCGGTCCTCGTAGCGGGCGATGGCCAGCAAGCGGAACAAGTCCTCCGCGTCGTTCTCGCTGAGCCCGACCTCCGCCGGATCGACCGCGGGGCGGGCTCCGAGCTGGTGGGCCCGCATGAGCGCGCGCACCATGGCAAGGCGACGCAGCGCCATGCGCACCGGGGCCACCTCGCCGGCGGTGAAGAGGTTGGCCAGGTACTCGACCGGTATCCGCAGCGCGTCGATGGCAGCGAAGACGTTCTCGGCGTCCGCGTCGTCATAGCCGGCCGCGGCGGTGACATCGGCGACCGGGGAGAGCGGCGGGATGTACCAGACCATCGGCATGGTGCGATACTCGGGATGCAGCGGCAGGGCGACTCTGTGGCGGGCGATCAGCGAGTAGGTCGGCGAACGGCTTGCCGCGGCCAGCCAGTCATGAGGGATCCCTTGACGCTCGGCCTCGGCGGCGATCGACGGGTCGTCGGGGTCCAGGAAGACCTCGAGCTGTGCCTCGTAGAGCTCGGCCGGATCCTTGGTCGCCGCGGCGGCGAGCACCTTGTCGGCGTCGTAGAGCACGAGCCCGAGGTAGCGGAGCCTCCCGACGCAGGTCTCCGAGCAGATCGTGGGAAGCCCTGCCTCGATGCGAGGGAAGCAGAAGGTGCACTTCTCGGCCTTGCCAGTGCGGTGGTTGAAGTAGACCTTCTTGTAGGGGCAGCCCGATACGCAGAACCGCCAGCCCCGGCAGCGGTCCTGGTCGACCAGCACGATGCCGTCCTCCTCCCTCTTGTACATCGCCCCCGACGGGCAGGAAGCCACGCACGAGGGGTTGAGGCAGTGCTCGCAGATGCGTGGCAGGTAGAACATGAAGACGGACTCGAAGTCGAGCCGCACCTTGTGGGCCGCGCCCTCCGGCAGGGCCATGATGTTGGGATCGCCCAGCGCCCGGGCGGGCGCCCCGGCGAGGTCGTCCTCCCAGTTCGCCCCCCAGGTGGGGTTCATCTCCCTGCCCGTCAGTGCCGAGCGGGTGGAGACGGACGGGGCTTTGGTGCCGGCCGGGGCGGTGATCAGGTGGGCGTAGTCGTAGCTGTAGGGCTCGTGGTAGTCCTCGATACTGGGCAGGTCCGGGTTGTAGAAGATGGACACCAGCTTCTTCAGCCGGCTCCCGGCCTTCAGTTTCAGGCGGCCCTTCTTGTCGAGCGTCCAGCCGCCCTTCCACTGCTCCTGGTCTTCGTAGCGGGCCGGGTAGCCGAGGCCGGGCTTGGTCTCGACGTTGTTGAAGTAGACGTACTCGGTGCCCGGACGGTTAGTCCAGGTCTGCTTGCAGGTTACTGAGCAGGTGTGGCAGCCGATGCACTTGTCGAGGTTCATCACCATGCACACCTGGGCCATGATCCTCATCGGCTAGCTCTCCATGCGCGCGCCTGACGCTGCGGGAGCGGCGAGGGGCGCGCTCGACGGTAGGGCTGCGCCCGGTCCATCAGAACTCCACCTCCTGGGAACGCCGGCGGATGACCGCCAGCTCGTCGCGCTGGGAGCCGGTCGGTCCGTAGTAGTTGAACCCGGCCGACAGCTGGGCGTATCCGCCGATCATGTGCGTGGGCTTCATGACCACCCGGGTGAGGGAGTTGTCGGTCCCACCGTGCAAACCCGAGGTCTCCGACACCGGCATCTGCAGGTGCCGGTCGATGGCGTGGTACATGAGGACCGTCCCGGGGGGCACCCGGTGGGTGACGGCAGCTCGGGCGACCGTGACCCCGTTGCGGTTGTAGGCCTCGATCCAGTCGTTGTCGGCAACGCCGATCCGGGCCGCGTCGAGGTCGTTCACCCAGATCACCGGCCCCCCTCGGAACAGGTTGAGCATGTGCAGGTTGTCCTGGTACTCCGAGTGGATCGACCACTTCGAATGCGGCGTGAGGTAGCGGGCGACGAGCTGGGGACGGTCCCTGTCGCCTCGGCGCTGGTCGCCGAAGGTCTCGGCGATCCCGAGGGGGGGCCGGTAGGTGGGGAGCCACTCGCCGAGCTCGGCCATCCAGTCGTGGTCCAAGAAGAAGTGCTGCCGGCCGGTCAAGGTGTGCCAGGGCTTCAGCCGGTCGACGTTGACGGTGAAAGGGGCGTAGCGCCGCCGCTCTGACTCCGCCCCGGACCACTCCGGCGAGCAGATCACCGCACGGGGCTGGGTGACGGTGTCGGCGAAGGTGATCCGGTCCCCGGCCCGCTCGTGGGCCAGATCGGCGAGCGCGACGCCGGTGCGCTCCTCGAGCGCTTCGAAGCCGGCCACCGCCAGGCGGCCGTTGGTCGTGCCGGAAAGGGCCAGGATCGCCTCGCAGAACAGGTCGTCGCGATCGATGCGGGGCCGGCCGTCGGCGACCCCACCGCGGACGGTGCCGTTCCTCGAGGCAAGCCAGGGCACCTCCGTGCCGACCGGGAGAGTGACCCCCTTCGTGGTAGCGCCGGCCACGTCGATGAGGGGGCCGAGGGCCCGCCAGCGCTCCGCCAGGTGTGGGTAGTCCCGCTCCAGCACCACGAGGCGGGGCATAGTCACCCCCGGTAGCGGATCGCACTCGCCGGCTGCCCAGTCGAGTGCCCGTCCGCCCGGCTGGGCGCACTCGTCGGGCGTGTCGTGGCCGAGCGGCACCGCCAGCAGATCGCGGCGCACCCCGAGGCGTCCCTCAGCGAGGCGGGAGAACTCGGTGGCGAGGTCGGAGAAGATGTCGAAGTCGCTCCGTGCCTCCCAGGGAGGGGCGATCGCTGGGTTGAAGGAGTGGACGAAGGGGTGCATGTCCGTCGAGGACAGGTCGTGCTTCTCGTACCAAGTGGCGGTCGGTAGCACGACATCGGCGTAGATGCTCGTCGAGACCATCCGGAAGTCGATGTTGACCAGCAGGTCGAGCTTGCCCTCCGGCGCGTCCTCCCGCCAGAGAACGTCGTCCGGTCGAGCATCCGGCGGGCACTCGGTGGCCGCCACGGCGTTGTCGGCGCCGAGCAGGTGCTTCAAGAAGTACTCGTGCCCCTTGCCCGATGAGCCGAGCAGGTTCGAACGCCACACCGTGAGCACCCGCGGGAAGTTGGCCGGGTCATCGGGGTCAGATGCCGCGAAATGCAGCCGCCCCGCTCGGAGCTCGCCCACCACGTAGTCCTCCACGCTCATGCCTGCCGCCTCGGCCTCGTCTGCAAGGTCGAGCGGGTTGCGGTCGAACGCGGGGTGTGAGGCGATCCAGCCCTGGCGGACCGCGTACGCGTAGAGGTCCGCCATCGACTTGCCCGAGAAGCGCCCGGCGCCGAGCGGGGAGGCCAGCGCGTCGGCACGGGCACCCTCGTAGCGCCACTGGTCGGTCGCAAGGTACCAGTACGGCGTCGAGGGCATGTGCCGGGTGGGACGCGCCCAGTCGTAGGCGAAGGCCAAGGTGAACCAGCCGGTGAGCGGACGGACCTTCTCCTGGCCGACGTAGTGCGCCCAGCCACCGCCGTTCACCCCTTCGCAACCCCCCAGCATGAGCAAGGAGAGGAACGTCCGGTAGACCTGGTCTGAGTGGAACCAGTGGTTGGTGCCCGCGCCCATGGCGATCATGGACCGGCCCCCCGAGACCTCGGCGTTGCGGGCGAACTCACGCGCCACCCGGGCGCATGCCGATGCAGGCACCGAGGTGATCTTCTCCTGCCACGCCGGCGTGTAGGGAGCCTCGTCGTCGTCGTAGCCGGAGGGCCAGTTGCCGGGAAGGCCCGGGCGTCCGACGCCGTAGTGGGCCATCACGAGGTCGAACACCGTCGTCACGAGCCGGCCCGCGACCCGGACCGCTGGCACCCCACGGCGGAGCACGCCGCCCCCCTGGTCACCGACGTCGAAGCGGGGCAGGTCGATCGGCACCGCCTCGGCGCCCGGACGGCCGTAGCAGCTCAGTGCCGGACGCACCTCTCCGAGGTCGAGGTTCCAGCGCCCCTTCCCCTCCTCGCCCCAGCGAAAGCCGATCGACCCGTTGGGCACCACGGGTTCGCCGCTCGCCTGGTCGAGCACGACGGTCTTCCACTCCGCCTCCGCTCCGCCGCCCGCCTCGTCGTCATGTCCGAGCGCTGACTCGGTCAGGAAGTGGCCTGGCACATATGCGTCGTCCCGGTCGCGCAAGGTGACGAGGAAGGGCAGGTCGGTGTATGTGCGGGCATAGTCTTCGAAGCGCGGGACCTGACGGTCCCGGTAGAACTCGGCGAGCATGACATGTCCCATCGCCATGGCGAGCGCCGCGTCGGTGCCGGGGTTGGCGGCCAGCCAGTCGTCCGCGAACTTGGTGTGGTCGGAGTAGTCGGGGGAGACTACGACCACCTTCTGACCCCGATAGCGGGCCTCGGTCATGAAGTGGGCGTCCGGGGTTCGGGTGATCGGCAGGTTCGTGCCCCAGACGATGAGATAGGAGGCGTTCCACCAGTCGGCCGACTCGGGCACGTCGGTCTGGTCGCCGAACACCTGGGGAGAAGCGGGGGGAAGGTCTGCGTACCAGTCGTAGAAGGAGAGGATCGTCCCGCCCAAGAGCGAGTAGAAGCGCGTGCCGGCGGCGTACGAGGTCATCGACATGGCCGGGATGACCGTGAACCCGGCGGTGCGGTCCGGTCCGTAGGCGGCAACGGTGTGCACGTGGGCGGCGGCCACCAGCTCGAGGACCTCGGCCCACGACGCCCGCACGAAGCCGCCCCGGCCCCGCGCCGACTTGTACCTGGCGGCCGTCTCGGGGTCGCCGGTCACCTCGGCCCATGCGGCGACGGGGTCCCCGCCGTTGGCGGCCTTGGCCGCCCGGAACGCCTCGAGGAGCTTGCCTCTGACATACGGGAAGCGCACCCGAGCCGGGGAGTAGGTGTACCAGGAGAACGAGGCGCCTCTCGGACAGCCACGCGGCTCGTACTCGGGCGAGTCCGGACCGACCGAGGGGTAGTCGACGGCCTGGGTCTCCCAGGTGATGATCCCGTCTTTCACGTAGACCTGCCACGAGCACGACCCCGTGCAGTTCACCCCGTGGGTGGAGCGCACGACCTTGTCGTGGCGCCAGCGCTCCCGGTAGAACTCCTCGGCCTGGCGGCCCCCGCGGCGGTGGATCTCCCGGGCGTCGGGCGAAGGCTCCCCCGGCTGGAGGTAGCGTGCCGCGCACACCAGGCCCGTCTCGGCGAGGAGCCCGTCGCGGACTGCCGTCGTCCTCTCGACGTCACGTGCCATCGCTCTCCGTTCAGCCGGGCGGCATCGCCGACGGTTGGCCGACCGCCACCTTACCCAGCGTCTAGCGTCAGGTGGAAATTCATGGGTAGCGCTTTGGCGCAGCAGCCAGGCCGGCACAAGCGCCGGCCCTCACGATCGTCCGTCACCCCCAGGCAGGCCGCGGCGCCGACGCCCCGGAGCCTCTCGCATCTGGGCCGACGGCGGCAGCACCATGGCCGCGGCGACGCAGGGTGAGCCAGGGGCGAGACGCTTCGCATGTGCTGGTCACTGGCCTTCGACGCGCAGTGCGTGCCATCGCCGGTGGGCATCTTCGAAGTCCTTTGCCAGTGCCGGTGTGGCGGGAGCGATGGCGACAGCGGGCTGCCCCCCGGGTGGTGGCCCATCCGGGTAGGTGATCCGGATACGCCCGTAGGCGCCGTCGCCGTGGTCGACGAAGCAGTCCGGTGCAGGCGCCTCGGGGTCCCGGGCGTGCTCGAAGCCGAGCTCGGACAACACTGCCGTCGCTGCGAGCGTTCCCGACCACGCGGGGGATCCGCGGCTCTCGGGTAGGGGCTGGCGGCAGCGTCGCCGACGACGAAGACCCCGGTCATCTCGGTGCCGAAGCGGGCGTCGACGGTGACGAGCGGGCTGGTCGCGTCTACCAGGTCGGCGAGCAGGGGGCTCGTGCGATGCCGGGGGATCACGATCGTGAGGTCCGCCCCGTCCCCGTCGCTTGCGCGCGCGGTGATCGCCCCTCGGGCCAGGGCCTCGGGGTCGATCGTCGCCCCGAGGCTGACCTCGACGCCCGCGTCTTGGCAGCCGGCCAGCAGCGCGTCGCCGAGCACGCGCCCGAGCGCGGCGAGCGGGTGCTCCTCAGGCGTGACCAGGCGGACCTGGAGCTGCTGGCCGAGCCGGCGAGCGCGCCGGGCGAGCCGCATGGCCAGGCCATAGGGCGCAGGCGGGCAGCGATAGGGGAGGGACGAGATCACGACGTCGACGAGGCCCCGCTCGACGGCGCGCATCCGCGGCGCGGCTGCCTCGGCCCCCGTCGGGTCCCAGAAGCCGACGATCTCCCCGCTCGTGGCGCCCCCGACCGGATCGAGGGCGAGCCCGGGCGCGGCGATGACGGCGTGAGCCCGGATCCAGGAGCCACCAATCCTGAGCGCACCGGGCTCGATCGCCTCGACTCGGGCCGGAATGATCTCGACCCCGGCGAGCTCGACCCGAGTCCTGTACTGGGCGGCTCGGGCGTCACCGGCGGCTACGGCGAGCGTGCCGGGAAGGTACTCCGACCGCCCTTCCGGAGCGACGAGGACGACGCGGACACCGGCTTGGTCTCGGAGTTGGCGGGTTGCGGCGATCCCCGCGGGCCCGGTGCCAACCACGGCGACGGTCGGTACGGCCCTCATCGGCCCATGCCGCTCGCCGCGATGCCGTCGACGGCAGATCGCCGGGCTGGCGCGTTCCCACCTGCGATGCACCGATCGCTACGCATCGGACGCTCCCCCGAGCGCACGGTCAACCAGCGAGACGACTCCGGCCAGCCCGGCGACCTGCTCGGAGCTGAGCCGGTAGCGGCGAGCGAGGGCCGTCGGGTCGGAGAAGACGACCGTGCTGCCCGAGGCGCCCGGGGACGCCTGGCGGACGAGCAGCCGGGTCGGGAGATCGAGGGCGAGGTCGGGGGCGGCAAGCATCGGCGGGGTGCCCGCAGCGGGGTTGCCGACGATCAGCACCTGAGTCTCGGGCATGTCGAGGCCGACCGACCGTGCACCGGCGGCATGGTCGATGGTGGCAAAGACCCTGGCACCGGCTGCCGCTGCCGCGTCGGCGAGGCGGCGGACCGTCTCATCGACGCCAAGCGGGCTCGAGCGCTCGACGACGCCCTCGGTGCGAGCGGCGCTCGTCGGGTCAGCTCCAGCGGGCTTGGACCACCACAGCTCGAGCTGGATGTGATCGGGGTCCCTGAAGACGAGCGCCGAGCCGACCTCGGTGTCTGCCACCGGTGAGTGCTCGACGCCGAGGGCTGCCAAACGCTCCTGCCAGGCGTCGAGGTCCTGGCGCCGCCCGACTGCGAAGCCGACATGGTCAAGACCGGCGCGCCGCTCGTCGAAGGGCTCCCCGGGGAAGCCCTGGTGCTGGTTGAGCCCGATCACCAGACCGGAGGCGTCGCGGCGCAGCGCGATCATGGTGCGTTCGGGGAAGTCCACCCGCCGCAGGCGCCGCAGCCCGAGCACCTTCTCGTACCACGCGGCGCTCGCCTCGACGTCGGAGACCGACAGGTCGAGGTGA
>JAJYWG010000398.1 GCA_021791615.1 Actinomycetes bacterium
CCGATCTTTCCAGTTTTCGCAGGTAAATACGGCGTTCTGCGCTTACTCGCGGGTGGTGGTCGTAGGGATACGGATGGTGGATATGACGGGCCCCACGAAAACTGTTCCGGCCGAAATGTAGGTCGAAGCCTCCAGAATGGAAATGGAGGTTTCCGACGATGAAGTCCTTTTCACCACACCCCCGAGCAGGTGATCCGAAAGCTGGCTGAAGGCGACGAGATGCTCAACAAGGGGGCAACCGTCGCTGAGGTGGCTCGCTCCTTTGCGATCACCGAGACCACCTGGTACCGCTGGAAGAACACCTACGGCGGAATGAAGGCGACCGATGCCAAGCGGCTGAAGGAGCTCGAGCCGAGAACAGGCGGCTGAAGACCATCGTGGCCGATCTGACCTTGGACAACACCATGCTGAATGAGATCGCCGCGGGAAAAGTCTGACCCCGGGCCGGAGCCGACGCACGGTCGAAGTGCTCGTGCGCCAGTTCGGGGTATCGGAGACCAGGGCATGCAAGCTCATCGGCCAGCACCGCTCCACTTGAGCGCCATGTCCCAAAAGCGCCTCCTGAGGAGAAGGAAGAGCACCTGGCATGGCTGAAGGCCTACGCGCTCGCCAATCCCCGCTCACGGCTGCAGACGGGCCTACAGCCGCACGCCGATGACCTGCGCAGCCTCCGTCTCAAAGGCCTATCGTCCGCATCCCTCGTTACAACACCTGCATTCTCACCCACGACGGCATCCGGGCGGTGATCTTCTCCACCCAGCTCAACACCGGCTCCGGCGTCCACTGCTCGCGTCGCACCCGCCCGCCGGCGCCCCCCAGAGCTCCGATCGGCCCTTGGGGTCACCAAAGGCGCTGTTACCGACTACATCACCCGCGCCCGGATGGAACCCGGCACGCAAACTATTGCCTCGACTTTCGATACGGGCGTAGCAGAGGAGCTGCAGGTAGGGCCGCCATGCAGCCGACTATGTGTGGGGCGATCCCCGCGGATCGCGACTCCCCCGCCACTACCGCAATGAGACGGTCACGGGAGAATCTCCACTGCCCGTTAGGGGTGCGCCCACGCGGGAAAAAGCCCGTCGCGGGCGAGACCTTGGACGTGATAACGCGAGCACTGCAAAAGCTCTGCCGCTCGGGCGCTCGTGAGGATAGGTGGATACGTTTCGACGATGCTCATTTCAGACACTCCCCATGCACTTATGTCAACTGGCTTTGAGCTGATGCCGATATATATGCACGAGATCCGAACGTCGCCTGTTGATACAAGTCTCTTCTTTTCCGCAATTTCTGAAGCCGAGCAACACAGTAGTCCTGGAGATGGCGAACGGACTTGAGCGGCGGACGTGGTAAGGCGTCCGCGGTTTTCGGTCCAGTCCGAAAAGGAGCTGGTGCCTCGGTCTTATGCGTCAGGTGAGTCCGTGGCGGCCTAACGCCTGACGCCAACCACCTGCTCATTGCTTCACGTGGCCGTCAAATTGTGCAAAGGGTGGGGCAACACCGGTATGAGTGCGTTGTGTCGCTCGTTGGCCCTCCAGCGGTCATCAGCGCCTCGGAGCACGACGGCGGAACGGGGTGGCCCGTCACCGGGGCCCAGGTCGGCCTCCGGGAGGATCGCCGTGAGGTCGTCCTCGATGTCAATTCCGAACTTCGCCGAGAGGATGGCGATGTACACGCCGAAGGCGCCGCGCAGCTCGCCGAGCGATTGATTGAACGCCCATTCGTTGCAGCCGTAGAAGGCTTCTCGAAAACCGCCAGTACCTCAATCCAGTTCGCCTGCGCTGCTCAGGAACTTGCGACACGAGGCTCGCATTGCCCGGAGATGAGGAGCAAGGTCGTCGTCCTTGTCACCCTGCTGCCCGAGCTCGGAAGTGAGGAAATGACGTATATCGAGAACCGAGTGGACGCAGTGTCCTGGAGATTCGGCTCCCATCGGAGTAAACAGCACCCGCCGGTCCTCTAGGCATACGAGTACTCGTCGAGCTGCCGTGACCTTCGCCTGTCCGGGCGTCCAGCTTACGCCGAAGATTGGGCAGGAGAATCCGGTTACTCTGCGTGCGACCTCCGTGAACTTCATCTTCAGCCCACACCGCCCAGCACGAATCTGGCCCTTTCGGTACGGAGCATCTCATAAGGGCTCAGGAACTTGATCTCCATCCCGATGCAGGCGTTCGGAATTTTGATCTTCTTGATGGAGTTGGCAGCGACCTCGTGGGTCACTACGGCGAATCTATGGGCGTGAGCCTGAGCGACGAGATAATAGTCAGCGACCTGAAGAAACTGGCTGACAGCCCCGGGTTCGTAATCGCCGCTCCCCGCCCAGGTGCTGAGGGCTGCGAGGCTGGGAAGGACTGCGCTGTCCGGCGGCATGAAGAAGTCGCCATGCCGCTTCTTCGCCCACTCGGCGAGTTCATCGTCGCCTCCGAGCAGCTCATCTCTGACCTTCTCTATCGAGTAGACCTTGCCATCGGCGTGTGCTTGATCTATCCATTCCCAGAATGCAGGACAGAAGTCGAAACTGTAGTGGAGATTCTTCGCCTGGATGAAGACGTTCGAGTCGAGCAGGTATGGGATCAGATCACCCCCAGCCTCGCCGCGAGCTCATTGAAGGTGGACACCTTCTTGAAGCCGAGCATTTGAAAGGCATCCCGGTGTAGTGTCTGGCCTTCAAGCGTGCTTACGATGAGTGCCCGCGTGAAGCGCTTGCTCACCTGAACTGGCTTCGTGCTGTAGAAGTTCCCCCCGCCCGCGCCATCTCGTTCCTCAAGAATTTCTAGGACGCGTTCCAGCTCGGCGGCGAATTCGTCGCGGTATTGAGCCGCGGTAAGGTACCCGAGGTCGTACAGGCGACGGAGCGACACGAGGGTGCTGACTTTGAAGCGGCGAGCGAGCCGTTGTAGTTCGTTGGAGATGTCGTTCCGGTCGATGTCAAACCCTTCGAGCTGGGAAAGAGGGAGGAGAAACTCCGCCGCGACCTGGTTGCACCAGCGCTCTGTAGCATTTGCCGGAGATCCCGCCATGTTCGCGTCCGAGACGGCGGACTCACCTAGCCATAGATGCGCAAGCTCGTGGGCCAAGGTAAAAATCTGTGCTGCCTTGGTATCGGCTCCATTCACGAAGATGACCGGGGCAAGACTGTCCGAGAGAGCGAAACCCCGGAACTCGGCTGGGTCGAGCTTCCGGTGCGTGTTACTGCCAACCACGCCGCTTACCATCACGAGCACGCCGTGCTCGTCGGCTTCGTCGATGAGTCGGCGAAGCGCCGCACTCCACGTCGGCCCTCGTTGCTCGGGTGCAAAGGCCAGAACCCTCCGCATCTGAGACGCCGCTGCCACCACGTCGGCATCGACCGTGAGGCTCCCAACAAAGGGAACCGGGTCCTCCCTATGGAGGCGGGCATAGTCCCGATACCACTCTTGCCGCTGCTGGCATTGGTAGATCGTGTCGAGCAGATCGGGGCTCGCGTGGCCGATCTCGATGTCCCCGATCGTCCGGAAGTCGGGGATCGGGATCGGCTCATCGGGGGGCTCAGACAGAAACAGGTAGCCGACGGGCGTGTGCGTGGCCTTGGCGAACTTCTCTAACTGCTTCAGGGTCGGCTGCTTTGTCCCTGCTTCCCACGACGCGAGCGCCGGGAACTTCCGGAGGAGTACATCAGGCTCCAGCCGCGACCGCCTTCGGGCCCACCTCAGCATCACCGGGCGCACCGGTACCCGCAGGCTCACCACTCGCCCCAGCCTACGAAGCGGCAGCTGGAGGCAAAACTTTGGCCGGCAAAAGGCGCTGGACGGGACACGACCTCATGATATCAGGGGCCTCTGACGCTCATTGATGAGCTGGACTTTTCCTAGCCGTCGGGGAGGCGTCGCTCCGGAAAGCGCCGTTGTGGGGCGGTAATTCCTCAGACGAAGAGGAACTCGGGTCGGATTGAGCAACCGGCGCGGCGCCGGCCAGGACGGAACCCATCACCGCGGCCGCGGTGACGTCGGAGTCCTCCAATCAGTGGGTGTAGACCTGCAGGCTGCCGCCGAGGAGGATTGCATCAGGCGGTTGGAGATTGCCACCACCCCCAGGCCCGCGTCGGCCAGACCGCAGGCCAGCCCCTCTTCCCGGTCATTAGGGATCCGGGCCACCGAGGCGAACTCGCTGCCATGGCCGATGGCTCAGTAGTGCTCCTCGATGACAACACCTCGCCGACGCTTGCCTTCCTGTGGTCGGCAGGACGAGCCAAAGGGCCGGACGTCAAGTACAAACCACCTCTGGCGGGGATCAGAGAAACCGTTCCACCTACACCGCTCTGTGAAACCTGGCGGTCACGCCGGCGTTCCCGGCTAAGACCGCCGATGGCTCCAACCACCCCGACGTGCTCCTGGGATTGCGCTACAGGTCCTTTCAGCTCTACGGGTTTCCCCCCGCCGGGGAGGAGGAACCCAGGCGTCCCCTCGGGTATGAGCACTTGGTTTGGACCGAGCACCCCGGGCCGGTTTCGGACCTTGAGGCAGTCCTGCGGGAGCGCCTGACGAGCGCACCCACGAGCAGACCAGAGATAGCGGCGCGCAGGATCGGGTGATGCTCTTCAGTGGATGGAAGCCCGACACAGGGACTTCCCGGCTCGGTGACGCGGTCGAAGGGGCTTTTCCGGGGACATCTGGGCACACCGCGCCTGAGCGCGGCCGCGCTGAACCGAGCGACGATACAGAAGTCTCTTGCCCCCGCCTTGATGCGGCTGCCGAGGCGTGGATCGTGGTGAGCAGCTAAAGGTCTCACTTACCGCGCTGCTGAACGGCTCTGCCCCGACGACCTTCGAGGCCACGCCTTGGACGCACGCCAGAGGCCCTCGTCTCGACGATCGGCAGCCATTGCTCATTGTATTTCTCCAGCCAACCGGGCTCATATGGCGCAACTGGCGGCTGCATTATCCACGGGTCATGGATGTTGCGCATCCCGATGTCCTTGTAGCTGGGGGGGGTGACGCTCACAGCACGATGGAGTGCCTCTGCCGCATCGAACACATCAGCGCTGGGAAGAACGTAGACGACCGGTGCGTCCGCGAGCCGGTAGTCGACCGGCGCGAAGAAGCAGATGAGATTCACCTGGACGTTGCCCACCAACCGTTTCAGCTTCTTGTAGTGGTCTTCACCTGGATTCTCACCCCCGAGTCCAACAGGACGTCATCCGACTTCCAGTTCCTGGGGGCCCGGTAGGCGAGAATCCTGCGGGAAAGCAGACGGCTAATGACAAGATGTTCGCCAGGCGAGTTACGCGGACTCCGATGCTCCTTCCTATCACCTTCACCCAGCGTTGTCTGTGCCTGCGGCGGGATGGAGTCTCCCGAGTGGCAGGCTCTTGCCGAGCGCTCCACCCAGTGCGAGCCGGTGTCATCTCAACGCCGACAATCGTCCAGCAGCGAGCATCCAAGTTCCTCGCCGTCTCGCACGGTCCCGGCTACCTGTGGTCACGTGGCGAGCGGGAAGCCCGACATGGCGAGGCTGTGCCTGTCGTACTGAGGTGAGGGGCTTCTGATTAGGGCATTGTTATCCCCTGTTCTCCTTTGTTCGCTTTCGGTCTTTCCAGTTTCTTTTCGAGCCAAAACGATCACTCGCCAGCATTTGTGTCCCAAACCCCGCGTAACTGAGCATTTGCGACGCAAGCAAAGCCGTGTTGTGGCGGAGGCGGCCTGAGGGCATCCCGTGTCGTGGGGGATCGCTTTGACGCGATAGCGGAGTGGCGGGGTGCCGGGGAGACCTGGGAGGTGATCGGACAGCACTTGTGCCGCCAAGGCTTGGTCGCGTCCCGGCAGGCCGTGCGGATTGCTCTTGAAGGCGAGTCGAAATGAAGACGCGATCCGGGCGGACGGCGGTGCTGAGGCGATGAACTCGTCCTACAGAAAGCGCGGGTGCTTGCCTCGAAGCGGAATTTCCCCCTCTGAATTGAGTTGAGCAGCCATGCCGCTATGTTCCGTTGGGTGGAACAGCGCGTTCAGGTCAGGCTCCAGGTCACTCTGCGAACATCCTGGAAAACCGCGGGACCATTCCGTCAACCTTGGTGGCCAATGGTAATTCACGCCTCGACCTTCGGACAGTTCGGGAAAGCCAGAAGTGACTGCGCCGTAGGATCCGTCGCATGAACACCGAATCCTTTACCGAAGCACCGAGCTCCGGGTTCGCCGCAGAAGCCACCGTCTTTTTCGAAGCGATCGACGACACCTCGCCCGATTCCTTGAGCGCCTGCGCCGGCTGGACGGCCCACGAGATCAGCGCCCATATCGCGGCGGCCGCCACTGAGTTAGCTCGCAACCTTGAGGCATACGGCGAGCACAGACCGGTCCCCGCAACACGCGGCTTCGAGGAGCGCGAGGCTCCATATCGCTCGCTGGCCGATGAAGAGTTGAGAATGGAGCTTCCCAGATCGATAACCAGGGCGGCGAAAGCTTTGGACGCGGTTCTTGTTGCCGAACCCGGCGCGGTGGTTCCTTGGACCGGGCGCCACATGGTAGTAAAGACATTCGTTACCCACCTGCGCAGCGAGTTTGCCCTGCACCGCTGGGACCTCCTCGGAGACGACGAGACAAGTTGGAGACTGCTCGCCCAGCCAGAACTCACCGACCATGCCGTGGAGGTGCTCGGTCGGGTGTTGGTTTCCCGGGGCATGAAGGCGGTGCCAGCCGGGTTCCGTGCGGTGATCGCTTCGCCAGGCTCATCCGACGTCGTTGCTCTCGCTGATGAGGATGGCGCGCGCCTCACGCGTGGCGGCGAGCCGGCCGAGCCGAGCATCGTCGGGGACGCGGGTGCGCGCCTTCTCATGCTGTGGGGAAGACGACCGAACGATCCCCGCCGCCTGCAGGCCACACAAGGAGCCCAGGTGCTCGATCGGCTGCAGAGATTTCTCGCCGGGTACTGAGATTCCGGCGCACACCAAGTGGCAGGTACTGCTGAGATGGCGCGGGGCTAATCGAGAGCCATTGCGTCGATTGCGAAATCCCGCAGGAGTCCCGACCGGCCCGACGAGGTGATTCGAACCACACGTCGCTCTCCACGCTCCAGCCAGCCGAGCTCGACCAGGCGATCAAAGAGGGCTGCGCCAAGCTGACCGCCGAGGTGGGGGCGCTGTTCGCTCCAATCGAGACAGTACCGCACCATCGGGCGCTGCCGTGACGGCGTCACCATCACGCCCAGGTCTGCAAGGCGCTCGCGGCCCTCGGGGGTGAGACTGTAGCGCAGGGATCGCCCCGCGCCGACAATGGGGTCGGCCGTCCCGTTTGGATCGCCCTCAATGCGGATAAACCCGCTTTCCACCAGAGAATCGGCCAAGGCGACTCCGAGCTTGCCTGCCAAGTGGTCATAACAAGAGCGTGCCCGGCGGATCGCATCGGAATGCATGCTCTGGCGCAACGACCGGATCGGCGGAGATGGGGCAAGGCGGGTGAGGGCTTCCACGGCGTCGGCCACCTCGGGACCAGCGAGACGAAAGTAGCGGTAGCGGCCCGAGGCTTCAACCTTGATGAGACCGCCGTCAACCAGGCGGGACAGGTGTCCCGAAACCGTAGATGGTGCGACTCCGGCTTCGGCCGCCAGGGTACTCGCCGCGAGCGCTCTTCCGTCGAGAAGGGCCACGAGCACCGCCGCACGGGCGGATTCGCCCATCAAGGCGGCTACAGCTGCGATATTGGGATTTCCCGACACATCACCAACACTAGATCAACGACGCTTCGAGGAATACCGAAGTGTTGTGTGGGGAATCCGAGGACTGGGCCACCCGATGTGTCAACATTGTTCTTGGCACTTGGTCACTGCCGCCGTGGCACGCGACGGACGGGTTCACTCGTACGGGTACCGTCTTCGAGGGCTGGCAAGGTGGCACTCCAGGTCCGTGAAGGCAGCGATTATGTCGGGAGCCTCCAACACTAGGTTCCGGCGGCCGAGGGTCACCTGCTTCAATATCCCCGCACCGACCAGGCGCAAGGTCGCCTCGTTCGTCTGGATGAAGTTCCGGAAGATCATCTCGGCTGCGCTATTGACCGCGCCAGGGGCAGCGCCGTGGAGAGCACGGAGGAGGAGGTCGGCTGCCAAGCGGCCACGGACGCGGCCAAGGCGCTCCCGCCACGACGCTTCGATGCCACGTGCGCGCTCCTCGAATCTCGAAGCATCATGGACCGCCCGCTTGCTGGCAGTGGCGAATCGCCCGAACCAGAGCTTCATTCCTTCGCTGGCTTCCTTGCCAGATCCCGATCCCCGGTATCGGGTGGCTGCGAGACCCTCGACGTAGTCCTGCGCCCAGGTTGCAAGGACGAGCTAGACCAGGGGAAGGACATGGGGGCCAGGCCCCGACGTCGGAAGACGAGGTGCACAAGGGTTCGGCCCGTCCGACCATTGCCTTCCACGAAGGGGCGGATCGTCTCGAACTGAGCATGTGCGACGGCTGCCTGGCCGACAGCGGGCGGCACGTCTTGGTTGGAGAAAGCGGCGAGGTCAGCGGCGATATCGGCGACAAACTCCGGCGGTGGGGGGACAAAGGCGGTAGCACAGGGCTTGTACTTGCTGCCCAGCATCCAGTTCTGTTGGTCACGGAGCTTCTCGCCGTGGCGCTCCAGCCGCGTCTTGGCAAGGAGGCGTTGGCGGATGTCCAGCACCAGCTTCACCGTGATGAGGTCGCCCGCATTGATGTGCTCGACGGCGAAGACCATGGCATGGATGTTCCCGGGCACTTCGACCGCAGTGACATCGTTGAACCGCCGCTGCTGGACAAGGTCGAGCCGCGTGGTCAATCAGTGCCAGCGCTCTCCCGCTGGGCAGCGAGTGCGACGAAGCCGGCTCCGCTGACCGTATCTTCGCGTACCGGTTCGGCAACGGGCTGGTCATTCGGCGCCTGGAACAGGGTCGAGCGAGCCCCGACAAGCCTGAAGCCAGCCAAAGCAAGCATGAGGCGGTGCTCGGCCAGGGTCTGGAAGCGAGCATGGCTGTAGAAGGGATGGCCGGTGCGCCCCTTCTCTTGATACAAGCGGCCCCAGCCGCTGTCGAGTGGGACGAGGCCGACCACGAGACGACCGCCGGGCCGAAGGACGCGGCCCACTTCGGCGAGCACGCCTGCGGGGTTCTCGACGAAGCAGAGTGTGACGATGAGGGCAACCGCGCCGAAGGTGCTGTCGGCAAATGGGAGTTGGCTGCCCACACCGCGCAGCACGCGGACGCCTCGCGCCCTGGCGAGGCGCAGTGGCGCCTCCACGGGATCGAGGCCGACCTCGATGCCGAGTGCGGCGGCAAAGCGCCCCGAGCCGACCCCGACCTCGAGCCGTGGGCCGGCCGTCCCGGCGAGCAGTGGCCGCAGGGCGCCCAGCTCAAGGTCGAACAGCACCCGTCCGGACGCCGTGTCGTACCAGGCATCGTAGCGATCGGCGAGATCGTCGAAGGCCTGCGCGGCCCAGTTGGCTTTAGTCACACGTCGATCCTCCCAGCCGCTCGGCGCACTCGATTTGTTTGCGACCATTATTCTATGGATCTATGGAGCATGATTCGGGACGCCGTGCCGATCTCTATGAGCAGCTGGCGCGGATCGGCAAGGTCGTGGTACACCCCAAGCGGATCGAGCTGCTCGACCTGCTCTGCCAGGCCGAGCGCAGCGTCGAGGCGCTCGCGGCCGCCACCGGACTGAAGGTCACGACGGCCTCGGCGCATCTGCAGGTAATGCGTCAAGCCCGCCTCGTCACGACCCGGCGCGAGGGGACGCGCATCTACTACCGGGCTGCGGGCGAGGAGGTCTGCCGCTTCGTCGGCGCTCTCAACGATCTTGCCCGGGTGCGCCTGGCCGAGGTCGACCAGATACTCCGCTCACTTGGGACGGATGCGGCGGGAACGGAACGGGTCAGCCGGCACGAACTGCTCGCACGCGTGGAGGCCGGGGAGGTGGTGGTGCTCGATGTACGGCCCGAGGAGGAGTACGCGGCAGGCCACATCCCCGGGGCCTGCTCGCTCCCCCTCGAGCACCTCGAGGCGCGCCTCGAGGAGCTCGACCCCGATCTTGAAGTCGTGGCCTATTGCCGCGGGCCGCTCTGCCTCCTGGCCCCGGAAGCGGTAACGCTGCTACGGGCGCGGGGGCGCCGGGCTCGCTGCCTGGAGGATGGGCTGCCGGAGTGGCGCCAGGCCGGCCTCCCGGTCGAGGCCGGTAGCAAGAAGGACTCGGCACAGGACCCCAACACCTGCGGCGCGGCCCGCGACCGGCGAACATTGCAGACGAACGGTCAGAGACCATGACGAGCGAGGTGCGCTCTGCCTTGATCTACCTCGACCACAACGCCACCACCCCGGTCGCGCCCGAAGTGGCCGATGCCATGGAGCCCTACCTGCGGGCCGAGTTCGGGAACCCCTCCAGCGATCATGCGCTCGGACGGCGGGCCCGCCAGGCTGTCGAGGAGGCGCGAGCACACCTCGGGGCCCTGATCGGCTCGGATCCGGAGGAGGTCGTCTTCACCTCGGGCGGCACGGAGTCCAACAACCTCGCCATCCGCGGCGTAGCGGCGAAGGCACGGACAGGGCGGCACCGCATCGTCACCTCGAGCGTCGAGCACCCGGCGACCACCGCCCCCTTGGCGCTCCTCGAGGCATCCGGCTGGGGTGTCACGCGAGCCCCGGTCGCTGCCTCAGGCCTGCTCGATCTCGGCGCCGCTCAGGCCGCTATCGGTGAAGACGTGGCGCTTCTGACCGTGATGGCCGCCCAGAACGAGACCGGCGCGCTCTTGCCCGTGGCGGAGCTTGCCGTCGCGGCCCACGCAAACGGGGCGCTCGTCCACAGCGACGCAGCCCAGGCGATCGGCAAGATTCCCGTCTCGGTCGAGGACCTCGGGGTGGACCTGCTGTCGATCGCCGGGCACAAGTTCTATGGTCCAAAGGGCATTGGCGCCCTCTACGTCCGCCACGGCACTCCCCTCTCGCCGCTCGTCCTCGGGGCCGGCCAAGAAGGCGGCCTCCGGCCGGGGACCGAGAACGTGGCGGGCATCGTCGGCCTTGGGGAGGCCGCCCGGCTGGCCAAGGAGCACCTCACAACCGATGCCCGTCGCATCGCCGGACTGCGGGATGGACTGTGGGCGGCGCTCTCGGCCAGGGTGCCCGGCATCGCTTGCCACACCCCTGCCGGGGCCTGCTTGCCCAACACGCTCCTCGTCTCCTTCCCCGGCGTGCTCGGCGCGGACCTGCTCACCCGGATCCCCCGGCTCGCGGCGTCCACCGGGTCGGCCTGCCACGCCGGTCGGCACACCCCCAACGCCACCCTCCTGGCCATGGGCATCGAGCCGCAGGTGGCACTCGGGGCCGTGCGGCTCTCGCTCGGCCGCCAAACGAGCCGGGCCGATATCGATGCAGCAGCCGACCTCTTGGTCGGGGCATTGAAGACCCCGGTAGCCGCTACGCCGTCACCCACAACTCTCCCGACAAGCAAAGGAACCCCCCGATGAAGATCCTTTTGATCTTGAACGACCCGCCCTATGGCACCGAACGCTCCTACAACGGCCTGCGTCTCGCCGGCGCGCTCTCCAAGCGCGAGGGTGTCGAGGTGCGGGTGTTCCTCTTCGGCGACGCCGTCGGCTGTGCGATCGGAAACCAAAAGGTCCCCGAGGGCTACTACCACCTCGACCGCATGGTCACCTCGGTCCTCCGCCACGGCGGGGAGATCGGCTGCTGCGGCACCTGCATGGACGCCCGGGGGCTCACCGACGAGCTGCTCGTAGCAGGTGTCCGCCGCTCCACCCTGGAGGAGGCGGCCGACTGGTCGATCTGGGCCGACAAGGTGGTGACCTTCTGATGGGCCGGACACGCATCGTCATCCTCGGCGGCTCCTTCGGCGGGCTGACCACCGCCTACGAGCTGCGCCGGCGTCTCGCTCCCGAGCGCGCCGAGATCACCCTTGTCGCCAGTGATGACCACTTCCGCTTCGTCCCCTCCTACCCGTGGGTCGCGATGGGCCGGCGGCGCCTCGAGCAGATCTCCTTCCCGCTGGCCGCCCCACTGGCCGCGAAGAAGGTCCGCTTCGCGAACGAGACGGTCACCCACGTCGACACCGGTGCCAAGGTGGTAACGACCGAGGCGGGCGAGCACCCCTACGACTTCCTCGTGGTCGCCACCGGGCACCGCAGCGCGAACGAGGCGGTGCCGGGCCTCGGGCCCTTCGACGGGCCCGGGCACTCGCCGATGTCGGCGCCGGAGACCGAGGAGCTCGGCCGGGCGATCCAGCGGGTACTGGCCGAGCCGGGACCGGTGGTTATCGGTGCCGCGCCCGGGGCGAGCTGCATCGGTCCGGTCTACGAACTCGCCTTCGAGCTCGACCACCTGCTGCGCCGCCGCGGGCTTCGCCACCGGGTCCCGATGACGCTCCTCACCCCGGAGCCCTTCCTCGGCCACATGGGCATGGGCGGTGCCGGCACTATCCGCCAGCTCCTCGAGGGAGCCCTCGAGGAGCGGGACATCACCTACCGCACCAGTGTCGCGATCACCAGGATCACCGAGGGCTCGGTCGAGGCAGCCGGTGCCGGGGAGACCCCCTCGGTCTGTTCGATAGTCATCCCGCCGCTTGCCGGGGTGGCGGCGGTGGCCTCGAGTGAAGGGATGTCGAACCCGAAGGGCTTTATCCCCGTCGACGACCACTACCGTCACCAGACAGCCGATGGCGTCTACGCGGTCGGGGTCGCGGTTGCCCTACCCCCGGTCGGGGAGACCCCGGTTCCGGTCAACTTCCCGAAGACCGGCCACATGACCGAGCAGATGGCCCGCATCGCCGCCGCCGACCTCGCCGCGCGACTCGAGGGCCGGGAAGCCCCCACCGCCGAGCTGTCGGCCCGCTGCATCCTTGACATGGGTGATCGGGCCGCCTACCTGGCCGTAGACCCCGTCCGCCCGCCGCGTAACGAGATCCCGACAGTTTCCGAGGGACGCCGGTGGCTTTACGCCAAACAGGCCTTCGAGCACGCCTATCTCTTCTCCGCCCGGCACGGTCGGAGGATGCCGACCGCGCTCGGCTGGTGACACCGGGCTCGTAGATCTACTTCTCGGCTCGCACCCGGTAAAGGCACTGCCGGCTCTGCGACGGGGGATCGCTTCCGCAGCAGGCGCTGCAACCAACCGCCCCACCCATCCCGGATAGCGCCGCGTGAAAAATTGTCTCGACTTTCGACACGGAGACTTCGGACGAGCGCTCGTCCGAAGTACCAGGGCTACTCCACGCTCGACACATTCCGTCAGCCCGGAGATCGAAATCATCGATCAGCAGTGAATCCAGCTTCCCGTCGAACCAATGCACCGAGCGCGTCGTCCCCGGTCAACTGCATCCAGCGCACCATCACCATCGCCCCCTCCGTCGGCGCCCGCCACTTCCAGGAGCGTCCCTTCGGCTCTCCCGAATGGCAAGAGGCCTATGCCAAGGGGCGCAATGCCATAGAGGGCATGAACGGATA
>JAJYWG010000285.1 GCA_021791615.1 Actinomycetes bacterium
ACGAGCCGGGCGCTCCCCGCCCCGGCGAGGCGTCTCCGCGGGCAACTCGATACCGCCACCTGATAGCGAGCGGTCCCGACGTCCGATCTACCCACGGCCTTCCCGCTGCAGTTCACGCAACAGGCTCACTTTCGGCCCGCGAAGCCCTCGGTCACTACGGGCCCTTGGAGCGGCCGCGGGTCGCCACCTTCTTCGCCGCAACTCCTGAGGGTGCTCGGCTCGTCACCGTCGAGGGCGTCTCGGCCGCCGACCAGCGCCGGGCCGGCCGTTACATGCGCGCCGCGCAGGGGCTCGCCCGTGGCACCTACCGCACTCCTGCTGGTGAGCTGCTCGTGGGCGCCGCCGCGGAGCGTGACTTCCAACGGCGCTTCTCGCGCTGGCAACCCATCGCAGGTATGGCCATCGTCTCGGATCCCGCCACGGTCACGGCCCTCGTCGTAGAGAACCGGGAGGCCGGTGCCGAGGTCCACTACGACTCGGGGAGGAGCCGCCCCGGCCGTCGTCGCCGGACCCGAAGCCCTTCTCGGCGAAGGAGCCGATCCAGCTCATCGTCCCGATCAACGGCGGCAAGGAGCAGCCGTTCGGGAGGGGCGTCGAACCAAGGCGAGGGCCTTGTCGAGCTGTTCGACGAGGCGATGGTTGGCGTGGATGAGGCTCTTGAGGACGCCGCCGATGCCCTCCGTGACATGGGAGACGACCTCCGATGAAGGCCCGGCGTGACCTCGGGCCCTGCCCCTACTGCGGCGAGCCGGCCAAGGAGCGCCACCACTGGACCGCTGCCCTGACGCCGGACGGCGACTACTTGGACCCGACCGCCACCATCGCGCTCTGCCTGGCCTGTCACCACGCTGAGCACGCCGCCTGGCGAGACCAGGGAATCGACTGCTTCTCCGACCCACTCGAAGCCCGCCTCGTCCGGTTCACGTGGCTGGTCCTGCGCCTGGCTGACATCGCCGAGCGCAACGGCACGCTCACCATCGACGCGCTGAGCCTGCGGGGAATCGCCAGCGTGGTCTTGGCCATCACCACCGATGTGACGAGGCGCTTCTGCTGGGAGCAGGCATCGTGACCCTCGGAGTCGTGAACTTGCGGGCCTGGCCTGGATCCCCCAACCCGAGAGAACTCCCCACCTCCCAGCCGGCCGCTCCTGAACGCCTCATCCACCACGGAGGGCTCGTCCTCGTACTCGTCGCCGAGCGAGGCGCCGTACCTGAGCGCGTTGGTCTGGGAATCTGCCTTTTGGTGCTCGGGCCCACCGTCACCCGCGTCGCACTCATCGTCGACGATGACCTCGACGCCCGCCATCCCAAAGCCTTCGGGTTGCTCCAGGACTGGGCGGCGGCCACGACGTATGTGAGCCCGAGAGGCATGGGACACGTGGCCGTGATGAAGCGTTCGGGGTTCTGCCATCCAGACGACGGACCGGTCCTTCGCGCCTATACGGGCGGGGCGTTTCTCCTCACCGCCGACGAGGGACGGAGCCTGGGCCTTCTGGCCGAGCACTGGGCCCCGGCCCGGGGGCGCTTTGCGGGCGGCTTCTCGATGGGACTGCCGGGCTGGGGCGAGCTCGCCACCCGGACTGACAACACGAAGGCTGGACGACCACGCTGGCAGGCGCTCGCCCATCGCCCGGTCCTACGTGCGAAGGCCCTGGGTGGCCACGGGATGGTGGCCGAGTGGGCGCGAGCTTGTCGGGGCGGCCGCCTCCCCAACGGCGCCCAGGCCGGTCATTGGGAACGGGACCGTCCATTCCTCGGAAGGATCATCGACCTCATAGGCCCGGCCTTCGCCTTGGACGGCATCGACACCTCGGATCTCGCCGAGCACCTGGGGGCCTTCGGGCTCCCGGCCCACTCGGTGCCCGCCTCCCTCCCGGTTGGCCCCGAAGCTGCCGGCCATCTTCTGGCCGTCGCCCGAGCAATCCATGACCTTGCCCTGGCGTTGGACGAGGAGGCCATCCGGTGGTGGTGAAAGCCCCCCGTTTGCCACGTGTGGGCCGTGGTGTGGCCCTGGGGCGCCTGTATTCGCCTGGTTCGATGGCTGGCGCCTTGTGGCGCGCTACGGGCCTCACGGCGCCGCTGACCAAGTTCACATCCCCTGAGAACGAAGCCCTGGGACACTGGATGGAAGCGGCCCACGGCGGCTGGGTGACCGCCGAGGTCATCGGATCCATCCTGCCCTGCCTCGATGCCGACGTGCGCTCCGCCTACCCGGCTGGGTGGTCCTTGGCCGGGTGGTGGGACGTGATCGGGGCCGAATCTGTTCGCGAGACCGACGTGGGATCTGTTGTCGTAGAACTCGCTCGGAGAGCCGCAGCAGGCGACATCGGCGTGGTCCTGGAGCGAGCCGCCTACCCCACGCTCGGGCGGACCCTTTGTGTGGTGCACCCGGCCGGAGAGAAGTGGCCAACGGAACGGCCGGGGCGGGGAGGCGCCCGCTTGGTGGTGGCCCCAGTTGAGGGCGACCCTCTCTACGTGACGGCGGCCGACGTGGTGGCTGCTGCCTACCTTTCGGCCAAGGTTCCCGAGGTCGTCTCGGCCGTCCGTCTCGATCCTTTAGGCAGCGAGGAGTCCGTTCCGGTTCGCCTCCGCGACGACGTCGTCATTCCTGCGGGCAGTGACCCGATCCCAGCTCTCATCAGGCTGCGTCCCCAAAAGGGCGGCGACGAACGACTTCGTTCTGCCATCCGGTCAGTCGCCAACGCCGCGGCCTGGGGGCTCTTCGCCCGCCTCGACCCGGTCTGGGTAGACGGGTGCCTGACCGAACGGCCAGCCACGTGGACCTGGCCACCGGTCGCCGCCTGCGTGCCGGCGCTCGCCAGGCTCTGGCTGTCCGCCGTCGAACGAGTTGTCAGCGACCGCGGCGGAATCGTGGTGAGCCGCGATACCGACGGCATCGCGGTGGTGTCACTGCCGACCGGCGGCCCGGTCTCGCTCTCCGACGGGCACACCGTCCAGGCCCACCCGTGGGATGACCTCGAGGAACTGCTCAGTGGATTTGACGCCCTCGATCCCTTCGGTGATGCCGGGAGCTTCTGGGGCATCGAGCACGGCAGCGTGGGCCACCCCCTCCACCTTCTCGCGCTCGCTCCCAAGCGCTACGTGGAGGCCGTGGCGGCAGAGGATGGCTGGGAGGTTGTTGGCGGTACCGAGCACGCCTTGGGCGGGGGACTCGTCGATCCTTCCGCCATGGCTGGCCGAGGCCCGAACCGCCGCCACCGTTGGATCACCCCTGTTGCGCACTATGCGCTGGAGAGGAACGAAGACCCCGGAGCCGGGTTCAGCGCACCGTGGGACGCTGCGTGTAATCCCGCCTTCCCGGCACTGGCCCGCTGGAGCGCTGGAAGCCCTGCGGCCCTCGCCCGCGTGCCAAAAGACCTCGGTGCCCATCCGTTCGCGCCCCTTGTTGAGGCTCGTGTGGACCAGCTCATCGCGCCAGGCGCCCCTGTGCCGATGGCCCTTGATCCCGGAGACGACCTGTCGGGGTGGGCCGACGAGTCCTGGGTCACCGCCGGTGGCCAAGAGGTCACGGTCAGCACGGGGCCAGAGCCGGGGTCCTCGATTCCGCTCGCCCTGTTGGCGAACGTGGCAGCCGACTGGGCGACTCCACGGACGCCCGATACGCCCGGGCCCCTCACCTACGACCGTCGACTCGCCCGGCACGTCGGACGGGGTGGCACCGTCGTCGACGCCCTCTTGGCCGATCCTGATGGAGAAGCGACCGACTACGAGGTCGTCTACGGAGAAGGCGCCCCGGGTGCCTACGTCGCCGAGCGAGCAGGCCAGATGGGAAAGCGCGCCTTTGCCCGCCGGACCGGCCTGCCGGCCACGGTCGCCGGCCGGGCGGCCCGAGGACTGCCGATCTCCGCTGCCAACGTCGAAAGGGCGCTGTCCGCGCTCTGCTCTGACCCCAACGTGCGCCGGTGCGCCCTCGATGGCTGTGAGGCCCCTGTCGCCCGCCCGAACGCCAAGTTCTGCTCGAAGGCCCACGCCGACCGTGCCTACCGAGCCCGGCGGCGACCTTCGCGCCCCGACCCCTACGCATCGGTTCTCGAGTGCCGGGACTGCGGCTGCCTCATGCTCGGAGCGGCCGACACGGGGACGGGTGTGTGTGCTGATTGCTGCGAAGGAGAGGGCCGATGACCACGACGCTCAGTGACGTCGAGCAGGTGTTCCAAGAGACTCTGCACATGCCCGACTTGGGCGCCCTGCACGCTGTGCTCGCCACGATCGCCGCCAATCGGATGACCGGCGACCCGGTCTGGCTCCTTCTCATCGGACCGCCGTCGTCGGCCAAAACCGAGATGGTGGAGACCTTGAGCGAGCTTCCCGAGGTCTTCACGCTGTCGTCGACCACCAAGGCCGGATTGTTGAGCGGGTCGACCGAGCGCGGCACCGGTGGCTTGCTGATGGAGGCCGGGACCGAGTTCGTCCTCGTCATCAAGGACTTCACGACCATCTGCTCGGAGCACGCGTCCACCCGAAACGAAGTGCTCGCCATCTTCCGAGAGATGTTCGATGGGAAGGTGGAGCGGGCCGTTGGCTCCCGGGGTGGCCAGGTCCTCAAATGGCGGGGCCATGTCGGTGCCATCGCCTGTGGGACCGAAGCGATCGACACAGTGGACATGGCGGCATTCGGTGAGCGCTGGGTCCGCTACCGCCTGCCTCCCTCGAGCGACGAGGACCGCCTCCTCATGGGACACACCGCCTCGAAGAACGTCGGCTACCAGCAACGTCAACGTCTTGAGCGGATGCAGGTGGTGACCAGGTTCTTCGCCGACCTGTCACTTCCCTCAGCACCGCCTCAGGTATCCCAACAAGACGAGGACCGCCTCGTTGCCCTCGCTGATCTCGGCACCAAGTGCCGAAGTGCCGTCGAGCGTGGTGGTGGAAAAGGCGACGAAATCCTCCAGGTTCCCCAACCAGAGGAGCTCCCCCGGCTTCTCTCCCAGCTCCGTCAGGTATCAGCCGGCCTCGTGGCCATCGGAGTGTCTGACCCTGAACGCCGGCGGCTGCTCTCCAAGTGTGCAGCGGACGCCATGCCCTCCATCCGCCGCAAGGTCATCGACGCGCTCGTGTCCGTTGACGCTGACGTGGCGACGACGGCCGTGGCGGCCTGGTGCTCTTTGCCCGAGACCACGGTACGCCGCCGCCTGGTCGACCTGGCGGCACTGGGCGTGATCGACCAGACCAGGAGTCATCCAGAGCGTTGGGCGGCCTCAGCATGGCTCCGTGACCGCTGGGCCCACATCGCATCCCATGACCAACAACGAACAGGAGTTTTGCCATGAGCGAATCCCCCTCCCCCTACCAGCTCCTCCCGGACCTGAGCTCCGAGGAGTTCAAAGCGCTGAAGACCGACATCGCCGCGAGCGGTGTCCGGGTCCCCGTCGTCATCGACGCCGAAACCGGGGCGGTCGTGGACGGCCACCACCGGATCAAGGCGGTCGAAGAACTCCGAGCAGAGGGCCTGAAGGTCCCCGACTACCCCCGCCAGGTAATTCGCTTTCCCGACGACGAGGAGCGGGCTTCCTTCGTGCTCGCCGCCAACCTGTTCCGCCGCCATCTGACCAAGACCCAGCGCCGAGAGCTGGTCACCAATCTGCGGTCCAAGGGCTGGAGCCTGCGGCGCATCAGCGACGCTCTCGGGATCGGTCCAGCGACCGTGCACCGAGATCTCGGCACTGATCCAGATGGAGCAGTGCCCGAGCGCATCGTCGGAAAAGACGGCCGCTCGCAACCGGCGAAGCGCCCGCCGTCCTTGTTCGTGACGAGCCGTCGGGACGAAGGCCGTGCTCGTGCTGCCTTGGTCGCTCTGCCCGAGGGAACGGCACCCACCAGCCTGCTCCGTGCAGAAGAGCGCGCCCGTGAAGCCGGCTACAAGGCACGTCGCCAGGCCGCCGATGTGGCCGCCAGCCTGGCTGGCCCGGACTACGAGCTACGGGTCGGAGACCTGCGCACGGTGTGGGAGGACGTTCCCGACCGTTCGATCGATGCCATCGTGACCGACCCGCCCTACAACGAAGATGGACTCCCCCTCTACGGCGACCTCGCCCGTTTGGCGGCCCGGGTCCTCAAGCCCGGCCGTCTGGTCGCCGTCTACTGCGGCCACGTCCACCTGGACGAAGAGATGCGTCTGCTGGAAGGCAACGGTCTCACCTACGTCTGGCATGGCGTGAACATGCTCGGGGGCCGGCACACCAAGATCCGGGGCCGGATGGTCAACGGCCGGCACCGCAGCGTGCTGTTGTTCTCGGCTGGGCCGTACGTGCCGAGGAAATGGATCCACGACACCTTCATCGCGCAAGGCCAGGGCGGGCCTGAGACCCGGCCGCTTCACCCCTGGCAACAGGCCGTCGAACCCGTGACCCACTGGGTCCACATGACCTCAGAGCCCGGCGAGCTGGTCATGGACCCCTTCCTCGGCTCGGGGACGACGGCGGTGGCCGCGGTTGCCTCCGGCCGGCGCTTCCTGGGAGGCGACATCGAGGCAGGGAACGTGGCGACGGCACGGGAACGGCTGGAGAGCGACCTCCCCGGCGAAATGGGTCGCACCGCCGACAAGGAGGCCTGAGCACCGTGCCGCCTGGCTCCAGGCGTCCCCGGATCTACGGTGCCCACCCGATCACCTGCTACTTCACCGACCACGAGAAGGCATGCCTGGATGCGATCAAGGCCGCATTCCCCGAGGCCGAAGTGGTCAACCCGGCTGTCCGCTACAAGACGACCACGGCATGGCTTCGAGCATGGCCCCGCGTTGCCCAGACCCTAGATGGCCTTGTTGTGTTCGCCGACGAGGCCGGCACGGTTGGGGTCGGCTGTGTCAAAGAGGTGGCCGATGCGATCCGACTCAGTGTGCCGGTCGCAATGATCGACGACCAGTACCAGGTGCGAGAACTCACCGCCTTCGGCCTACTCGACCCGAGTATCCGCTCAGCCAGGCGATCTGCTCGACTGGTCTCCGGGCCAGTGCTCTCGGTCAGTCGACGCGAATCTGGGCAATGTCACGGACCGAAAGGGTGAGGCGCTGTCCGCTGGGGTACTGCCCTTCGGTGTTCCAGCGGTCGAGCTCCACGTGCTCGGGTGTGGAGGCCAAAAGCACGCCGCCGATCGTGTCGCCGTTGCTGAGGGTGATCGTGACCACAAGGCCCCGTCCGCACAGGGCAGTGAGGCAGGCGTCCAAGCTGTCCCCGGCTTCTCTGCCGAAGACGATCCGCTGCTCAGTAGTCACAGCGGACCGAGATCCGAGAGGCCGTCGATGATGGCCACGCTCTCCATCGACACGCGAACGATCCGTGCCAACAGGTCGACGATGTAGCGCGGGTCGTCGGACCAGGTGTTGGGGTCGTTCACGATGCCCGAGGCCTTGTCGGTCTTCACCTGGTAGCGGTCGATGATCCACTCAATAGCTGAGCGGCCATTCACCTGGTAGTGGTAGGCGTCTTCGGGAATGCCTGAGAGCTTGATGTGGCTGTTGACCACGATCGAGCTGTGGTCGTCCTTGCTCGCGAACCTCATCTTGTCGACCCGGAGGGCCTTCGGATCGGCCGCCTCGTCGGGCAGCCCGTCGAGTGGCCAGGGCTCCACGGATTCGTAGCCGAGATGCCAGACAGCCAAGGCAGCGCCGGCTCGTGAGAAGGCCCAGAAGTCCTCGACCATCGGGATCCTCGGGATCATCTTGCCCAACTCGGCGGCGAAGCGGCTCGTGTACTCGAGCGAGTGCAACAGGCCGTAGACGTAGTGAAAGACGTCGTCGGGGGTGACCTGGACGCCGTAGCTCTGGCGGTAGCGATCGAGGGTGTGGGCTGAGATGGCGTCGTGGCGCTCGTAACCTCCTTCCCCACCGAGCATGGAGACATTGGTCCCATCATCGGTGGTCAGCGTGTAGCGGTAGCGGGGGAAGCACTGGCCGTTGAATTGAAGTTGGATGTCTGGAACAAGTGAGGTTACAAGTGCCGAGGACCTTCGATTGCCTGCGATCCCAGACACCGCAATCACCCGGTTCTCGTGGGCCGGCGTCGGGAATATCGACGGCATGAGGAGGACCCGCTCGTTCCACTGCCGGTCGAAATAGAGCCACTGCTTGCAGAACGGACGGTACATCGACGGGACGGCATGCTCGGAATCGAGCGCAGCCGCCTTGTTCTTGCGGAGGTCGCTTTTGAGGTTGACGGTCCAGCTCACTCTGGTCGGATCGGTGTCGATGAAGCCGTTGACCGACGCGTCGGTGGCCTTGGTTACTCCGTCGGCGACCGCGACGTGGAACTGCTTGCGCTCCTTGTTGTACGCATCGATCGTTCTCTCCATGTTGGCGAGGAGCGACGAGCGGGAGAAGTTGTAGGCCCAGGCGTCTCGATTCGTCTTCACTCCGTTCGAGTACGTCTCGAAGATCGCGTGCCCGCCAGCGTCCTTCTTGTTGCCGAGCGGTGCGAACGTCTCGAAGATCTGGCTGCGCTGGTTGACCCAGTCGCCCGCTTCGTTCGGCGTGATCGGCTGCCAGTCCACGCCCGAGAGATCGGCGAAGCCGACGACCTTGGCGAGCTTCTCCTCTCGGGAGAGGTAGTCGCCGATGTCGTGGTAGGAGATGGTGGCGGGTCCGGTGTGGCCGGGGTTCTTCACGAGCAACGTCACGGCCACCGGCGTCCGGCTGCCCTGGCCGAAGATCTTGCCACCTTCCCTTCGCGAGGTCTCGCCAGAGGTGCGTTGGTTCCCACGAAGGTTCAGACACCAGATAGCGCTGAACTCGTCGGCAAGGGTCTTGCGGAACCCATCCGCAGATCCCGAGTCGACGAAGGCGCCGTTGGTCACGAAGCAGACGATGCCGCGATCTCCGATCCGGTCCGAGGCCCATCGGAAGGCCCGGATGTACGAGTCGTAGAGGCTGTTCTTGAGGGCTGCCGATGAGCGGGCCGCGTACGTGTTGCGGATGCGACCGTCGAGCTTCGGATAGCGCAGGTTTTGGTTGTTGTCGTTCTCGGATGCCTGACCCACCGAGTACGGCGGATTGCCCAATACGACCGTGATGTCAGCGTCCTTCTGGCGCTGGAGTCGCGCATTGTTGTCGGGGAAGTAGACGTCGTCGGCCGGGTCGCCTTCGCCCTGCTGGAAGGTGTCGGTCAAGACGATCCCGTCGAACGGCTGGTAGCTGCCGCCGACCTCGTGGTGGAACGCGGCTTCGATGTTGACCGCAGCCAGGTAGTAGGCGAGGAGGACAATCTCGTTCGCGTGAAGGTCCGAGGCGTACTTGCGGGCCAGGGCACCGTGGTCGATGACGCCGGACTGGATGAGCCGGACGATGAAGGTACCCGTACCGGTGAAGGGGTCGAGTACGTGGACGCCCTCGTCGGACAGTGAGGCACCGAACTCGTCTCTCAGCACTGATTCCACGCTTCGGACGACGAAGTCGACGATCTCAATCGGGGTGTAGACCACGCCGAGCGAGTCGGCCATCTTGGGGAAGGCGGTCTTGAAGAAGCGCTCGTAGAGCTCGGTGATGACCCGCTGCTTCCCGGCAGCGTTGTCGATGCCCTGGGCACGAAGACGTACGCTGTCGTAGAAGGAGGCCAAAGACTCGGTCTCCCGGTCGATCTGCTCGCCAGAGAGGGCGTCGACCATCGCCTGCATCACCTTGGAGACCGGATTGTGCTCGGCGAAGGCGTAGTCCTCGAATAGGGCGTCGAAGACGGGCTTGGTGACGAGATGCTGGGCCAGCATGTCGATCGCCTGGGCAGGCGTGATCGAGTCGTTCAGGTTCTGGTGGAGACCCGCTAGGAAGGCCTCGAACTGGTGGGCTGCGGGCGTGTCGGGGTTGGCGAGAATGCCTTCGATGCGGGCGACGTGGCGGGAAGCGATGTCGGCCACGTCAGTGGCCCAGTCCTCCCAGTAGCGGCGATCGCCGACCTTGATGACCAGCTTGGCGAAGATCGCATCCCGCCAGGCGTCGAGGTCTCCGAGTGCGAGGCGCCCCTGGACCGCGGTTGGCGAGGATGAGCTATCAGACTCCTCGAATCCCGAGGCACCGATCACCTGGATCTGGTCGCCCTTGTCGGCGTTCAACTCGAGCTTGTTGACCATCGCGTTGAATCGGTCATCGTGGGCACGAAGGGCCTGGAGTACCTGCCAGACGACCTTGTAACGCCGGTTGTCGGCCAAAGCCTCTTCGGGGGATTGGTCGGTCGGGATCCCGATGGGCAAGATCACGTATCCGTAGGTCTTCCCTTCGGCCTTTCGCATCACTCGTCCGACTGACTGGACCACGTCAACGACTGAGTTGCGCGGATTCAAGAAGAGGACCGCATCCAGGGCCGGGACGTCGACGCCTTCTGAGAGGCACCGGGCGTTGGAGAGAATCCGGCAGTTCCCGTGCCCTGGATCTGCGCGGAGCCAGTCGAGCTTCTCGTTTCGCACGAGGGCGTTGAACGTGCCGTCGACGTGCTCTGCGTCACAGGACAAGAACGCGCCATCCCCAGCATTCGATGCCGCCGCCTCGCCGATGATCTCGGCGAAGAGGTTGGTGAAGCGCTTGGAATCCTTGATCGAGCGCGAGAAGGCGACGGCCCGCTGCATGAGCCCGGGGTCCGCCTCGAAGGTCCGTGGATCGATGCCCCTCTTGGAGAGCCCGTTCCAGCACCCGACGATCCGAGCGGCGTCGTCCAAGTTGAGCTCGTGGTCGGGGCTTGCGAGCTGGCGCTGGAAGGTTCGAGACACCGCCCCCTCGTCGACGGCCAGGACCAGCACCTTGTAGTCAGAGAGCAGCCCTGCTCCGACGGCCTCACCGAATCCCAAACGGTGGAGTTCGGGGCCGTACAGGGACTCGTCGTCCATCGAGCAGAGCAGGGCGTCTGCTTCCTGGGCCTTCGCCTTGCTGGCGTCGTCGTAGAGGCGGGGGGTGGCGGTCATATAGAGGCGCTTGTCCGCACTCAGGTACCTGTCGTCGTGGACCCGCACGAAGTTCGACTCGTCCGATGTCGACAGCGTCACCCCAGTCGTGCGGTGGGCTTCGTCACAGATCAGGAGGTCGAAAGCACCGAGGCCGGCTTCTTGGGCGGCGGTCAAGACCCCCAAGGACTGGTAGGTCGAAAAGACGACGGTGATGGAACCCTTCGGGCGCTCGCCCCGGGCCTTGTCCATCTGTGCCAGGAGGACCTCTGGGTCCGTCGTCGCCGGGAAGGCGAGATCGTAGGCGCCGATGTCCTCGCTCTGGGTTCGTTTGCCGACCTTGGTGTCCGAGCACACGGCGAAGAGTTGCAGGGGAACCTCGGCTTCGGCCGACCACTCCTTCATGGCCTGAGAGAGAAGCGATATGGACGGCACCAAGAAGAGAACCGCACCACCGGAGGGGACCATCTGCTCGGCGATCCGAAGGGCGGTGAAGGTCTTGCCCGTCCCACACGCCATGATGAGCTTGCCCCGATCGGCCGTCGTGAGACCCTTTACGACCTTGTCCTTTGCGAGCACCTGGTGGGGGCGGAGCTGCTTCTGTGCTCGGCGGACGAGGACGTCGGGTTGCTCGGGGCGGAACAGCGACCAGTCGACCGGGCTCTGGTCCAGGTCGCCCACCCTCAATCGCGCGACCGGGATCTGCTGGTTCTCAAGGGCTTCTTCTGCGTGCTTTGACCAGTGGTCGGTGGTCGAGATGACCATCCTCGACGTGAAGCCTTCTTTGCCGGATGCGGTGAAGAACGAGTCGATGTCAGCCTTCTGAAGGGTGTGGGCTGGGTCGTAGAACTTGCACTGGATAGCGCAGAGCCCTCCACCCTTCTCTTGGGCGACCAGGTCGATCCCGGTGTCGGGCCGTCCCTCTCGCCCCGGCCAGTCGGTCCAGCGCCAGATCTCACTGAATCGATCGACGTAGATGGGGTCGGTCTTGAGGTAGGCAGCCATGAGGCGCTCGAATCGATCGCCCTTGTCCCGCTCGTCGGTGGCAGCAGCCCGAAGGTCGGCCAGCACCTCGTCGATGGTCGTCACCCGGATCCCCCGTCTCTTGGCACCGAGTTGAGGCTACTGCGAGTGCTCCATTTCATGGGGGTCTTGGCTGTACCGGGAAGCCACGTGTTGCAGTCCCCGTGGCCGCAGGGGAGCGCCCAAGTCCTCACTGCAGCACGGTGGTCTTGGGGCGATCTGGCTCGATTGCCCAAGACGATCAACCCACTTGTTGGAGGACGACTCCGGCGCCATCAAGCCGGCGCACCCTCCACCTCGTTGGGTTCATTCAGAGGGATGCTGGTCCCATGACCACCATCCAGTGTCCCCGATGCGAAACTACTTTCGAGACGCGTGCCACCACGGCAACGCGGTGCCGCTCGTGTCGGACCGTCGTGCACATCGGCCGCTCAGTGAGCCCAACTCGCCACAGCGACGAAGCCGTACCGGCTCTCCGCTCAGTGCCCCGTGAAAACGAGGACGACGGCGACTCTATGGAGCAGAGCCAGCACGGCGACCCGCTCATGCTCCTCGCCCTTGTCGTCCTTGCGGCGAGCGTGGCGGCTTGGTGGTGGCGCAAGCGTAGGGGAACCGAGCGTGCAGCAGAGCCTCCGGCTCCTGACAACGCTCCACGCACGGACATGCCGGAGGTCAGCCAGCTCCCTGGGCCCGACTTGGCACAATGCCCGCGGTGCACCACCGGGACGACTCGGTGCGGTCTCGTAGGTTGCCCTATGCAAGGTTGAGCTGGCTCCTGTAGCACAGGTGAATGTCCTCCTCGAGGGGAGCGCTCACGAGCGTGTTGACGTAACTCCTTGGTCGGTGTCCATTGGCTCGTGCTTTCGAGCGTGCTCGACTAGGACACCTGGCCCAGGGCTGAGATCGAGTCGAGTCCCGCAATGACCGCAATGGACGACAGTGGCGACGTGGTCATAGCCGATGCGGTCGATCGCGACGTCGTGGACTACCTCGACTACGTATGTGACGGTAAATGCCCCAGGCTGCAGTTCCATGTTCCCCTCCTAGCGAGCGAGCAGTACTTCTCGTCAAGTTAGGAGATCTTGCTCCCATGGCTGTCGCATGGGAGTCCTGTTACTGCTCCCCAACCGGCAGGACCTCCCGCTCGCTCCGGTGTCACGCCCGTCCCGTCAACTCGCCACGGGAGGAGCCCGTTCATTACCAGACGCACATGGAGGGTCGGGGTCCATTCTCGTGACCCGGAGTACGGAGTCGGCTGGCGTCGGGGACGGCGGGCTCATCGTGGTAGGTTTCCTCGTGGCCTTTGCCGCGGGCGTCGGGATCTCCCTGCACGTGCGGGCACGGCGGCGACGCCAGGTGGCCGAAGAGAACGGACCCACACAAAGCGAGCCAAGTAGCGAGCCTGTTGCGTGAACTGCAGCGGGAAGGCCGTGGGTAGATCGGACGTCGGGACCGCTCGCTATCAGGTGGCGGTATCGAGTTGCCCGCGGAGACGCCTCGCCGGGGCGGGGAGCGCCCGGCTCGT
>JAJYWG010000511.1 GCA_021791615.1 Actinomycetes bacterium
TCGCTGGTAGGCGCTGCGGTCTGGGTGACTTGGTCCGGCATGACCAGCTCGAAGCCGGTCGCCTCGACCACTTGGGCGACGTCGACTCCGGGGTGGACGGACCGGAGCCGCATCCGCAAGGTCGCCGGGTCGAAGTCCATCGTGCACAGCGGTGTCACCACAGCAGCCGGCCCGCCGCCCGGCAGTCCCGCCTCAACCCAGGACCCAGGACCGTCGAGAAAGCCGGGCCCGCCGAGGAAGTCGACTCGCTCGACAAAGGTCCGGGGGTTGTGCGACAGCGAGTAGATGAGGACGCGCCCGACCCGCGAGAGGAACGGCAGCCCGACCGTGCCGGGGCCGCGCAGCGCCGGCCTCGCCCAGTCGCCGACCGCGACGAGGTTGCAGTTGCCGTAGGCGTCTATCTGGAGGCCGCCGGCGAAGAAGACGGTGAAGACGTCGCCTCGGCCCTCGAGCAGCACCACGTCACCGAGAGGTAGCACCGTGTCCGAGCGCAAAAGCTCCTCGTCGCAGCAGGAGGCGACGGTCGGGGCGAGGTGAGGATTGACCCCGCAGGCTCCTCCGGCCACGAACCAGAGATCGGGCGAGTGCGTAGCCCGGGCGAGCCCGCAGGCGACCTGGGGAATGGCGCTTGCCGTGCCCATCACGGCGACGTCGTCGTTGCGCAGCTGGCGAGCGAGCTCGACGGCCATCAGCTCCCCGGTCGCCCAGCCCGACGGTGGGGTGGCCGCGCCCCCGTTCAAAGCTCGCCTCCGACGCTCGCGCCGGCTTGGACGGACCGCAGGTAGTCCTGCTCGGTCACACCCCTCACGAACTCTTCGAGGTAGGAGAGCGCGCCGTCGGCGCTGGCCGCCAGAGAGAGATAGCGCCGCAGGTGGGCCTCGTCGACCCGGTAGTGGCCATGCGACGCCGTCGGGTGGCAACCTCCAGGCGCCTCGACGACGGCCTGCACGAGGAAGCCTGGGATCGTCGTGCCGACCGCCTGCCGGCTGAGCTGGTCGGTCGGCACCACCCGCTCCACCTGGAGGACGACGGTCTTGGCGGCAAGGGCCATACTCCGGTCGACGAAGTGTGCTCCGGCGAGCACGGCGTTCCCGGCGGCATCGGCGGCGGCCGCGTGCAGCAACGCCACGTCGGGCGCGAGCGGGGCACCGGCCAGGACCTTCCTCCCGGTGAAGGGATCCGTGACGAGGCAGTAGCTCTCGGTGTTCGCCTTCCAGACGTCGGCGAACTCGAGCCCCGCCGGCAGGGCCACGAAGGGCAGGCCGCCCGCCCCCGCGCTGAGACCGTGGGTGATGTAGGCCTCATCGCACTCGAGGACTCGCAGGACCCCTGCCTCGACAGCTCGGCGGAAGGCCGGCGCCAGGCCGAGGTGCTCAAAGCCGACGTAGGAGGTGGCGATCTGTTCGACAAGTCCCGCGGCAACCAGGAGGTCGGCGTTCAAGGCACCGCATGGGCTCGTGAGCAGGCGGGTGACGTGACGGTCCTGGCGCACCATCTCGCGCACAAGAGCCATCGGGTTGTTCTGGAGGTGCATGCCGCCGACCGCGACCAGCCCGGCACCCTCGGGGACAAAACGCTCGATTGCCTCACCGACCGAGAGGACCTTGTCCAATTGCCGCCCTCCGCCGCTAGCTGGCCGGGAGGAGAGCGTTCACCCGCTCTTGGGCGGCGGCCGCGTTGCGGAAGTGCAGCGCGTTGATCTCGAGGTAGGCCGCCTGGTCGGGAGGAAGGTCCTCCTCCGCGAAGATCGCGTCCACCGGGCACGGTTCCAGACAGGCCGCACAGTCGATGCAGCCGTCCGGGTCTATGAAGAGCATGCGGTCGCCCTCCTCGGCGCTGATGCAGTCGGCCGGGCAGGCGTCGACACACGACTGGTCCTTGGTGTCGATGCATGCCTGAGTGATCACGTAGGCCACGACCCGCCCCGTTTCTTCCAGCAAGTCAATCTACATTAAGTTGGTCGATCTACAAGCAACTGTAGACTGATGGTCCGACCGGCGCAAGTGACCGGACGTGGTTCAGCCCTCGATGCCGCCAGGGATCGGACGGCCCAGCCGTCGGCGAGCCGGGCTAGGCCCCGGTACGAGAGACCGGCGCTCTCACGGCCGCGGGACGCGACCGGCGGGGAGCTACGGGCTCGCTCCGGGAGCTGTCGGCATTCAACAGGTAGGCGAGAACGGCGTCGATGCAGGCGCGCCTGTACCAGGCGTGCCGCTCCCGCCAGTCGTCCTCCTGCAGCCACTGGAAGTGGAGCCCTTCCACGATGGCGCGGACAGCGACGGCCGCCTCGTCGACCTCGCGCACCCGGAAGGTGCCGTCGGCCAGGCCTGCACCGATCACCTCGGCGTAGACCCGGTTGACGGTGGCGCGGAACGCCGCACTGATCTGGCCGAATCCGCTCACGCGGGCAGCGTGATCGATCAAGTCGAGATAGGTGAGGTAGAAGCGCCTGCTCTGGTCCGGCCCGAGGAATATCGTCTCGATCATCGTCTCCACGGCCTCGACCGGTGTCGCCGCCCCGGCGACCGCGTGGCGTATCCGATCGCCTATCTCCTCGAGCACCCACCACATGGTCGCCCCGACGAGCTGCTCTTTGGTCTTGAAGTAATAAAGGACGATGCTCTTGCTCACGCCGGCTGCAGAGGCGATCTCGTGGATCGGGACACGTTCCACGCCGCGGTCGGCAAAGAGCCTGTAGGCGCTGCGGACGATGTGCACCTGGCGTTCCGAGAGGCCGCCGGTCTCCGACAGGCCGTCCTCAGAGCCGAGGCCCGTCGTCAGCACTCGCCCAACCTATCCTGTCGCCACCGCCTCGCTCCAAGCGGGCGGCACGACGGTAGTGCCGTCGTTGCCGCCCGCTGCAGATCAGCCGCCGATCTTTGCCTTGGTGAAGTTCGTAGGCACGAGCTTGCCGTTCTCGTCCCTCGTGATCGCCACCTGTGAGACCGTGAGCCCGGAGTGGTCGGTCGGGCTGAAGTGGTAAGTGCCGTCACCGGTCGTGATCGTCATGGTGGAGAGCGCCTTGGCGATGCCCGCCGGGGTGGCGCCGTCCTCTTGGATCGCCTTGGCGATCATGGCGACGGCACCGCCGGCGTCGAAGGCGAACTCCGGCGGGTAGTAGCCGTTGTCCTTCTGGAACTTGCTGGCGAACCCGGTGATGATCGCTCTTCCCGGGTAGCTGGCCGGAAGGTAGGGTCCGATGCCGCCGATCGAGCTGGCGATGATCACGCCGTTACCCGCCGAGCCGACAGGCTTGGTGTAGAGGTACGAGGCCTCGGCGTGGCTGAACAGGAGTGGGATGGTGAGCCCCATCGCCTTCGCCTGCTTTGTCAGCGTCACCTCTGCCGGGCCGGAACCCCAGACCATGAGAGCCTGGGCGCCGGACGCCTTCACCTGGGTGAGAATCGTGGTGAAGTCCGTCGCCGTGAGGGCGAACTCACCGTCGTAGACGAAGTGGATGCCATAGTGCGGCGCCATCGCCTTCATGTTGTCCCAGCCTGCCGTCGGGAAGGCAGAGGTGTCACGCGCCACGGCCATCTTCGTCAGGCCCTTCGCCTTCATGTAGGCAAGGAGCTGCTCGGCCACGATCTTGGTTGTCGGCGGCGTCATGTAGACGTAGTAGTTGACAGGCGTGACGAGGTTGTCAGCCGCGGCGGTGTCGATGGTCGGGATCTTGGCCCGGGCGGCGCTCTGCTCGGTCGCGACGGCCGAGGAGGAGAAGACCGGACCTACGATCGCCACGACGCCGTCGGAGACGAGCGTCTGGTAGTCCGTAACGGCCTGCGTCGGGTCGGTCTTGTCGTCCTCGATGATGAGCTCGATCTTGCGACCGCCGATGCCGCCGGCGGCGTTGATGGCGTTGACCTCCTGCTCGGCGCCGAGTCTGTCGTTCGTGCCAAGCGGCGTGTACGGACCGGACAGCGACGTGATCATCCCTATCTTGATCGGGCCCTTCGCCTTGACAGTCGTGGCCTTGGTGGGCTTGGTGCTCGAAGGTGTGCTCGAGCACCCCGCCATCACCGTGGCCGACAGTACGAGCAGGCCCGCCACGACGACTGCCGGGCGGGCAGGTCGGCCCGTTGCGATCTGGTCACTCTTTGCCGGTCTTCCCGATGGTGCCATTGCTCCACCCCCCTAACGCTGCTTCCACGCCCCCCGGCGGTCCGTCGTCACCGCAGCAGTGGACGTTCGACGAACTAACGTCGATCAACTTACTGTACGTAGCATATTTCTGTCAAGGTATATCTCGCTCCTCAGCTGGATCGGCGGGAGGAGCCGGCGACCAGGGACAGTCCGACCACCCGCCCAAGCCGGCTGGACCGCCCGGCGGCTGCGAGCCGGCCGCTGGTGCCTTCCCCGTCGGAGCAGGCACTCTTTCACTGCTCTCGGCTCGTCGACGTCGAATCGTGTCCTGCAGAGGGGAAGCGCGGCGCCCTCCTCTCCTTCAGCGCGGCGACGCCCTCGAGCACGTCGGGGCCCATGAAGCCGAGCATTTCGTAGGCGGCCGACTGGTCGAAGAGCGGTCCGGCGGCCTTCAGCCAGTTGGCCAGGACCTGTCTTGTCAACCGGATTGCAGACTGCGAGCCGTTGGCGAGCACAGCAGCCACCGAGAGAGCCTCCTCGAGGACCTCTCCTGCCGGCAGCGACCTCGTGACGAGACCGATTCGCTCCGCCTCGGCGCCGGTGAGCATCTCCCCGGTGAGCAGGTAGTACCTGGCCTTCGCCATTCCGCAGAGAAGAGGCCAGCAGAGCGCCGCGTGGTCGCCGGCGGCGACGCCGAGCTTCACGTGGCCGTCACCGAGACGGGCGTCCTCGGCACAGACAGAGATGTCGGCAAGCAGCGCCACTGCGAGACCCGCGCCCACCGCCACGCCGTTGATGGCCGAGACGACGGGCTTCTCGCAGTTCACGAGGTTGTACACGAGGTCGCTCATCTCCTTCAACATGTGCAGAACCCGGCCGTGGTCTCCGGCCAGACGCTCCACCATGGCGAGATCGCCCCCGGCCGAGAAGGCCTTCCCGGCTCCGGTGATGACCGCAACTCGCGTGTCCTCGTCGCGTGAGATGTCGAGCCACACACGTGCCAGCTCGCCGTGCATTGTCTCGTCGGCAGCGTTGTACTTGTCTGGGCGGTTGAGCGTGATGAGCGTGACCCCGGCGGCCCGGCGCTCGAAAATCAGCTGCTCGTAGGAGGAGAAGTCCATCGGATCCCTTTCTCGCGAGTCGGACGTCGGTGCGTCCCTGGCTCAAGGTAACCGGGCGCGAACGCCTCCGGCCTCCCGGCATCGCCCTGGCAGGGCCCGAGTCGGCTTTTGAGGCGTCTTGTTCACCAAGCCGTAGCAGCACCTGATCCGTCCGCCAGACGATCCAGCTGCGGTGCATCTCGCCTCGCTGAGCCATGTGAACGCTGTCGATGCGCCTCGGGGCATCGTCGATGCTGTAGGCGATCGGGCACCTCCCGCGCCGAGCGGAGCGCGGCCCGGCCAGCTGGCCGCCGAGTACTCCGCCGAGCCTGCACGGATCTCTGTACGGATCATCGGCCAGAAGAGCCGCGGACGAAGTGTGGTGGCGGGGGTTATCGACAATCGCGCGACCATCGGGTTATCGACCCGACGAAACCCCTGGTCGCGGCATCGTGCCTATGCACTGCATAGGCAGCTTGCCTACTCAGCTTCTCTGGCGCGGCGGACCTGGCCCCGAGAAACTCATGGATCTGTCAGGACGGGTCGAGGGCGGTGCCCCCCTCACGAGGCTGAGCGTCCGGGTGCATTGGCTGGCCCGCCTCGTCCAGTGCGGCCACGGCTATGTCATCCGGGTGCATCTCCACCCGGGTGAGGAAGTGGATGAGACGCCTTTGGAAGGCCTGCCATCCCTCGAACGACAGCGTGGCGACGCGCCTCGCAGCGGTCAGCCAGTCTTTATGGATGACGGTCAGGTAGCGGAGATCGGCGTACCAGAGCGTCCCGTCCTGGAGCAGGTCGGGAAGCGGGAAAGCATTGAAGTGACCCTCGCCGTCGAGGGTCAGACGAGCGTCGTTGTCGGGCACAACCGCACAAGTGGTCCGCCAAGGGAAGGTTGCGCCTTTCTCTCCAGGAGAGATCTCGCACGGGTGGCCCACGACCATGGCCAGTCCCATGCTGTGCCGCATCACCGGATCGTCGGTGCTGGCCTGGGCCACCGGAAACCGAGCTGACGGAACGTCCCTGAAGATGTCGCCCTGGAAGAGTTCGCGGGGGTCGTCATCAACCGGGCGGTCGCCGTAGAGACGTTCGAGCGGCGGAAACCAAGGACCGTGTTGGGGCGGCAACGATGGACACCTAGTCGTCGAACGGATCCGGGAGAGGGAGCTCGGGATCGGTGCGCGCACCTTGCTGAACACGACGGGGAGCGGCGACCGACGTCTCCCCTTCGTTCCTCACTGCCACCTCGGTTGAAGCTGATGGAGGGATGACGGCCGCGGGCACTAGAGCGCGCCCCTTCGACGCCAGGACTCTCCAGCCGCGCGAGTCGGCCACATCGGCGATCCACCGCCCGTAGCGGTCCGCCATCGCTTCGTCACCGCCAACGAGACGGTACGTGCTTGCGAGGTACGCACAGGACACGGCGAGGTAGGGGGCACCGACGTTGCGGGCCTCCTGGATCATCTCGGCGACGGCGTTGTATCTCGTCTCGTCGGAAGACTCGGGTTCGCAGACAACTGCTAGAAGGCGTGCTTCCCATCGGGTTCGCCAGTTGACACGGCGCTTCTCCAAGTCGTTGAGTACGCGCCGAGCTTCGTGCGAGTATCCCGTGGCCGTCCAGCAGTGAGCGCTCTCGACCATCAGATCGCCGACCACAGGATGGTGTTGGTTCCGCGCCGCTAGCCTAAGAGCCTCGTCCTCAAGTTGCTGGGCCAAAGACCAGAGCTGGGTCCACTGTCGAGGCTGTAGGCGGACAAGGCGGGCTTCAGTCACGAGCCGGTACGCATTCGCCCATGGATCGTCGCCCCGTTTGGTGATCTCGTTGGTCGCGAGATCGAGTAGCCGGTGGGCATCCTTCGGATCTCCTTGTGCCGAGGCCCCCTCCGCCTGGACGGTGAGGGCTTGGGCCCGCAGATTGGTCAACCCTCGAGTGTCCGCCATGTGAGCCGCCCTCTCCGCCAGCCGACGGGCACGGGAGAGGTTTCCCCTCACCAGCTCGTATTCGGCGAGCAGAACGGTGTTGTAGGCCTCGGGGCGGGGTGCCCTTGAACGGCGTGAGATCTCGATCCCGCGATTGGCAGCTCGAACCGCGCTGGCGAAGTCTCCCAACGAGGCGTCGGCTCTCGCCTGCCAACTCGCATGACGCGCACTTTCGACCCGAGCGGCACCTGATCTTTCGACCTCGACGGCGGCTTTCGCTGCTTGGAACTCACCCTGTTCCCAATAGATGCGTGCCTTAAGAACGTCGAGGGCTTGCGCGTCAAAGCTCCCCGCAGAGGTCTTGAACAGGCGCTCGGCCTTCTCGACATAGTCAAGAGCGCGCGCGTAGTCCAGTGCTCGGATCGCGACGTCGGCGCCCTGATTGAGGGCTTGCCATCGCTCACCTTCTGACAGGGGAAGCGAGAGGAGCCTCTCGACGGTCGACTTGGCGCGGCTCAAGTCGCCGCCTTGTTCTCTGAGCACGAGGGCGCGAACTAAGCCGAAGAGCACCATGGGGAAGCGTTCGGCGACCTCAGCGGGAAGACTGTCGGCCCAGTCAACAAGGCGCGCCGGGGCCTCTGAGGTCGGGAGGACATCCTCCACGAGCATCGAGATCGATCTGGCGGCGTCCTCGAACATTTCGAGGTTCAGGAGGAGATCGACCAGAGGTGGTTCAGGCTGTGCTTCCTTCAGCCATGGAAACTCCTGCTGACCGAACAAACCGAGGTTCTGTCGGAATACCTGATGCACAGCCAGCCGGTCGAGACCTCCCCAGTTGACATTGCGCGCCAAGTGATATTCGACCAGCTTGGAAGTCTCCGCAGCCGACGCATAATCTCCCAACCACGAATTCGGGACGGGGATGGGCGCAGATGCGAGAAGCTTGATTACGCCTGAGCCCGTATTCCCGACGGAGTCGACGCACTGACGAACGACTGTGTTCCACGGCAATACGACGTCAGAGGGAATACGGCCGACGATGCTTCGCCAATTGGCCTCGACCCCTGCCGGTTCAGGTGGCGACGTGAAGAAGACCGCTCCCTTATAGATCGTGGCCGCAAGTGGGTTGTAATGGATCCGCTGCAAGAAGTCAGTCCTCACTGACGGAGGCACGCGCCACTTGTCGCACCAGAGGTGCCAGTCGCTCTCCGTAGGTCGCGGCATCGGTCGGATGGTCGCGGGACCGATGCTGGATTTGGCACTCTCGGTGGTGGCTACGACAGGAGTCCTCTGGAGCATCGCGGCGAGATCGGCGACAAGGTTGTGGGCGCCGCCACCCCGTGGATCCCAATCGTCGAAGCAGAGGATCGGCGGCGTGCGCTTACTCCCTTCCAGATAACGGACGAGAGCAGCGGGGAGGCCGGCGGTGCTCGCCCCTATGGTCGCGGGAGCGGGGACTTCGGTCGACACCTGGGCCAAGAGTTGGCGTTCGACGTCGTCCGGCCCGCTGGTCGATTTGAGCTGAACCCAGACGATCTGCCTTCCGGTGCGGCCCGCCACTCTGGAGAGCCAGCGGGCTACGTAGGTCGTCTTGCCCGACCCGAGCGGCCCGACCACGGCAGTGAAGGGGACAGCGTCGAACCAATCCGACTCTTCCGGAAGCGGCAAGGGAAACTCGAGGGTTCTGGCGGCCGAGAGGACGTCGGCAAGGACGGGAGACTCGGCCTTTCCGAAAGGCCGCTCCCCAGGACCGCTGAACTCAGCTGATCCGACAAGACCGAATATTCGTTGCAGACGCTCCCAGAGCTCGTCTCCAGGGACTCTCGTTCCCTTCTCGAGCAGCGCGATGTAGGCCGCGGTCACCCCGGCCTGCCGCGCCAGAGTTCTTTGGCTCCACCCAAGGCGCGTCCGGTGTTCGCGGATGACTTCTCCGAAAGTGGTGGTCATTAGCCCAGAATCGTAGTGGGGCGGCTGATCGAAGACGTTGAGGGGTCTCACAGGCGGATGTCGAGATCGACCCGGCCGAGTCGGCCGTCGATCCCGCACACCGGACAGTCCGGACTGCGAGGAGCGGCGACGGCTCGGACATCGCCGGCGAAGCTGCGGTACACCCACTGGGCCGACTCCGTCGCCGGTTGGCCGACCGCCCACTCAAGACAGCGCATCACCACCAGTGAGGCAGCGACCCCGTTGAGCGACACCACCGCCGGGGCGATGACCTCCTCCCCTCTGATGTATCCGAGAGCCCGATCGCGCTCGTGTTCGGAAGAAGGCATCAGTTCGACCCGAAGCTGCTCGGGGTCGATGACTCCCATGCACACCAGGCAGGCTGAGCCCGGCAGGACAAACCTGACGTTGGCGAACGCCCGAAGCCTGTTCGACCGGGCGGTCGATATTTCGGTCCCGCAGTCCAATAGTGGGACGAACCGTTGGACCGCGATCCGGTTGAGGACGGCCCGGCTGCTGACAGTGTCGGTGCAGGCGAACAGCATGTCGACATCGAAGAGCTCACGTGCCGTCTCAGGGTCACGGACGTCACCGCGAACCGCCTGGACCTCGGTGGCTCGCGTCGTCCTGCGTGCGCGAAGGGCGATCAGCTTGGCCTTGTTTCGCTTGCGTCGTGCATCCCATCGAGATGCCGTGACGATTCGGTTCAGATTCGCCTCTTCGACGTGATCGGGGTCGACGACCACCAGGGTTCCTATCCCGAGCCTGATCAGCTGCTCGCAGACGTGGGACCCGGTGCCGCTCGCGCCGACGACCCCGACGCGCAGGGAACCGAGCAGCTCTTGTCCCTGTTCGCCGAACGCCAAGACGTTGCGCGAGAACATACGTGGAATCTCGGACGTTCGCGGCTTCGACCCAACCGGAGCAGAGCCGATGTCGCGACATCTAACGGTGATCCTCCTATCCGGGCGGGTCCAGAATCCGAAGGACTCCGCCTCGGATCCGACGACGACGGCGCCCGTAGCGAGGCCGGTCATCCGCTCAAGTACGGGAAGCAGCCGCCGCTCCCCTGCCACGTCGGTCGAGGAGAATCGAGGTTCGCCTCGAGCCCCGGGGTGGGTGTGAACGGGAAGCACAGAGAGCTTCTTGCGCCTCGCCTGCTTGCCGACCCGCGCCCAGAAGTCGGGGTCGATGCGAAGGGCGTCTACGCCATGTACATCTATCTCCCGCTCGGCCGGGAGCGAGTAGTCGAGCGCGAGCACCCTCGGATTCGCACCATCCTCGGCGAAGCGGGCAAGGACGGCGCCTCCGTGTTCATGAGGGGCGCTGCTCAGGAGGTCGCGACGGATGCGCTCCTGCACGCCGGCCGCCCAGACCAGCTCCATCACCGCACCTCGGCGAATCTCTGGCGGGCCACACCGATGAAGCTCCGAAGGTTGTGATGGCCGGTTCTCCACCCCTTTGGGTGATACGACATCGCCCACCACAGTTCGGAGCCGAGGACGGACGAGAGGCTGGCATTGGTCGGCTGCGCGCCGCTGGCCAGGCGGACGTGCCCGGGGACATAGAAGCCATCCAATGCGGCTTCCGGGTAGCCCGTGATGCGGATGGCAAGGGGTGAAACCGGAGGGTTCCACCCATCCCCCAGCGGGAAGCGCTCAAGCACGAGGTACCGCTGGCCAGCCGGAAGGGACTGGACCCCGCCGCCATAGGCGGCCGTCAGCTCGGCGATCTCATCATCTGCGGTCATGGGTGCCGCCGAACGTCCCGGGCGGGACCGCGTAGAACTTCTCCGCCTCGTGGACCTTGAAGGCGCCCTCGGCGGGGATCTCCGGATCAGGCTCGATCCCAGGAGTCTCCCGGTAGACCTTGTTGTCGTCGGGGATGCTCCCGAGGCGACGAATCTCGGCGGCCGAGACCTCGTCGGAGGCCAGGTCGTGGCGCTGGTTCTCGACATAGATGAAGGTTGCCATGATTCCTCCTGTAAACGCTAACCTGTTAGCGCTAACAATCTATCACGCCGGTATCCTGTCAGCCAGACTCGGGCTGGGGAGGACCCAGAGGCGCCTGAAGGGCGCCAGAACTTCGGTCAGCCCGGTGAGCTGGCGCTTCTCGGGACCGTGGGAGATCATCGACCGTGGCCCTCTCGCTCTGCTACCTCGCCCTCTGCCGGCTCCTCGGCCTGGTGCGCTCCTCACGCCGAGATGAGCTGGACAAGGACATCGAGCTGATGATGCTCCGCCACGAGGTGCGCATCCTCGAGCGCCAAGTACACGGGCGCGTGCGCTACCGGCCGGTCGATCGGGCGATCCTCGCCGCCTGGTCGCGACTGCTCCCGAGATCTCGCTGGCGGTCGTTCCTCGTCACGCCCGAGACGCTCTTGCGCTGGCATCGCGACCTGTCCAAGCGGAAGTGGCGACGCTGGCGACGCCAACGCGGTCCGGGTCGCCCGCCGCTTCCCGACGAGATCGTCGAACTCATCCTCCGTCTCGGCCGCGAGAACCGGTCGTGGGGCTGCGTGCGCATCCAAGGCGAGCTTCGAGGAATCGGGATCCGGGTATCCGCGACGTCGATCCGGCGCACCCTTCGTCGCAACGGTCTCGGGCCGGCACCGCGGCGTGGTCCTACCTGGGCAGAGTTCCTCCGCTCCCAGGCCAAGGGCATCTTGGCGACGGACTTCTTCACCGTGGACACCGCCGCTTTCCGCCAGTTCCACGTGCTATTCGTCATCGAGATCCACAGCCGTGCCGTGCACATCCTCGGCGTCACCGAACATCCGACCGCTGTCTTCGTCACCCAGGTCGCTCGCAACCTCGTCGGCGATCTCGCAGAGCGCGGACGGTCGTTCCGCTTCCTCATCCGTGACCGGGATGCGAAGTTCACCACTTCCTTCGACGAGGTGTTCACCTCCGAGAGCATCGATGTCATCAAGACCCCGGTACGCTCGCCCAGGGCAAACGCGTTCGCGGAGCGCTGGGTCAGGACCGTGAGATCCGAATGCCTCGACTGGACCCTGATCGCCGGCCGCCGCCACCTCGAACACGTCCTTGGCCAGTACGTCCGCCATTACAACGGGCACCGGCCTCACCGAGGCCTGGGGCTCGCCGTCCCTACGGATCCGGAGAGCTCGAGCGACGATATGGCCGTCGGCCGTATCGTCCGCTACGACGTGCTCGGCGGCCTCATCCACGAGTACGAGAGGGTGGCCGCGTAGGAAGAACTGCCTCGCGGGAGGGCATCGAAGCCAGCGTGCCCGACTGCATTGCCGCGCCCATTGGGCCTCCCGTCCATCTCAAGCGGGCCGAGAACAGGCCATCGAGACCGAGACCCATCGCACGCCGCTCGCGCGCGGTCTGGCAGCGGGTCCGGCCCGCGACCTCGGCTCTCCCGGCCGGGACGATCGGGGTTTTGGCCTCCTACAGCTCCCTTGGTGATGGGCTTTCGGTGACAACACGCTGTCACCGGGGGAGGCCCCTCTTCATGCCATTCAACAATTCGATGCCCACCTGGGAGACGTTGGCCCCTCCCGGGCTGGTAGGACATTTCCGCTAGGCCCGGCCTGGCGCCGCCGGCACCGTCTGTCGCCGGCGGCGCGACCACAGCCCGAGGAATGCGGTGACGACCAGCGTGACGTACACCGCCCACGTGATGATCTCGAGAGGGTTGGGCTGGGCCACGTAGCCGAAGAAGCTGTGGACGATGTCGCCCACGGCGCTGCTCTCGGACAGGACGTGACCGAGTTCCACAGCGGCTGGCGCAGCACCGGCAGCCAACTGAGGTGCTGCATGTTATCGACGGCGTCGACCAGCAGCCCCGCGGCGAACACTATCAGCAGCGCCCCGAGGACCTTGAAGAACAGGGCCAAGTTGATCTGGTGGCCCATCCGGTATATGACGAAGGCCAGGGCCAGGGAGCCGGCCAGCCCGATGACCGCACCGACGAGGGCGCCGGACGCCGACGTGGAGAACACGACGGCCAGGGTGAAGACGACCGTCTCCAGGCCCTCGCGGCCCACCGCCTGAAAGGCGAGCAGGGCCAGACCCCGGCGCGCCCCCCGGTTCAGGCCGTTGGCGCCGAGCACCGCCTCCGTGCGTGCCCGCAGCTCCGAGGAGATGGTGCGCGAGTGGTTGCGCATCCAGAAGGTCATGTACGTGAGGATGGCCGCCGCCACCAAAAAGGTGCAGGTCTCGAAGATGGTCTGCACGTCCGAGCCGTCGTACGTGCGGATCGTGTAGTAAGAGGCCGCGCGGATAGGTGGCAAGCCTGTGACCAGGACGAATAGGTCCATCAGCCAGTAGCCGACCATCCACCGGTCGTGGTGGTGGCCCCGAGAGAATCGGGGTGCTGAACCACCCACCAACG
>JAJYWG010000467.1 GCA_021791615.1 Actinomycetes bacterium
GGTTGAACATCGGGCCTGTGCCCGTGAGCGTCGCCGTGCCTGTCGCCTCCAAGATGACCGGCTTCGACACGACGACGTCATGGACGGTGTACGTACCCGCACAGACGTGGACAGTCGCGCCCGATGTGGCCGCTGTCACAGCCGCCTGCACGCCGGAGTACGCCGCCGTCGAGCACGACGTGTCGGCCCTCGCCGATGTCCCAATCGGCGAGACGTAGAGGGGCGGCGGCGCGGTGAGCCAAGGTCGGTAGCTGACGTGTGTCGACACGGGCGAGCCGGTTCCGCTCGCGTTGGTAGCCGCGTTGTACGGCCCGCTCGCGCTTCCCCACCAGTTGTCGACCGCGTTGGTCGTGACCGATATCGTGCCGCTGGCGGTGCCTCAGAGGTTGTCGACCCCGAAAGGCGCACTGAGAAGATTGTTTCCCGTAAGAGTCGTGGAGTCGGTTCCGCTGGTCGTGCCCAGGTCCATCACGTCGGCTGCCCAGTTCTCAACAGTGTTCCCGGTAGCGCTGATTGTGAGGCTACCTTTCTGGGGTAGGGGGCCTGTCTCGGCTGTGGTGGCGAAGTAGCCGACCTCCATTCCGACGGGTGCGTGCACCGATACGGTCGCGGGCGTCAGACTAAACGCTCCGGGGCCGTCGACCGTGTTATCTCTTATGACTGCGGTGATCGAGGGCACTGTCGGGCCAGTCTCGACGCTTGCGATTTCGACACCCTCGGTATCGCTCGCTGCGTTGGAACTGGTGCTCGTGTAGCTGGACGTGTAGTGAATTGTGTTTGTGGACACGGTGTCCCCGGTCATGGTCGCAGTCGGCTTTGTCCCATAACCCGCCAGGACGACGGCGTCCTGGTTGTTGGTCAGCGTGTTGTGGATCACCGACGTGTTGCTCACTGTGGTCACTAGGACGCCCGAGGCCGTGCCGGTACCCGCGAAGTTGGCGGCGTCGTTATTCGAAACCGTATTGTCTTTTGCGCTGCCGGTAGCCCCGAAGCCGACCTGGATGCCGTTCTGGGCCTCGGTGGAGATTGGGCCAGCACCTGTCACCGTGTTGCCCGTGATGGAGCACGTGGTCCCGGCACCATTGCAGGTGATGCCGTTCTTCTGGTAGCCAGCGGCCGTATTGGCAGAAATGGTCAGTGTCGAGGTGCCAGTAGAGGACTGCACGAAGATGGCGTCGTCGTTGTTGTTGCCTCCACTGAAGCTCGGAGAGGGAGTGAGGTTCTCGACGGTGTCGTTAGAGATGGTGCCTGACGCGTTCTGGTACACAATGCCCCAAAAGTTCTGCGGGGACGAAGTGCACCCAGTGAAGGTGGTGGCGCCCCCGCTGGCACCGTTCACCGTGAGGTGCTCCACCGTCACTCCGCTCACCACGGAGACCAGTACGACCGCGGCGGTCGGCACGTGAGTCTGCAGATCTTCCGTGTTGCACGAGACTGTCGACGGTTCGATGATCGCCGGTGTGCCGCTAGCCGGTCCCGTGACCGTGAGATCCTGGGTCGTGACCTTGACCTGTTCGTGAAACGTGCCGGCGCAGACGTCGATCGTGTCTCCGGCGACTGCCGCGTTCACCGCAGACTGGATTGTGGAATAGGCGGGAGTGGAGCAGTTCCCGGTTCCGCCACCAGGACCCACGTAGAGCGTCGTGGTCGTTGCTCCCGCTGGGCCTGCTACGAGAAGCGCACCGCTGAGCCAGCCGGAGAGGAGCAGCACTGCGACGAGCGACCGCGGCAGCCAGCGACTCGGTTTCGCGGAGCCGTGACCGGTCAGCGCTTGGGGAATACCGCCAGACGGGTCCGGTCGCATCTCCGGCGCTCCGGCGCTTCGGGCGATGCGGTCCGCCGGCATCCCCCGCCGGGATCCCAACTGGGTGCTCCACCTGCCCGCACTGCGACGTCCATCTGACATCTGACGCTCCTCCTTATGACTTATGACCGACGCCGCGTAGCGCCGTCGTGCACCAGTCCGTTGCGATCGTGATCATCGGCATTGCTGGATCGCATGTCGGGTTACCTCTTGAAGGTGTTCCGCCCTGCGCCACACGAGGGGCCGACCAAGGGGTATAGGGATGGGGATGGTCGGCCCCTCGTGTGGCGCAGGACCACGCTGCTGCTATCGGTCCGGGTCGAATACATAGATGCCGCCGTCGGGGGCACTCTCTGCGCGCAGGCGCATGAACCGGTCGTCTGCTGCTCCGTCCCAGTCGATGTGAGTGCCGGGCCACTGGGTGCCGACACCCCCGGCGCACTCCTGCGCGTAGTCCCTGTGGCTGTCCCAGCGGCCGCAGAACTGCTCGCCGAACTGGTTCACTTCGTCGACACTGACCTCCTCGCCGCCGAGAGGGGCCCGCCAGGCGGCAAATGCTCGCAAGTCGTCGTCGTCCAGCTCTGCGATGGCCTTCACCTGTGCTCGAGGTTGGCGCCCCGTGCGCGCCACTCCGTTGCCGGAGCCGACGGGAGTGCGGCCGCCTGGTTGATGATCGCCGCAGTCCCGCCCTCCTCTATTCCAGGGCGTGGCGTGTGGAGCCCCAGGACGAGGGCGGCCACACAGGTAGCCTTGGATATGCGAGCAACCGAGGCGGAGCAGCTCGATTGCTTGGTCGACGGTTTCGACCCCCTCGGCGATGACATCCAGGTGGAGCGCCTGGGCGAGCGCGACGACGGCTTTCACGATTGCCCGGTCGACGGGGTCGACACACAGCCCGGCCACGAAGGAGCGATCGACTTTGACGATGTCGAGCGGAAGGTTCTTTAGGGTGCTGAGGCAGGAGTAGCCGGTGCCGAAATCGTCGATCGCGATGCGGACCCCGAGGGACCGCACCTCGGCAAGTCGACGAGTAGCGATCTCGGGGTCGCGCACCACCATTCGTTCCGTCACCTCCAAGGTGACGCGTTCGGGCTCCAGACCGGTATCACTGAGCGTGTCGCCTACGAGCTTGGCGAAGTGTGGGTCTTCGAGTTGGCAAGCCGAAAGGTTGACTGCGACTCCGAGAGGCTCATGAGACGTCGAGCGAGGCCAGATCGCCGCACTGCGGCATGCTTCCCGTAGCACCCAGGTGCCGAGCGCTTGGATCGTCCCAGTCGACTCGGCTGCCTCGATGAACAGCCCGGGTCCGAGGAGTCCTCGTTCGGGATGGGCCCAGCGCACCAGAGCCTCGGCACCGGTGCAGGCGTCCTTTTCCAAGTTGACAACGGGCTGGTAGTGCACGACGAACTCGCCCCGATCGAGACCCCGGTGAATGGCTGCTGGCAGGACCACCCGCGCCAGGGCGTCGTCGCGCTGGGTCGGGCCGAACTGCGCGACCCGCTCGCAGAGCTCACGCTCGGCCTCACCAAGTGCGAGCTCTGCGTCGGCGAGCAGCCGCTCGGGGTCGCTGCCGGATACCTCAGCTGTGGCGATGCCGATCGAAGCGGTGACAACGATGCCGTCATCACCATCCTCGTGATCCACGCTGAACGGCTCGGTGAGGTGCTCTTCTCGGATTCGTTCTGCAAGGGCGTGAACGCCGTCGAGTCCCCTCCTCGGCGCACAGACGATGAGGATCCGGTCCCGGTCAAAGGCTGTGAGCCATTCATCTTCCCTCAGCGCGGACCCAACACGGCCTGCCACCGCGAGAAGTAGTCCGTCGGCGACGGTGTAGTCATAGGCCTGAGCGACCAAGGCGATCTGGTCGAGGTGAACCAAGAGCACGATGACGTTCTGGCGGCGGGGGGAGGCAAGGAGCTCACCGAGTCGAGCGATCAGTCGGCTCCGGTCAAAATGAGCCACTGCCGCTTCGTAGCTGCCGGTCGTGGGGCCAGCCCACCGAATGTTGCGTGCGAGCGGGGAGATCACCGTGGTCCCCATCCGGACTGGGCGTTCGTCATCGGGTGGCGGCTCGTCGTGAAATCGAGAAGCAACAGGCCCCGCCACCCGCCACGGTGCCCCTGTAAGTTGGGGCACCGTGGCGGGGCCATCAAGGCTCCGCCAGGTAAGTCGGGGTCGGCGTGTAGGTGATGGTGTCGCCGAGCAGTCCAACCCAGGCCAGCAGGAGCGTGAGCAGGTGCGAAAGGTGGCGGCCGTCCTGCCGCTTGCGCCTCTTCTCAGCTGATCGTTCGCTGTTACGCCCTGCGTTGCTCATCAGCAGGCGCCCTTTCCCCTAGAACCCTTCTCGGCTCAAACGGGGCAGGCCCTTCCACCATGTCGCGTCTTCTGCGTGGCGCGACGAGCAACTGCCGAACCCCCTTCGGCCTCTTCGACAGCATGAAGCGCTGACCGGTGGACCGTCATCACCCGGCCGGGTGAATTTCGCTTGCGAAGTGAGGAACGGCCCAGGGTTTCGCGGCGAGTGTCCGATTGTCCCCTGTTCGCAGCCGGCTTGCGCGAGGGCTTTCCTGCCCAGGCCCCGTCACGTGTTGCGGCTTCCTGGAACGACTCCCCGCCCGGGTTGGGACGACGACGACACGGCGCTCGAGCCGCGGGCATCTCGCGAGGTGACCTGACGGGAGCGCAACCCCCTTTTGTAAGGGAGGGGTCAAGCGACCTCGACGCTTACCGACGACGCGATCGTCCGGGTTGTATCCGAAGCATCTGGCAACACTTGTCGCATGGTGTGAAGCGTGAGGATGCGAGAGCGTCTATTTCAAGCTGGCCCGTCAGCGACAGCCGACTGGCCTAAGCACAGGGCCGCGAACAGCACCCCGTACCCGGGCGCCCTGAAGGCCGGTAAACCATGAGCCCAGTCAGGGATCCCAGCCCCCACGACACGTGGCACGGTCCGCAACCTCGTCCCACCGCTCGGCACCCAGCGGTGCTTCGGCAGCCCATAATCACCCTTCGGGGTGATGAGGGCCATAATCGGGATGAGGTCATCTCGTAGGCGTGGGTGACCCCCCTGCCGTCAAGCGTGAGCCGACGCGCGGCCGTTTAGGCCGGTGACCCGCCGTGCGCGCGACGGTCCGCTCCTTCCGTCCAAAGCAACGATGCCGAGGGCGGCGCTTGTCACGCCCCGCCTTCCTTCCTACGTGCTCGAGCGCCCGCGCCTCGTTGAACGCCTCAGCCGTGGCGCAGCCGGCCGGCTCACGTGTGTTGCCGCGCCTGCCGGCTACGGGAAAACGGTGCTCTTGGCACAGTGGCACGCCGCCCAGAACTGCACGGCCATCGCCCGGGTCGCACTCGACGATCGAGACGCCGACCCGCACTATCTCGGCAGCCACCTCGTTCACGTCCTGGTGACGTGCTGGGGCGAGGAGTCCGACAAGAGGCTCAGTCGCCTCGTCGCCGGCGCCGAGCTCGGGCCTCCACTCGTCGATGCCGTGCTCGGCGCCGTGAGCACGCGCCCAGAAACGCTGATAATGCTCGACGACGTTCAGGTGCTACCTGCACCGTTGATGACCGATCTCGGATCGCTCATCGTGCGTGCTCCCGACCAGCTGCGCTTTGTGCTCTCGGGCCGATCGGAGCTGTTGTCGGTGGAGCGGGTCGTCGGACGGGCCGCCGAGGTTGCGACCATTACTCCCGAAGATCTCGCCTTCGACCGCGAGGAGATCGGAAGCCTCGGCGAACGGATCGGTGTGGTGCTCCATCCCGCCGAGATCGACCAGCTCTACGCCGCTACCGAAGGCTGGCCGCTCGGGGTGCTCTGCGCGCTCCGGGCCGTCGGGGGACGGACCGGACGCGACGCGGCAGCCGGGTGCCTCGACTTGCCGGATCGCTTCACCGTCCAGTACGTGCGCCACGAGGTGCTTTCCCAGCTACCCGAGCCCCTTCGGCGCTTCGTCCTCTCCACTTCGGTCCCTGACAGGTTCTCCACCCAGCTCGCCGACGCGCTGACCGGGCACCAAGACAGCGCGTCGCTCATCGACGAGCTCATCGGCAACGGGGTCCATCTCCAGGCTCGAGGTAGCGACCCGGCCGAATTCGCCTATCCACCCTTGCTGCGCGCGTGCTTCCGGGCCGAGCTGCGAACCCGCGCTGCCGGGCGCGAAGAAGCATTGCTGTGCAAGGCGGCCGAGTGGCACCTTCTCCGTGGCGAGCTCTCTCAGTCGGTCGAGTACCTGATTCGCGCGCACGCGTTCGAACGGGCGATCGAGGTGCTGACCGAACACGCTCACGACCTCTACCGCGCCGGCCTCGCGCCAAGCGTCGTCCGCTGGATGCGCGCGATCCCAGGAGCGATCCGTCGTCGTAATCCCGCAGGCACGCTGTGCTTCGCGGCCATGTGCCAGGAGACGAACGAGGCAACCGCGGCAGAGGTGCTGCTCGCCGAGTTCGAGGACGAGGGATGCACGGACACCGAGCTGCTCCGATGGGCCGACGTCATCTGGTGCCTCGGCATCGAGCATCGCGCTCCCGCCACAGAGGTTCTTCGCAGAGCCGGGCGCCTGCTCGAGCGCGACGGCGTGCCGAGGACGACAAATCGGTCGGGTCATCGGGTTCGACGCGACCGGCCTTCTCGGTTCGCACATCTGGTAGCGAGCATCGCCTCCGTCTCGGGAGGACGAGCGCTCGCGGGGTTGGACCGCCATGAAGAAGCGTGGCGATGGTTCAAGGCTGGGCTCGCCGATCCCATCGTACCCCCAGCGTTGCGGGTTCAGCTCCTCGGCGCGCTGGCGAGAAGCGAGGCCACGGTAGGACGGCTGCACAGCGCCGATCAGCATGCGAGACAAGCGCTCGCCCTTGCTACCGAAATGAGCGACATGCACAGCCTTGAGTGCGCCGAGGCGTACTTTGCGCGTGGCATCGTAGGCATCGAGCAAGCGAGCGTACCCCTCGAGGAGGTGGCGGTTTCCCTTGCCGAAGCAGAGCGTCGCGCTCGCGTCAATCGGCGAAGCGCTCTCCTCGCCGCGATCGTCGCCGAGCAAGCGCGGGTGGCGCTCTTCACGGACCGTGTCGCCGACGGCCTGCACGCCCTCCAGGCCCGTCGCGCCGAAGGCGGCCCCGACCCGCCGCCAGCAGTCGCCGCCCGGCTTGTCGCCATCGAGGCAGACCTGTTCCTTGCTGCCGACCAAGCCGACCAAGCCGGCCGTGTCCTTGCCGAGGCGCCTCTCGGCACCGCCGAGGTAGCGGCCGCGCATGCCCGCCTTGCTGTCGAGACCACGCCTCACGACGAGGCCGCGCTCGCTCGCGCTCTCGACGTGTGGCCGACCGATGACGGTATGAGGCCGCGTGCAAGGAGTTCGAGACTGCTGTGGCAGGCACTCACCGCCCAACTGCGCGGCGAGACAGAGCACGCCTGCATCTACCTCGAAGACGCGCTCCGCGTGGCGGAGATGGAAGGGCTTCGCCGGATCTTCTTCGAGGTGGGTATCGAAAAGCTTCGCGGCCTGGCCCACCTTCTGCCGTCCTCAGCCCGCTCGACACTGGCCGACCTCACCTGGTCCGCCAGCTCGTCGCCGGGTCGCTACCCGGGTGGTCGCGTTCTCGGGACGTCCTATCCCGACGTCGAAGCGCTCAGCGCGACGGAGCTCGTGGTTCTCCGCTCCCTTGCAAGCGGAGTCGGCAACGGCGAGCTGGCGGCGCAGCTGTTCATCTCGATGAACACTTTGAAGACGCATCTCAAGCACATCTACCGCAAGCTGGGCGTCACCACCCGACTCCAAGCCGTCCTCCGCGCTGAGCAGCTGGGGCTTCTCGGAGCTCGGGTGGAACGCTGATCGCCGGTAGCGTTGGCAAGGTCTGCTGCCGACGATTCCCCGAGCACTGGGAGTTCGAGACGACGCTCGGCGAGATGAAGGCCCGCCAGCGCGGACAGGGCCGCGGGTCGTGCTGCGCTCCAAGCATCCCAACGGCGTCGTCCAGGAGCTCTACGGCTACCTCTGTGTGTGACTACGCGATCCGTTGGCTCACGCACACCGTCGCCTTCGACGCCGCACATGGAGCGAGGAGACGGCGAGCTCGCGCCCATGCGCAGGGCGGCGCTGAGGCTGGGCGCCCCCCGGCCCCGCGTCAGGTACTCTGTTCAGCCCGGCGGCTGAGTGGTACCAGTCATGTAGGACACCAAGTCCTCGCCGCTCGCCTCCGTGGTGACGACGGAGCCCACGGTGCGGCCCTGGCGCATGATGGTGACACGGTCGCAGACCTCCAGCACCTGCTGCATGGTGTGGCTGATGAACACGACGCCGACTCCGCGCTCTTTCAAGCGGCGCACCAGGTGGAGGACGTGGCGGGTCTGTTCGACGCCGAGAGCCGCCGCGGGCTCGTCCAGCAAGACGACCTTCTGGCCCCAGACCACCGCCCGTCCCACCGCAATCCCCTGGCGCTGACCACCCGAGAGATGCTCCACGGTGTCCGTCATCGACGCTCCCCGGAGATTGACACCCACTTCCCCGAGGGTGCGCGCCGTCTCGGCCCGCATCTGCTTGACCCGCAGGAGCCCCAGATGCCGGAGCGGCCCTCGTCCGTAGACGGGCTCCCGGCCGAGGAACAGGTTGGAAGCGATGTCGACGGTGTCCACGAGTGCCAGGCTCTGGTACACCACCTCGATCCCCTGGGCCCTGGCCGCCGCAGGAGAGGTGGCTCGAAAAGCCTTCCCCCCGACTCGGAAAGTGCCGGCGTCCGCGTGGAGCCGTCCGCTGATGCACTTGATCAGGGTGGACTTGCCGGCGGCGTTGTCGCCGATGAGACCGACCACCTCGCCGGGCCACACCACGAGGCTCGCGTCGGTCAATGCACGGACGGCGCCGAACGACTTGGCGACATGCATCGCCTCCAGAGCCGGCTGCTCCGCGGTCGATGCCTGGTCCATGCCCGTGAGGTGTGCCGCGCTCATTCCGCAGGCGCCCGGAGCCCGAGAGCCACGGCGACCACGTCGACCGCCCCCTCCACGATGAGCTGCGCGGGGACCGTGAGACCCATAAGGATCAATCCCTCGGCGAGCATCCCAAGCAGCAGCGCGCCGACGAGTGACCCCGGGACGGAAGAGCGGCCGCCGAACAGGCTGGTGCCGCCGATGATGGCCGCGGCGATGACCGTGAGAAGATCGGTGCTGCCGAGGGTGTAGGTGGCCCCCTGAAGCCGGCCGGTGTAGAGCAGCCCTGCCAACGCGGCGGTGAGTGCGCTGATGCACAGTGCCGCGACCCGGAGCGACTTGACCCAGAGCCCGAGCGACAGCGCGGCGTCCCGGCTGGCACCCACGGAGAGAAGGTGCAGGCCATAGCGCGTCCGACGCAGCGCGACGTGACCGACCACGAGCACTGCCACCACCCAGATGAGAAGGCTCGGGATCGGCCCCGCAGAACCCGAGCCGAAGATCCCGTTGTATGCGTTGTTCTGCACGGCGACAGCCTGCAGGTTGGTAAGCGCCTCAGCGACGCCGAGGAGCACGCTCGTCATGCCGAGCGTGATCAGGAAGGACGGCACCCGCAAGAAAACCGTGAGAAGCCCGTTGGTCAACCCGACTCCGAGACCGATCCCCAGCCCGGCGAGCACGCCCACCCACGCCGGCTCGTACTGGAGAACAAGGGCGGTGATGAGCGCCACGAGCGCCACCGTCGAGCCAATCGACAGGTCGATCTCCCCCGCGCCCAGGGCGAACGTGTACCCCATCGCCATGATGGCGATCGGAGCGCTCTGCTCGACGATCGACTTCAGGTTCCCGACGGTGTCGAACCCGTGGGTTCGCAGGGTGATGGAGAAGAACGCGAAGATGAGAATGAACCCGAGGTAGGGCAGGGACGCGCGAGCCAGCCGCTCGATCCGGTACCGGCGGGCTGCGCGTGTCTCCGCCGCCGCAGCCTGCTCCTCGCGGGGCGCGGTCACCAAGGGTGCCGGCGAGGAGCCGGAAGGGTCCGGCTCTTCGTGCCCTCGCAGAAGCGAACGGGAGGTGCTCACCTCGCCCGGCTCCTGCAGGTTCGCCGGCATCTATCCAGCACCTCCTGGCCCGCACTCGAAGTCACCCGAGCAGCCGGCATCACGACCGTCTCGGTGCCGCGGAGACGGAGAGGCAGCGCCTCTCCGTCTCCCACGCACGTCCAGACGTTCAGCGACGATGCGCGCCCGTGTCACGTCACTTGCAGGCCTTGACCACATTGCTGGGCGGCGCCTGGGCGAGCGAGATCTTCCAGGCCTTGAGGATGTTCGACTTCCTGACGGCCAAGGCCCCCACCACCGAGAACTTCGGCGTCTGCTTCTTGAGAATTGCCAGACCCGCTTCCTTGGCCATCGTCTCGCCGAGCAGGTAGGGCTGTGTCGCGACGATCCCGGCCAGGTACTGCCCGGTGCAGAGGTTGCCGTCGATGGAGGGGTCGAGTGTGATCGTCACGACTTTGACGTTGGTCTTGCCCAGGGTGCGCAAGGCGGCGATCACTCCCTCTGCCGGCGCGTCCGACCACGGTGCGTAGATGCCGGTGATGTTGGGGTACCGCGTCATCATGGCCGTCGTGACTGTGGCCCCCTTTGTCTGTGTGGGCATGGCCTCCTGCGCCACGATCTTGATCTTGGGATAGAGCTTGCGGATCCACGTCCGGAAGGCGGCGTCACGTTCGTTGGTCACGTAGTATGTCGCGGCGTAATAGATGAAGCCCACGTTGCCGTGGCCGTGCATCGCCGACCCGAGCAGCTGGGCAGCCTTGCGGCCCATCTGGTTGAGGTCGTCGGTGACGATGCCCTGGTACTGCGAGGGGAACTTGAGGCCCTTCGGCAGATTGCTCAGCAGCACGAGCTTGCTGCCCTTGGCGCTGACCTGCTTGTAGGCCGACGCCTCGGTCGCCGGGTTGACCGGCAGGCTCAGGATGACGCTGGGCTTGAGCGCCTCGATGGTCTGGAGCTGGTTGACCTGGGTGGCGGCGTTGAAGTTCGCCTGCGTCGTCGCCACGACCTTGATGCCGAGCGCCTTGAACTCGGCATCGGCTCCGGCCGTGACGCCCTGGCTGAAGGTGCTCTCCTCGTGCCAGGCCATGGCCGCGGTGTAGTGACCCTTCTTCAGTTTCGCAATCTCAGCCTTGGTGATCGTGACGGAAGCGGCCGGGGTGGCCGCTGTGCCGAGCGGTCCCACCGTCTTCGTGACGGGTCGGGTTCCGGCCGCGCCGATGGGCGGTGTCGCCGACGCCGACGCGCCAGCGACGCCAATCGCGAGGCCGGCCATGCCGACCGTGACCGTTGCGGTGACGGCGAGACGCCGCATGCGCCGTCGCGCGACCCGACCTGCGGGGTGCCGTTCGGGCGGGGTGCTCCCTGTGGTTGTACGCATCATCATTGTCTTTCTCCTTGCTCTCCTTCGATCTGTCGGCTGTCCTTGTCGTGACGACTCATGGAGCTGCCGCACCGGCGTGGCCCTCGAGCCCCGGACGCCGCGGCCAGGAAGACGGCGAGGGTGCGTGCGACGTCGACCAGGTGGCCGACTGGGACCCGCTCCTGCGGCGTATGGCACAACGCGATGTCCCCGGGTCCGAAGTAGACGCCGGGAATGCCCGCGCTCGCGAGGAGCGGCAGCTCGGACCAGTACGGCGCGCCGCCCACCATGGCATCGGCTGTGGCGAGGCTCAGGCAGCGCCGGAGCAGCTCGACCCGGGGGTCGGCCACGTCCGTCTCCATCGGGGTGCCGCCGATGGGATGGTCGCGCTCTGCCGGATAGCGCACAGTCGACTCCACTCCCTGCTCCACGGCCAGCCGGCGCAGCAGGTCCTCCAGCTCCCGGCGGGCCCCGCCCATCGTCTCGGTCGGAAGGACCGTGCGGATGAGCGACAACGAGCAGCGCTCGGGGACCGAGACCGACTCTCCGCCGTGGATGCCGGTCACCACCAGCAGGGGACGGCCCACGGTCGGGTGGGGATCACGGTCCCACAGCTCGGCCTCGTGGCGGTCGAGAGCCTGCAGCAGCTTCGCTGCGTCGCGGATGGCGCTGCGCCCCAGCCACGGGTAGGCGAAGTAGCTGGCGCGCCCATGCACCTCGATTGTGGCGATGAAGAACCCGGGCTGGGCCACGTACAGGTCGAGGTTGGTCGGCTCGGTGTAGACGGCGAAGTCCGGGAACGGGAGCGTGCTCGCAGCCAACTCGGCCACCAGCGCCTTCGCACCCTCACTCCTGCCGGTGCCTGGCTGCCCGCTCTCCTCGTCCCCGACGAAGGCGACGACGACGTCGCCGGCAGGCTCGAGCCCGGCGGCGTCGAGCGCGCCCAGCGCGCACAGGACGGCGGCGATGCCGCCCTTCTCGTCGGCGGTCCCGAGGCCCCAGAGGGACCCGTCGGCCAGGACGCCCGCTCGGGGGTCCGCCCGCGGGTCGTCGCCCCAGGTGGCTGCCCACCCCGCGACCCCGACGGTGTCGACGTGGCCGATCAGCAGGACCGTCGGTCCACCGCCCGTCCCGCGTCGCCACCCATAGACGTTGGAGCGGCCGGGCCGGAACTCGGCCACCTTCGTCGTCATCCCGAGCGCCTCGAGCCGGCCGACCAGCTCCCCGACCAACCGGTCTTCGTTTCCGGTGACCGTATCGACGGCGACGAGCGCCCGCGTCGCGGCGACCAGCTGCGCTTCGTCCACGAAGGGGCGGAGGCGTCCCCAGAGGGCCTCGAGGTGCCCGGGCTCAGCCACCGGCGCCCCCCCGGACGGCGTCCAGCGCCGAGGCTCCGGCACCCCCGAGGACAGCGTCCAGCGCCAAGGCCGCGGCACCTCGGAGGGCGGCGTCGTCGAGGAACTGCCCGGCGACCACCTCGGCACCGAGCGGCTCAGGGACGGCGACGCCGCGGCGGAGCGCATCCAGCACCCGCGCCGCATGCCCCATCAGCCCACCGCCGAGGGCCACCCGCGCGGGGTCGAGGGCCAGCACGACGGTGCGGAGGTGCGCCGCCAAGGTCTCGAGGCCGTCTGTGACCACCTGGCGGAGCTCGGCCCCGGCGGCATCGAAGACCTGGCTCGTCGTCAGTCGCCGACCAGCCAGTCGGCTGGCTCGCTCCGCTATGCGCCTCCCACCGACCATGTCCTCCAGCGTCGAGGGCTCGTGGGCCGTCTCGGGAATCCGGCCGGCGGCATAGCCGATCTCCCCGGCACCGCCGTGCGCGCCGTGGAGAACCCTGCCCCCGACGACGATCGCTGCGCTCACCCCCGATCCGAGGTTCAGGTAGAGCGCGGGGTCGGCGCCGCGCAGCGCACCCCACCGGTGCTCGGCCAGCGCCGCGCACTTGACGTCGTTGCCCACGAGCACCGGCCCGATCCCGAGAGCGTCACCGATCCGCTCGGCCAGCCGGACCCGGTCCCAGCCGGGCAGGTTGGGCGACAGCAGGATCCCCTCAGCGGTGGGGATGCCCGCGGTGGCGACGCCCGCGCCGACGCAGTGTCCGCAC
>JAJYWG010000189.1:0-1110 GCA_021791615.1 Actinomycetes bacterium
CGCCGCCGGCTCAAGCCCGATCAGGGCCAACAACACGCTCAGTCCCCGAGCCCCAAACCCAACAAGGCAATATAAGGAGAGGCAGTATGAAGCCACCGTCCCAATGCCAACATGTCACCCGCCCTCGGCTACAGAAATTGGCCGCCCCGAAGGGACGACAATTGCCACACGAACCAATCGCACACGGCCACTGGCGAAACAAACCACTCTGCTGCCACCGAGCTCCTCCGGGCCGGCGGGAGCCTCGCTGTCACGTCGGCCAGGTCCTCCGTCACCAGGAAAGCGCCACGACTTCTCTTTACCTAGGCGCCGGCTAGAGCGATAAGGCGCTGCCCCTTTTGTCCTTGTAGAGCCGGATGTCGGCGGCCCGGACGAGCTCCTCTGGGCTCCGCCCGTCCTCGGGCCATACCGCCGCCCCAGCAGACCAGCCCGGCAGGGGCACCTCGTGGCCAGCGAAGCTGACAGAGCCGGAAGCCGATGTCGCCACCAGCCGGCTCACAAGCTCGGCTGCCGCAACCGCCGAGGTGCCGGCTGCCACCACGAAAAACTCGTCGCCCCCGTAGCGAGCGAGGACGTCACCGGCCCTCAGCTCCCTCCGCAACCGCTCGGCAGCCTCGGCCAGCACCTCGTCTCCGCCCTGGTGGCCGTAGCGGTCGTTCAGCTCTTTGAAGCCGTCGAGGTCAAGCATGACCACGGCGCACGCCTGGCCGCTGCGCTCAGCGTGGTCGCACGCCTCAGCGAGGCGCTCGAGGCCGTACTGCCGGCTAGCAGCCTGGGTGAGGGCATCGGTGCGCACGGCCTGCTCCAGCTCAGCATGCAGGTGTGAGATCGCGAGCAGCTCTGCCGCAGGGCCTGCGACGGCCTCCAGGTAGGCCACGTCCCTGGCCCCGAAGGTCTGCGGCGCCGGCTTGTAGAGCGCAAGCACGCCGAGCGTGCTAGCGTCGGCCACGAGGGGCAGGTACAGCCCCGCCCCTTTCCCCCCGTCGTGGGTGCCGGCGTAGAGCGGGTGAGCGCCGAGGTCGGGGACCACGAGCGTGGTCGCGCCCTCGATGGCGCCCCAGGAGATCCCGAGCCCGCGTGGCAGCACGCTGCCGACAGGGAGCAGGACGG
>JAJYWG010000189.1:1120-13239 GCA_021791615.1 Actinomycetes bacterium
AGGACGGGCCGGCCCTCCCAGGCGACTACTCGCAGCAGTTTGCCGCCGCCCTCGAGCATGGAAAGCGACGCGCCCGAGACGTCGAGCTCGCTGCACAGGAGGCCGAGAAGACGCTGTGCGAGGACCGGCAGGTCGAGCACGACGTTGAGCTCGGCCGACATCCGGGTGAGGAGCCTCCATCCTGCGGCCTGGGCCCCGCCGTGCAGCTCCGCCAGCGTCCGGGCCCGCTCGCGGGGTTGGTCGGGGGGCTCGGGGCGGGCTGGCGCCTGGCGGGCTGGGGCCTGGGAGGTGATATGAGGCACGATCGCAGCGAGGGCGGGGTCGAAATGCGTCCCCGAACAGCGCTCGACCTCCTCGAGAACTTCTCCCATGCTCCGGGCGGCGCGGTAGGGACGGTCCGTCGTGGCCGCGTCCAACATGTCCGCGAGCGCCACGATGCGGGCACCGAGGGGGATCCCCTCGGCCTTAAGCCCGTCTGGGTAGCCGTCGCCGTCCCAGCGCTCGTGGTGGTGGCGCACGAAGGGGGCGGTCTTGGCCAGTTGCCCGGCCCGTGCGACGATCGCAGCCCCGATGCCGGAGTGGCTCATCATGACCACGGCTTCGTCCTCGTCGAGCGGGCCCGGCTTGGCGAGGATGCTGTCGGGCACGCCGATCTTACCGATGTCGTGGAGCAGCCCGGCGGTGGCTACCAGGTCAAGCTCTTCGCCGGTGAGCCCGGCCAGCTCCCCGAGCGCACGAGCATAGCCGGCGACCCGTCGGGAGTGCCCGGCGAGCGCTTGCTCGCGAGCGTCGCTCACCTGGACGAGCATCTTCAGGAGGTCGTCGTGCATCTCGCGCTGGCTCGCGACGAGGCGGCGCATGACGACGGCCGACCCTACGTGTGCCGCGAGCATTTCTGCGAGCTCCTGGTCAGCGGCGGTGAAGGTCTGTGCCCCTTGCTTGCCCACCAAGTAGTAAGCGCCCTTCCAGTCCCCGAGGGCGGGGATTGGCGCCCCGAGGAAGCTGGCGACCTCGGGGTGGCCGTCCGGCAGCACCGACGCCGCCGGGTGCCCCCTGGCATCGGCGACGACGACCGGTCCCGGCGCGTCACGTACCAGCCCGAGGAGGCCTGAGCCGCTCGGCGGGTGGCCGACGCGCGCCGCCTCTGCGGCACCGGCGCCCGCCGTAGCGAAGCAGACGGTCTCGCCGCGCTCGTCCCAGATCGAGATGGCCCCGCAACGGGCGCCGGTGAGCTCGGTTCCGAGCGCCGCGCTCTCGTCGAGCAGCGTGGCTAGCGAGGCCTCTCCCGAGATGCGAGCCACGCCCTGATGGAGCTTTGTGAGCCTCTTGGCCAAGCTGATCTCCCTGCGCGTCACCTCGGCGTGGGCCCGGCCGACGACAAGGGCTGAGCCGTAGAGCGCCAGCGCGAGCACGGCGGTGTCCTCCGGGGCCGACCGCAGGACCACGCCGGCTCCGGTCATCCCTACGTGCAGCGCTAGCACAGCGGTCGCTAGCGCGGCGGCCGCCCAAGGGCCCCGCGTGATCGCCATGACCGCGACGGGGAACATGTACATGAGCACGAGGCTGCTCTGGGCCCCGCCGCTGAAGGGCAGCGCGGCACTGACCGCCCCGATGTCTATGCCGAAGATCAGCACGCAGAACCAGGGGCAACCAAGGCCGCTCCATCTCAAGAGCGCGTAGGCGCCCAGGTAGGCCACGGCCACGAGCCCGAGCGGCACCCATTCAGCCCGCGCCCGAGGCAGCGCGAGGGTGAGCCCGAACGCCGCGCAGACCGCTATGCGCCATGGCCAGATCTCCAGCTCGAGCTCGCGCACAGACACGGCGGGGCCAGCAATCCGGCGCGCCAGTCCACGAGCTGGCCCCAAAGTCCTCCGGGCCTTCGTGGCCGTCCACCGCCGAAGCCCAATGCCTCCCACCGCTTTGTTATCGGCTGTGGGCACAGGGCTCTTGACAAGTCTCGAGAAGTCTTCTCTGCTTGGCGTTTCGAGGAGGGCACAGCCTCCTCACAACGGGCCTGGTGCCGGGCATGCTCTGCCGGCGCCCGGACGGCGTGAGCAGCCGGCCGCCCCCTCGGTGCGCCGACTGCCGCGGCTACTACTCGCCTGGGGCGTGCGCATCGTTACCGACTGGTACGGGACACTCGGCACTCCACCCAGGCCGCCGAACCGCACCAAGGCAGGCCCGGGGCGACCAAAGGGCAGCCAACGAGGCCCCACTGCCCGCTACCGGGCGATCGAGAAGGCGACGTGAAGCCAGGGCGAGGGCAAGTCGTCAAATCGCAAGTTCGATCTCAAGTGGCGACGCGAGCCTGCCGTTAACGACTTCCGTCATCAGTTGACCCTCGCCGAGCGCGTGCACCATGCGCCGCTTTGTTGTCGCGCTTTGTGGAGCAGGCTTGGCTGGCGCACCGGACAGGGGCCGAGCCCCGCCAGGTTTTCGACCTGCCCGACCAGCGGGTGGACGTGACCGAGCACGTGGCCGAACGGCGCCGCTGTCGCTGCGGGGCCGAGACCAAAGCTGACTTCCCGCCCGAGGCGACAGGTCCCGCCTGCTTCGGCCCGGCGGTACGCGAGACGGGGGTGTACCTGCTGGTGCGCCAGCACGTCCCTGTGGCCCGAGCGGCCGAGGTCGACTCCGACCTCTGCCGCCCGGTGTGCCCGTCTCCACAGGCTGGTTGTCGTCGTTGACCGGTGAGGCTGCTGACGGCTTGGACGGCTTCATCGACGACTTGGCCGATGCGCTCAGCGACCAGCCCGTAGCCGGTGCCGACGAGACATCAGTGCGGGTGGCGGGCACCAAGTGGTGGTCCCACGTAGTCTGCACGGCCCTGCTCACCTTCTTGGGCGTGCACCCCAACCGGGGCGTGGCTGCCACCGACTAGTTCGCCCCGATACCCGACGAAAGGGCCCCAGGCTTCGGTGTGCTAGCACACCGAAGCCCAGCGAAGGGCGAGGTGGGGCTCTCCCGGGGGCCTGGCGCTGGCGGTCGCCCCCGTTGCCAGCAGGGCTCCTTGACGAAGTTGTTACTCTTGGCAATCGGAAGGCGCGGGCACTCTATAGCCAGTTCGGGCCTTTGGGGGGACGTCGTGCCGAAGAGCGATGGTGCCAATGGGAGGCACGGGGTGCCGGGAGGGGGTGAGGTGGGCGGTGCCTTCCGGTTGCTGCTCGCGGCGAACCCGCTGCCGATGTGGGTCTACGACCTCGAGACGCTGCGCTTCTTGGAGGTGAACGACGCCGCCGTCGCCCACTACGGGTACACGAGAGCCGAGTTCTTGGAGATGTCGATCGCCCACGTCGCTCCGGCCCCCCAAATCGCTACTCCGTTGGGTACACGAGCGTGCTTCCGCCCAACACGTCCGCCCGAGCGTGTTGACCCCTCAGTGGGTCGAGGAGCGACGCGACACGACGCCGGCGCTGGCGGCCGGGGTCGAGGAGCTTGCCGTGAGAGCGGAGCGCCTCGAACGAGCGGTGTCCGGTGACAAGCAAGCATCTTGACCTCGGAGCGTCCGCTTCCCGTAAGCGGAGCCCGCTACGTCAGCGGCCCAGGCCAGGCGAGCGCCAGCCCGACGAACGTGACCGGCGTCCCGTATGCCGTTCATGGGTTGCCATGACCCTAACGGGCGCTTCAGAACAAGCCCGTTCAAATATCCGGGCCTGAGCCTCCAAAACTGGCTCTTCGCTCTGCGTGCTTGCCCACTGGCCATGCCCGTAGCCCGGTAACGTCGGCACCACGCCAGGCCCCGACAAGTCACACGAAGACGGCCTAGGCAGCACCCCTGCAAGCGACGGTCTCCCCGCCGGCCACCAGCAACCGGAGCGTTCGGCGGCGTACCTCCGGCTGCTCTTGGCGCTCCTGCTGCCCGCCTCGTTGTTCAACAGCTACGACGCCCAGTTGCGCGGCCTCCTGCTCGCCCAGGTACGCGCTTCGCTGCACGTGGGGGTGGCGGGCATCGGCCTCGCGAGCATCCCGATCGGCGCAGGCCAGTTCGTGGCTTTTTTTGTGGTCTTGCAAGCCGACCGAGCCGGGCGTCGGCCTGTGCTGCTGTGGTCGGTCCTGGGCTACACGCTGTTCACGAGCCTGACAGCCGCGTCCTGGGACCTGTGGTCCTTCGTCGCGTTCCAGTTCGCGGCCCAGGTCTTCATCGGCGCGGAGTTCGGCGTAGCCGTCACGCTCCTAGCCGAAGAAGTACCCCCGGCCGCGCGCGGCCGCGCTTTGGCGGCACTGCTGTTGTTCAGCCCCACGGGTGCTGTTGTGGCCGGCGCTCTTGTAGCCGCAGGCCTGCTGCACAACCCGCTTGGCTGGAGAGCGTTCTTCCTGATCGCTGCCATCCCGCTGCTGGTCGTTGCCCTAGGCCGGCGAAGGCTGCGCGAGAGCAGAGCTTTTGTACCACCTGCTCTCAGCCCACGCCCCGCCAGTGGCCTCGGAAGGGCGAGACGGGCAAAACTGCCTGATGTTTGGCGAGCACCACAGCGCGCCAGGCTGGTCGCTGTCGGCATGATCGCCTTCCTCCAAGGCCTCCCAGCGGCGGCAGCAGCGGGCTGGTGGGCTTATTACGCCGAGCACCAGGGGCACTTGCAGCCATCGACCGCTGGCACGTTCTTCGCAATCGCTGCCGCTCTCAGCATCCCTGGCTACCTCGCTTGCGGCAGGTTGATGGACCGACTTGGGCGACGGCCAGTCGCCATCGTTTACGTGCTCGGAGCCGTGGTATGCGGCGTCGCGGCCTTCCACGCAAGGTACGGGCCCCTCATGGTCGCGACCTTGGTAGGTACCGCCTTCTTTGGCGTTGGGATCGCTCCGGCCCTGTCCGCTTTCGCCGCAGAACTGTTCCCGACTGCTGCCAGGGCCCAAGCGTCGGCATGGATAAGGAACGGGTTTGGCAACCTGGGCTCTATCGCTGGCCCCGCGCTTGCCGGGGTCCTTGGCGCCGCAAGGGGCCCCGTGGGCAACATCGGCGACGCGGTGAGCCTACTTGCCCTCGTGGCTCTCCCCATCGCCTTCATCGTCTGGCGTTGGATCCCCGAGACCCGAGGCGCCGCTCTCGACGGCCTGGACGGCGCAGTCGGAGGCTGACCTAGGCTCGAGTCTATGAGTGCCAAAGCGTCTCGGCGCCGACGTTCCTGTCAGGCGCCATTGTTACGAGCCGTGCTGGCGGTACGCTGACCAGGAAAGCCTTTTAAGCTCAACACCTGGAGGTGCGCCGTGGCTCTCGGTAACACTAGGAATGCTCATACTCTGGTTAGTGCTCATCCTCTGGTTAAAGCCGGTGTTGTGGCTGTGGCTGTCGTACTGGCACTGCTGTTCGTCCTTTCGGCTGTCTCGGTGGTGGTCGGGTTGGCGTGGACGGTCATCAAGTTCGCGCTCGTGGTCGCTCTGGTCGCTGGTGTCGTGCACTTGGGCACCAGGATCTTCCGCCACACCTAAATTTAAGCTAAGGGCTGACGCAGAAAATAACTTCCTAGTTCTGAGCGCAGTTCTGTCATCGCCAGCCCCGAGAGATCGGGCTGTCGGCTACGAGCTCACGCGTTGGGTTGGTTACACGCGTTTATCTGTAAGAAGGTCAGGGCCGTCAGGCACGTCATCAACGTGACGGATTGTGGGGTCAAATCGACGTAGGAGACGCTCTTGTCTGTAGTCCGTAATCGACGTGGATAACGCACTGACCTGCTAAAATAGCAGCTATAAGCCCTACGTTGAGGACGCGTCATTGACGTCCTCACCAGGTCCTTCCTCCCTGGGAAGCCTTCTCTTACGGATAAACACGTGTTATTATGATAGAGGTACGCCCAGCGAGGAGTAGCTCTGTCATTATGAGGCCGGAGGCAGTATCACCCCGATGACCTGAGAAACCTCCTGCGTCGTTCAAAGATCGCAACCATGGACGACGTCAAGCAGGCTCTCGGCACTGGGGCGGGCGCGAGGGTGTTCCGCAAGCTGAGCGAGCTCGAGTGCGGCACCAGCTACTCGCACCGGGGGCGGTACTACACCTTGGACGAGACCGCCCGCTTCGACGAGCGGGTTGTGGTCGTTCCGCCAGGTCTTCTTCAGCCGCTCCGGGACGTTGGTTTCGACCGTAGAGACCTTGGTCCTCCTCGGCCGAGGCCGGCTACGACGCAGCGGAGTTGGAGGCCGCGGTGAACGTCGAGGCCAAGGCGGCCCTTGTAAGACTGGTGCGCTCCGGGCGCCTGCGCGCCAGCAGGTGTCCGGTCGCTACGTCTGCTTGTCTCCTGGCACCTCTGTTCGGCCTGCCCAGCTCCATGCACGCTCGGTCTAGGACGCCGAGGCGAACCGTCTTTCCCTCGGCCCGGGCATGGAAGCACGGTCTCCAGCACCGGCTCGTCAAGTCCTACGGGCTCAGTTCCTACGGGCTCAGTGTCACGGTCTGCCACCACCCGAGCGGCGCATCGAAGTACAACCCGAGGGTGTTCTCCGAGCTCAGCAAGAACTGGACAGAGGGGCCGGCCGCTCACCGACTACGAGACCATCGAGAACTACATCGGCACCACCCGCACCAAGACCGGCCTGCGCGTCGATGCCCACCTCGTGCGCGCCGAGTACACCGCCGGGGTCAAGATCAGCGACAAGGAGATGAAGCACCTTTCGATCCGCCACCACGACATCCAGCCCAATCGCAACTAGACGATCAGTCCCAAGTGACCGGTTGCCCGAAAGTGGGAAGTTGTTCTTGCGTCAGCCCTAACCTCGCTTCGCCCCCGACCTTGATCGTGGTGCCCTGGACGACGTTGCGGCTCAGGTCTCGACCGGGGGTGTGAGCGGGGTCACCCCCGGACATGCGGGGGAGCGCCGGCGGGACCTTGCTGCCTCCTCCTCGGAGGGTGGGGGGCGTGCCCTTGCCGGTATGAGGAGCGCTCCCGCTGAGCGTCATCGTCCCCATGCCCGTCGGCGCCCCTTGTTGCGATATGCCTGGGCTCGGTCCCACAAGACCCACCTGACACCGCGCGACCCGAGGCTTGCGCTGGGGGCCCCTACGCTGGCCATTGTGGAAGAACAGCGGGGCGTGCTCAGTGAACGAGAACAAAATGACCAGGAGGCTCGGCTGCTGCGGGAGCTCTGGGGGTCGTCGCCCGACGGGATGCTGCTCGTCGGCGCCAGCGGCAGGATTCTCATGGCGAATGCCGCGGCCGAGCGCATCTTTGGCTTCGGGCCTGCCGAACTGGTCGGGCTCGGGGTGGAGGCGCTCGTGCCCGAGCGCTACCGCGAGCAGCACCGCCCGCTGCGGGCGGGGTACTCCGCAGCACCTCACCCGCGCACGAGCAGCGTCGGCCTCGACATCGTCGGCCTGCGGAAGGACGGCAGCGAGTTCCCCGGCGAGGTGCTGCTGAGCCCCCTGCCCGGCAGCGACAACGGCGGTGCCCTCACGCTGGCCACGGTCCGCGACATCACGGGCTACAAGGCGGCTGAGGGTAGGCTTTCCCACTTTGCTGCCCTCGTCGAGTCCTCCGACGACGCCATCATCGAGGAGACAACAGATGGCATAGCCGTTGTCTGGAACCCGGCTGCCGAGCGCCTGTACGGCTGGTCGGCCGAGGAGATGGTCGGCAAGCCGGCGTCGGTGCTGGTGCCACCGGGGGTCGACGACCTGGCCCGGCGGGCCAGGTCGGGCGAGCACGTGGCCGGTGTCGAGACCGTCCGGGTGCGCAAAGACGGCAGCCGCGTCGACGTGCTGCTCACAGTCTCGCCGGTCCGCGACGAACACGGTAACCTCGTCGGCACCTCGACGGTCGCCCGCGACGTGAGCGCCCTCGTGGCCCACAGGGAGCAGCTGCGTTACCTGGCCGACCACGACGGCCTCACGGGTGTCGTGAACCGCCGGCGCTTCGAGATCGACCTCAACGAGCAGCTCGGCCGCGCCCGGCGCTACGGAGAGCCCTCTGCCGTCATGGTGATCGACCTCGACAACTTCAAACAAGTGAACGACCGCTACGGGCACCTCGCCGGCGACGAGGCCCTGAAAGCCGTGGCGTGCGCCCTCGGCCGGCGGCTCCGCAGCACCGACACCTTGGCCCGTCTGGGCGGCGACGAGCTCGGGGTGCTCCTCCCCCACACAGGGCCGGACGAGGCCGCAGCGGTGGAGGCCGACCTCGGGCGAGCGGTCTCGGGCATCGAGCTGGACGTGACCGAACTGGACGGGGGCGCCCCGTGCAAGCTGCACCTGTCGGTGAGCGTGGGCATAGCGCCCCTCGGCCCCGGCGCGGCGTCTGTGGAGGACGTGCTGCTGGCTGCCGACCAGGCGATGTACCTGCAAAAAGCCACCCACGAGGCCACCAGGCCACGTCACCGCTAGGGCCTTTGAGCTCAAGGAGCACTACAGCGACTCGACGGACCCCACCATATACCCCCAGGGGGTATATTCTAGAGTTGGAGGCCGTGAGCGTGGTGGGCGTCAGCAGCAGGAGGATCCTTGGCCTGGACCCCGTCCGTAGCCCACCAGCCACGGGCCGGGGGACCGGAGGGCCAGGAAATGTGCTTGTTGTAGTAGTCCCGGAGGTCGGCCGACTGCTCCGGGGGTACCAGCACGACCTTGGCCCTCTTGGCCTGGAGCCAGGCCGCCAGGGGCACCCAGGCGTTGCGGGTGGGCCCCATCACCGCCGTCACCTCGGCGCCGTCTGGGACCTTGGCCCAGAGCTTCTCTAAGCCAGCAGTCGTGGTGGTGAACTTCCACCCCGACCAGATGAACTTGCCCTGATCGTCGGCCAAGCTCGCCTGATGGGCTGCCCGGCAGGCCACGTCGGTCCCGAGCCGTAGCTCCATCGACCCGTCTCCTCTCCTTCGTTGTCGTTGTGGTTGTCCTTCGTTGTCGTTGTCGTTGTCGTCGCTGTTGTCTGCACGAACCGGTCGTCGTCGCCGGCGTCGCACACGTTCCGCACGGCCGTGCCCTTCCGGACATTTACCAAGTAGGGGCCCGGCACCGTCGTCGGCCACCGAGTTCCTCAACAGGGATGCACGTGCGCTGGGGAGGCTCGTCAAGCCGACGATCACCGCTAAAGGAGTCGAGCTCGCGCCCGCTCCGGTCAGGTTCCCAGCCGAACTCGGCGAACCGGGCCCAGCACCCTACGCGAGGACCCCCAGCCAATTGGCGGGCCCTGTGAAAAAGGCTAAATGCTACTGCTGTCTCAGTCCAGCCTTAGACAGACCGCGCAGCGAGAGCCCGTTGGGGGCGGCTCGGGCCTCCGCACGGGTCTGGCGGACGAGGGTCGTGATGCCGACGCCGATGACGCTGACCATGACGAGGACGAGGGCAATGCCGAGGTGGTCGAGGTTGTGGACGTGGAGCCCGGTGGCCACTTTGAGGCCGGCGGCGCCGGGGAAGAGAAGCCCGAAGGCGCCGCCGGCGACGAAGGCGACCCCGCCCCAGGTGAGCGTGTTACCGGCCGTCCGCAGCGCAACCCGGCGGATGGCGTCCGGCCCGAGGCGCCGGCGGGCGGCGACGAGCCCGAAGACGCCTCCGGCCAAGACCTGCACGACCATGGTGCCGAGCCCGAAGGCCGCGCCGGGGGCCCAGCCCCACGCGGCGCTGTGCTCGGCAGGGGCGAGCACCGTGTAGATGATGAGGGCGAAGGCACCGAACCCCCAACCGGCGACGAACCCGTGCACGGCGGGCATCCAAGGCCGGGGGTCGCGCAGCGCGAAGGGGTGCTCGGTGCCCTCGTCGCCCGCCGGGTGGCTGCGAAGGCCCGGTAGGTGGAGGTGGCCCAGCAGGTGGAGGTGGATGGTTCGCCGGCGGCGGACGACGACGAGCCCGGCCGCCGCCATCAACGCGCCCACCACGACATAGACCACGTAGTCGACAGACGCGAAGGTGAACACGTGGGCGAGCCCGAGATAGGCGAGCTCGCTCGCCAGGGCCCGCTGCACGGTGAACGCCAGCGAGAAGATGAGCCCGGAGCGAAGCCCTCGCCGGGTGGAGTAGCCGCCGATCGAGTAGCTGAAGGTGATCGGCCACGTGTGCTCGTCAGGCGTGACCCCGTGGACCATGCCGAGGACGAAGGCCGTCGCCACGATAGCGAACCCGGCGACATGCGTCGGGCCCCACGGGTTGATCGCCGCAAAGACCGGGATCACCGGGCGCTCGCGTGATCGGCGAGCGCTGGATCTACTACCGGCCCTGCCGCGACTGGTCCCGCCAGGACCGCGACTGGCCCCGCCGCTACTGGGCCCGCCGGGACCGCTACTGGCCCCGCTGGGGCACAGCCGGCGCAGGTCCCGGTGAGGACGAGCTGGTGCCCCGACACGGCGAACCCCGAACTGTGCCGAACCTGTTCGGCGAGCGCGTCGACGATCGCGCACGCGAGCGGCTCGACCCGGCCGCACGTGCCGCAGATCAGGTGCTCGTGGTGCCCTGCGGCGACCTCGTAGTGCCCGCGCCCGTGGTCGATGGGCACGCGCACGACCTCACCGGCTTGCGCGAGCCCGCACACTGCTCGGAACACCGACGAGGGGTCCGGCGTCATGCCACGACGCCGGAGGTCTTCTTGGAGCTCGTCGAGCGTCCAGCAGTGACGCGCGTGACGGCGCATGATCTGGAGGACCTGGTTGGCGAGCAGGGCGCGACGACCCATACCCGGCAGCGTAGATAACGCAAGTAGGTTGCGCAAGTAGCATGCAATTATGGCGGCGGCGGCTCCAGCCCATGGTGCAGCGGAGGCCAAGGCCGGGCTGACGGCGCTCAGCCGCCGACAGCCACCTGGCCGATCTTCACGGCGAGCAGCACCACCGGGACGACCAGGTACGCCCGAAGCGCCAGCAGCCCGAGCTTGCGCTGGCCGACCACACCGGCGGGGCGAGGAGGGCAAGCGGCGGCATCCGCCAGGTGGCAAGGCGCGCTCTGATCGCGTCGGACCGCTCGGTGGCACGGCGCCCGTCGCGGCGACGACGGGCCGACAGTCCAAGGACGCCGAGGCCGACGGCACCGAGAGCGGCGAGGCTGGCGACGAGGGGGCCGAAGGCAATCGCCGGGAAGACGGTCGTGATCGTCAAGATCAGCGAGAGCAGCACGAGGACGGCCACGATCAGGCTTGCGACGACGTTCTGGCGGGTCGTGTTCACCCAGGGCCCGAGCACCGCGGCGTCGTTGCACAACAGCAGGAGGAACACGATGGCAGAGGGCAGGAGGACCCCAGCGAGGACCTGCACCCCCGTCATGAGCCCGAGGGGGGCGCCGGGGATGAGCACGATGCCCGCGGCGAGCGCGACCAGGGCGGCGAAGGAGGCGTAGAAGGCCTTGGCGTCGGTCACCTTGCGGTGCAGCGAGTCCTTCATGCCGAAGCTGTCGCCGAGCGCGTAGGAGGTGGAGAGGGTCACTGCGGACGCGCCGAGAATCGCCGCGTTGACGAGGATGACGGCGAAGAGGTCGCCGGCGAGCGGCAAGACCCGACCGGCGAGGCCCTGGGCGACAGCGAGCGCCGAGGCGAAGTGGCCGGCGAGGTGGGAGCGGGCGAAGGCGAAGGCCGTCGCCACGATCAGCGCGGCGGCCCCGACGTTGGTCAGCACGGCGCCAATGACGGTGTCGGCGAGCTCGCAGCGCAGGACACGGGTCGTGATGCGCTTGTCGACGACGTTGGACTGCTGGAAGAACAGCTGCCAGGGGGCGACGGTGGTGCCGACGATGGCGATGATGAACAGCACGGCGGTGGCGTCGAAGCCGCCGGTGACCCGCGGCACGACAGTACCGGCGACGACCGGGCCGAGACGTGGGTGGGCGAGGGCGGCCAAGGGGAACATGAGCAGGCTCGTCAAGATGAAGACGAACATGAAGCGCTCCCAGCGCCGGAAGCTGCCCGTCGCCGCCATCGCGAACAGGCCCACCGCGGCGAGCGGGACCGAGACATCGGGGAAGACCCCGAAGTAGGAGAGCCCGAGGTCGACCCCGATGAACTCGGTGACGAGGGTCAAGAAGTTCAACACGAACAGGTCACCGACCAAGAACGCCTGCCAGAAGCGCCCGAAGCGCTCCCGGATGAGCCGGGCGTGGGCCACCCCGGTGACCGCGCCGAGCCGGGCCACCACCTCCCGGGCGACGACGAGGACGGGGACGAGGAGGAGGAGGAGGAGCAGGGCCCAAAGCAGCGTGGTGCCGCAGTTCTGGCCGGCCTGCGCGT
>JAJYWG010000477.1 GCA_021791615.1 Actinomycetes bacterium
GTCGGCAGCGCGCGGCCTCAGCGAAGGGGAGCCGCGACGACTGCGCCAGTACAACAGCTTGTACGTACGTGTTACCTCTGGCGACGAGGGAGCCCAACTGGACCGACTGCGGGAACTGATGGACGCGGGGGTGTTCGTCTTGGACGCGGGCCCTGACGCGCCGCGCACGAAGACCCGGGACTCCAATCCCATAGCCCAGTTTGTGCTGACCTATCGAAAACTGTTTGGTCTCTCGAACTTCGTCGGCCTGTCGCAACGCGACCGGTTCGAACTCTCGGGAGCAGCTCTAGAGGAATGGCTGGCCAACCCGGACCGTACGCGCGAGATCTTGTTGCGCGATCTTGGCGGTCTCGAATCCGCCGAGCAGCTGGATGAGGAAGCGACGACACACCAGTCGTTGGTAGGTGGACCGGCACCACTCGCACCGGCGATCGGGAGTAGCGCTGATCGTCACACCGCGCGGCCCGCCCCTCGCCCCATCACGTTGTGGGAGTCAATTGATGATAACGGGGCCAACGACGAATTCGTCGACCTGGCTCACGAACGCGTCCCGGTGCTCAGAGAGTTGAGTGCTGAAGATTTGGTCATGCTTGACGCAGCCTCGGTAATTGTTGGCCGCGGATTTGAGGAACGCACGCTGGCGTCGGCGCAGAGGCTATTGAGCGTCGTGCGACCCCGACAGGCGGTTGTAATCTCGTACCCACTGGAGGGGCACGGGCCCGCTATCGAGCGCGCGGTGCGCGAAGCCGTTACTGACTGCGAGGTCGTCGATTACAACACCGCCGTGGCTGAGGGTGTATCCCTTCCTGCCGGAATCGCGGTTGTCGATGTGACCGGCTTGGCCAAGCCGGTGATCTTCGACGCCATTCGTCGACTTCTTCGCCGCGATGGGAGGGTCATCGTTGCGCATACCGCTGCGGAGAGGCACTACCCGCTGAACGAAGACATCGGTCCTGTCCTCGAAGCTCACGAAAGAGGGGACTCCTACACTCTTCTCACTTCGTTGAGCGGGATCCTCACCGGCGAAGCGCGGCCCTACACCTTTGACAAACTGCTGAGTGCCGACGCTGACGATGGGCGCCGCCGTCTCTTGTGCGCGGCCGCGTCCCCCAAGCACGAACGACTGATGTCCCTCATCGACGAGCGAGACTACGACCGGGTCGACATCATCGTGCCCGCTTCTGACACGCCGCGGGCCAAGCTAGCTCGACTCGCTGCGGAGGTGGCAACCAAAGACTTTCATTCCTCAAGCATGGTTCCCGTGCCATCCGACGACTTGGCGGCGATGTTGGGGTTCATTGCCGAGCACTACCAGCGTTATTACGCCCACGGCAACTACGAGTTCGAGTTGGGGCTCACGGGCTCAAAGCTTCACGCAGTCGCTTGCGCTGCGGCATGCTCGGCCCTACGCGTCTCGCAGTGCTGGTACGTGCGACCAGCTGACTTCGACATTGAACGCTTCACCCATGGAGTCGGGGTCAGTCGGTACTTTCTGCTGGAGGCCGTCAACGCTGTGAGACCGGACTGGGAGGTCGACGTAACTCCGAGCGATCCCCGCGACACCTCATAGATCCCAACCTGACGTTCATCGCTCGCTTCCGGTCGCCAGCTCCTCGTACACGACGGCGACGATCTCATCGAGTGTCTCATGCTCCCAGAAGCGGAGTACGGTCCAGCCATAAGATCGCAGCAGCTCGTCGTTAAGCCGATCCCGCACGATGGTGGCTTGGAGCTTGTTTGCCCACCAGACCCCGTTGGTGATCGGCCAGGTCGCGTGCTCGGGACACCCGTGCCAAAAGCAACCGTCGAGTTGGACGGCCACCCGGGCGCGCGTGAAGGCGACGTCGACCTCGCACCGCGAACCCTTGATAGGGCGGTAGTTCTTGCGAAATCGCAAGCCCGCCGCGTGGAGTGCCGATCGGAGCGAGACTTCCGGCCTCGTGTCCCGGGGACGGTTCGACTGCATCGACCGGCGCACGCCCTCCGACGACGCCCAGGATACCGCTGGAAGGGACATCCACCCGATCGTACGTCGGCGGCGGTGTCACCATGTCGCCAGTCGACCTTTGTAGACTAAAGAGCGTGATTCGACGGGTTTCCGTCCGGGACCTCATAGACGCCGCCGGGGTGGCGGCCCAACTCGGACTTAGGCATCGGAACAGCGTCTCAACCTATATGAACCGCTACCCCGACTTCCCGCGTCCCGTGGTCGACACGGGCACCAAGCGCTGCCGCCTGTGGTCCCGGACCGAGGTAGACGGATGGCTCCGGAGCCGACGGGAGGCCGGAAAGGTGCGTGGGCGGTGACGTCCTCCCGAGGACGCGCATCCCATCCCATGGTGGACCTGTTCGCGGGCTGCGGCGGGGGATCCATCGGTTTCCGGCAGGCGGGTCTGATGCCGGTGGCGGCGGTGGAGATCGATCCACACGCGGCCGCCGCGTACGAGGCGAATCTCGGTATTGCCCCTATCGTGCGAGACGTCCGTCTGGTCACGGGCGACCAGCTGATGACGAGCACTGGCCTCGGCCCCGGTGAATGCACGGTTCTCTTCGGCTGCCCGCCCTGCCAGAGTTTCACCAGTCTTCGCAAGGGAGCACCGGCAACGTCGCGGGACCGCAGGCGCAACACCCTCTATCTGGATTACTTACGCCTCGTCGACGAGGTCCGTCCCCGGCACATCGCCTTCGAGAACGTTCCCGGTATGCTGAGCCAGCGCTGGCATCCGCACTTCGCGGCATTCCTCGGGCAGTTGGAGGACATCGGATACCGGGCGGACTGGATCGTGCTCGACGCCGCCGACTACGGCGTGCCCCAGCATCGTAGACGTGTCCTGGTCGTGGGGAGCCGTGTCACCCGGCCGATTCTGCCGGCGCCCACGCACTTCTCTGACCCGAGGGACAAGAGAAGGCGACGGCACGTGACGGTCCGCCAGGCGATCGGCGACTGTCCCCCCCTGGGGATCGGCGGGCGCGACCCGAAGGACCCGCTCCACGAGGCGCGGCTGCACAGCGACATGGCGCTCCGCAGACTGCGCGCCATTCCCGAGGGCGGCGCCCGCGCCGACCTTCCCCCGGAGCTGCAACTCGACTGCCACAAGGGTCACTCCGGCCACTACGACATATACGGCCGGATGTGGTGGGACAAGCCGGCGCCCACGCTGACCTCCGGCTGCACGAACATCACCCGGGGTCGGTTCGCCCACCCTGAGCAGGACCGGGCCATCACCCTGCGCGAGGCGATGCTGCTCCAGAGCTTCCCGAAGCGTTCCACGCTCAGCGGAACGCTCGACGCGATGGCCCTCCAGGTGGGCAACGCCATACCGCCGCTCCTGGCCCGGCGTATCGGCGAGGCCGTGTTGGAGATGGAGGCGTTGTCGCGACGACCTCACCGTCGCAGGACGCCGGCGACGACCGAGACCACGCGCGTCCCAAGTCGTTCGACGGCGTCGAGGAGTCTGGCAAGCTCGTCGACCTGAGGGCCGGACAGCTCCACCCCGATCTCGACGTGACGTCCGAGACCGGCGGCGGTGAGATTCGCCGAACCGACGTATCCCTCGTTCCTGTCAACGAGCAGAACCTTGGCGTGCGACCCGAGCGTGGAGATTTCAGTGTGCAGTTCCGTCACGGCGAGATTGCAGCGTGGCGTCCCGAGCGCGTCGTCGACGAGGGGCGCCCACTCGGCGCCCCGGCCGACGCTCGTGAGCACGTGCACCGCCACCCCGCGACGCACGGCGGCCATGAGCGATCCGTGAAGGTGGTGAACCGCGGCCGAGTCGACGAACGGCGCCGCCAGCGTGACGCACTCGGTCGAGCGGTCGATCAGGGCGAGGAGCACGCCCGCGGTCTGGCGCATGGGGGGCGGGCGCACCAGGGACAGAACCTCGGCCGGGAGGGTCGCAACGGGCGCCCACGTCGAGCGTGGCGGGGCGAGGTCGAACGAGTCCCCGACAAGGTCAAGCGCGATGCCGACATCCGACGCCCGCCGTCGGTCCAGCCGACCCGAGGTGTCGACGACCGCCAGGGTGCGCAAGTGCCGGAGCCATTCGGCTGGCGAGGCCGACAATCCCGACGCCCCCAGGCACGTCTTCACTACGTCCACGTCGACCACACGATCGCCTCTACTCCGTTCCTCCACACGGGACACGAACTCCCCCCACCCCTCGGGCCGGTCCGCACACGTCCGAAGCCCGTCGTGAATGACTCGAAGCGCGACGTTCACGTCTCGTCCAGCTCCGGTGACCAGTACCCCACGACCTCGCCACGTGGTGCCCCAAACAAGTCCCATCGACTGATGAAGCGGTTCCACACCTGACAGGCCGTCTCAGGGAGTTGAAGACAGCCGTGGTCCGCCCCCCGGTTGGCCTCCATGCAGTTCGGGTCGTAGATGCAGGTGGCGTTCGTGACGGCACGCTCGACGACCTCGTCGAGGTTCTGTTCGAGCACGGTGCGCAGCCCGCCGATGGTGAACTCGCTCCCCCCGTTGGGATGGATGCCGAAGCTCAACTCGTACGGGAACAGGTACTCGGATAGTCCCGTCTCCGAGTACCCGCTGTCGACCGCCAAGGCACGCAACACTTGATGCGCGACCGAGTGAAGCAGCCGGAACAGGGCACGCACGCCGTACTGCGGGTCCCCCGGGGACGGCTCCTCGTCCGGGTCCCAACTCGGCAGTTGTCCGTCCGCCGGATCCAGGTGCGACGCGAACCAGCGATGCGGTCCGCCCGCCCCGTCCAGCTCCGCGTGGGTGGTGGCGTGGTTCGCCACCAGCCACCGTGCCACCCGCGCCCGGTCCAAGGCGAACACCAGGGCCTCCGTCTCGGTCGGGCTGGCGTACAGGAGCGTCGTCAACTGCTGACCCCTGCCGGCCCTGCCCTTGTACGCGACCAGATCGGCCTCCCTCGCCCCGAAGCCCCCCCTCGTGTAGCCGATCGCCAGATACGTGACCGGGAACTCGTTGACGAGCATGCAGCGCCCGGGGTCGAATCCGGCCGTCGCGAGAACCGGCGTGTAGTTCTCGTACCGGCTCTTCCGTGCCGCACCCGCGGCGCTGCGACCCAGCCGCTCCAGGGTGATCTTGGGCAGCGCCAGCACGCGCTCGTACACACCGACCTGCTCCGCAAGCAGGCGGCCACGGCCCTCCTCGCCGAGAGGATCGAACCCGAGGTCCTTCTCCACCCGGGAGCGCAGGTCGTCGAGGTCCACCGGAACGAATCGGCGGCGCAGCGCCTGCGCCTGATCGACCAGGCCTGCGCCCTCCATCGCTCTGATCGAGTCGAGAACCTCCGATGGAATCTCCGCCCCGCCGCCCGACGTGAGGGACCGTGCCTCGTCCTCGTCGCACTCCTCCAACCACCGTGCGAGCGTCCCGACGATGAATCCCGGGGTTTGCGCCATCCGGGCGAAGTCCTCACGGGGAACGTTGACCAGCGTGCGCCCGTGACCCGAATAGGCGGACGATGCCGTGTGCACCTGCGGCGCCATCATCTTGTCGGTCCAGTTGCACCCGGTCCGGTTCGGACAGAAGGCGCGCACCTGCGTGGGCGTGCCGCAGTCCAGGCATTCCCAGCGGAAGTCCTGGAACCGCGACACCTGGTCGTTCAGACGGAATCCTGCGGTGTGGTGCCGGGGCAGGCACTCGCGCGGTGGGAGCATCGGCAGAATCTCGCCGCACGCGTGGACGAACACGTACTGCAGTTGACGATTGCCGCGGTCGTTGCCACAGCGCGGGCACGCCGGTGGCCACGGGTCGATCCCCGGCCTCGGGTCGGACGCCTCCCACACCTTTCCGCACCTGCCGCCAGCCGCGCAGCGGAACACGAGCGGCCACACCCGCGTGTACACCTTGCCGGGGATGACGACCTGATAGTGCTGGTGTGCCAGCGGGTCGTCGCTCGGGAACTCGGGAGCACGGTCGGAGCCGGGTTGGGCGGCGCCCGCCTGCCGGCCCTCGATCCGCCAGCGCTGTACGAAGTTCATGGCCTCGTTGACCAGGTACCCCGAGTCGAGCGCGGCACCCTGGTACGCGTCGTCACGGCCGTACTGGCGCACCTGCGCGACGAACCCGCCCGGATGGTCGAAGGTCTGATTCGGTCGGTAGCGGTACAGGACCTGACCCCGGTTCCGGGACATCTCCTTGGGGGCGAAGTTGCTCACGACCTCTTCCTCTCCTGCAGCACGTAGAACGGAATCCCCTCGGCGATGTCGCGCAGCGACGTCATCGGCGTGTACTCCAACCCGAGGTAATCCCCGGTCCCCCGGTACTGGGGACGACCTCCCAGCGACGCGCTCGCCGCCGCACCGGCGGCGCGAATGCTGTCGACGGCGATGTGAACGCGGTCGTCGAGTTCCGGCCGAAGCTCCTCGGCCTCGTCCCGGTCCGTCAGATACGCCTCACCCAGCGCCTCCAGCAGCGCCTCCGGGCGAACCGACTCCAACCCGCCAGCGTCGACGCTGCGCAGTGCGCTTTGCATCTGGGTGAGGTCGTGGAGATGCGCGGGGGCACGGCCCGAGTCCCAGAAGTCCCGGTTGCCGGTCTGCAGAATCTCCGCCATCAACACCCCGGGCAGCGTCTTCCGCGCGGCGTACGCGCTCCACCGGTTGATGGCTACCGGCTCGACCATCCGGTCGAGATACTCGTGGAACTTCGCGTGATACCGGAAGTGCGACCGGTCCCGTTCCCGGATCGGGTTGAAGATCATGAACACGATTCCGAGGTACCTGCGTCCGACTCGCGACGACGCCTGGATGTACTCGGCCATCGACTTCGGCATGCCGTTGAACACCATGACGTTGAGCCGGTCGACGTCGACCCCGTGCGACACCATGCTCGTGGCGATCACGCCCTCCGTCTCGCCGGAACCGGTGAGGTGGTCCAGCGTGATGCGCACGTCGTCGAAGCTCGTGTCGCCGCTCAACTCCCTGACGGGCACGGGCCGGAGGTTCTGCAGACGCATGTGTTCGTTGACCTGCGTCTCCATCGACCGGCTGAGCTTGCCGAAGTCGACGAGGCTCGTCACGTAGGTGAGCGAGACGCGGTACAGGTCGAGCAACTGCTCGAAGTCGTCCGACGACATGGCGCCCAGCCCCCGAACCATCGATGGTCCGGCGGCCTGGAGGTGCCTTATCTCCTTGTGGAACGCCTGGAGCATGCGCACCAACGTCTGCTCGGCCGTCGTCCTGTTCGGCTGGACCCCGATGAAACGGCGCATCGGCTCGTCGAGGAGACGCCAGTAGAAGGACTCCTCCAACGACGGACCGGGGAGCGGGATGACCACGGACCGCAACCCGAAGAGATGATCGACCTGACGGTCCTCGCCCTTGATCGTGGCGGTCGTCGCGACCACCTTCATGCGAACACCACGCCCGTCCGGGCGTCCCCCGGCGCTCAGCCGCCTCTGGGCCACGGCGAGGATTCCCTCGTAGTGGCCGCTGAATGCCCCCAGGTCCTCGTCCACCATGTGCAGCTCGTCGACGATCTCCAGCGACGGACTCGCGTCGTACAGCGGTCGGGACAACGGCCGGACGGTGTTCTTCGGGTGCCCCTTCGCACGTCTCTCGTGGCACTTCTGTCCGCGACCCAACCCGTGCAGCGAACACTCGCAGTCCACGTCCCCGAGCACCGATCCGAACCGGTCGCTCAGTCCGATGTTCGCCAGTTTGTCGAGCGTCCCGACGATGAGGGCGGGGAGGTACCTGTACACCTCGGTGTCGACGACCACGACCGGCAGCACCCGGTTGCAGTGCGTGCAGGAGTGTTCGAGGCGGAGCCGCGAGGGGTCGGGCGGCAGAACCTCGACCGTCCGTTCGTGACAGTACGGGCACTCGTCGACAACACGGACCTCGCGGCGACGCTCGGCGTCGGTGATCAGCCTGTCCAACGTCGACTGGTCCCGGCTCAGCGAGTTCGGCGTGTTGCCCTCGCCCGCGAAGAACCCGAGCGCGAAGGGGTCACCGCCGCCTCCCCCCACGGCGGCGAGTTGCCCCTCCGCCTCCTGTCGGACCTCCTCGGCGGCCGCGACGAACTCGACCTGGCGCTGGGTCTGCTGCAGGGTCAGGAGCCGCAACGGGAAGCGGCACCACGCGGTGATCCCTCGTCCCTTGCCACGCGCCCGGTCGTAGAACATGGCGCAACCGGAGAGCCCGAGATACGCCTCGGTCTTGCCACCCGACGTGGGAAAGAAGAGCACGGTCGCCGCGGCGGTCGGGTCGCGGTCGTCCTCTCCCCCCCACAGTCCGGGGGTGAACTCCGACGGGTCGTACTCCCGCCACGCCAGCGCCGAGAGTTGGGAGACGATGAAGACCAACTGGAACAACCGCCAGCCCCAGTGCCGCTTTCCGCTCATCTCCCCGAGCCGCACCATCGTCCGGTTGGCCAGCCTGAACGCCAGCAGCAGGCGCCCGTCACGCCTCAACCACGCGATCCCGTCCTCGAACCGGCGAATCTCCGCCTCGAACGCATCCCTGTCGCCCAACTTGCGCGCGGCCATCTCGTCACGCAGCCCGGCGGTGGACCAGGCGTCGGACGCCATCCAGGCGCGCATGTCCTGCGCAAGCCCGTCGAGCAGGGGGAGCGGGTCGTCGGCGAGCGCCGAGAACTCCGTGGCGGGATGCTCCTTGGCGACCATGCGGCGCGTCTGACACGTCGGGGCCGCCACCGACCACAGCCGGCGAACGAATCTCCCCGTCGGGTCGCTGTCTGCCGCCAGGCCGCAGTTGTTCGCGTACCCGTGCAACCTCGGGTCGTACCGGTACGCGTCGGGGCCGAGGTACATCTCGATGGGCACGATGACGCCGGGCTCGGCGCCGCATTCCAGACGCACCCGGAACAGGAAGTGGTCGCGGGCGTCGTCGTGACGTTCGACGGGCTGTCCCCGCCGAGTACCGGCGACCTTCGGATCGTCCGACAGGTTCTCCAGGCTCACCTGCACCCGAAACCGGCCATCGGCCACGGGCCTCGTCAGCGCCGTGATCCGGGCCGCCCACTCCGGGACGACCGGTGTACCGGGCAGCGCGGCCAGCCAGGAGCCGAAGTCCTCCTCCGTCGCCAACACGTCGCCGGGTACGAACCGTTCTGCACGGTCGTCACCGTTGCGTCGATCTACGTGCGGGTCCCCCGCCGCGGTCGCACCGGCCGCCGAGAACCCGGCGGCGAGATCTACCAACCCGACGTGCTGCACATGGTCCTGCGGATCCAGGCGCAGTGCCAGAGCTCCGCTGTCGACCTCGACACGTTGATACGCGGGGGCGAGCCGGTACTCACGCCGGATCCGGTCCGCCGGGTCATCGTCGCCCCCCCGGTACGCGAGTTGCTCTTCCAGGGTCGGGAAGACCCGGTAGTAACAGCTCACCGTCGCCCGGACCTCGAGAACGGCACGGTCGGCGACGACCTCGAACTCGAATCCGGCCGAACTCGGCGTCTCGCGACCCCGCCGCTCCCGGCCGGCCGCAAGGTTGAGGTCCTGCGGCGCCAGCGTCGCCAGGAAGTATTTAGCCGACGGCGGCTCACCGACGCATCGGTCCCCGTCCCTCTCCCCGGTGGCGTCCAGGATCACGGCGTCGACCAGGTGGTCGGCCATGGCCGATTGTTGTTCCACCGTCGGCTCGAATCGGTTAGTCATCCTGCTCCTCCTCTTCGAATTCCGGCTCGTTGACGGTGCCGATCAAGACGTACGGAACGTCACCCGCCGCCTCCACGGCCGACACGGTGAGAATGTCGACGGACTCGCGGAAGTCCGCAACGGTGAGCCCGCTGCGCTCGTCGACCACCTCGTCGGCGTCCACGAGTCCCGCCTCGGCAGCCGACCCCACCTTCATCGCAAGGTCCGACAGTCGCTGACTCAGTCGGACGTGCGCCCCGCGCAGCGAGTGAATGGCACGGCAGACTTCGTGGTGCATGTCACGCAGAATGGCGTCGTCCATCACGACCCCGACCCGACGAACGTCCTCGTCGTCCTCGGGCCCAATGGTGACCCCGATCACCCACAGCCGGACCGTTTGGTCCTGTACCGTGCACCCCTCCGTCCGTAGGGCGCCCGCGAACGCCGGGTAACTCCCGAACGCCCGGTACGCCGCGCCGAGGGTCCGGCGCCAATGGGCGACCCACCCCGCCGCCACGGCCAGAGCGGGCACCTCGTCGGCGATCTCGATCACCTTCGCCAGAAGGTCCTTCCGGCTGTCGCCGTCGAAGAACAGCAGCCGGTCGCTGGGCTTCACCGACAGCACCGCATACGGTTCCGGCGCGCCAGTGCCCGGCCGGAACCGCGTCACCGTTCCCGCGGTCTCGGCGAGAATCCAGCGACCGTCGTCGAACGTGATCCTGACCGCACCAACCACCGACGATCCGGAGCGGGCGACGGCCCCCCCGTCCGCCGACACGGGGCCCTCGGCCCGCGCCGGTTCCAGGTCGGCCAGCCACCCCTTGCCGTCCCAAAGTCCGGGCGGCACGTCGGGTGGACTTGGCGCGCTGGTGACCTGCACCCCGACGGAGCCGTCGACACGGGTCGGAGAGTCGTCCGAAACCACAAGACGCGCCTCGCCGCTCAGTTCCGACCACACGAGGTCCTTGGCGTATGCCCGTCCCGTCCACGCCTCGCGTTCCGCCTGTAAACCTACAACCCGACGTATCAGCTCGACCTCGTCGTATCCCCGCGCCACCGATTCCACGGGTCCCTCCGGCGTGTACGCCAGTACCCGGATCGATGTCGCGATCCCCGATCGGTACACCCACCGCGCCCACGTCGGGGCCATCCCGGTGAGCACGGCCACGTCCGCCGGACGTTCGTCGGCCAAGGCCCCGAGGGAGGTGACGCGCACCGCCGCGAGCGACCCCCGGGATTCAAGGTCCGCCCGGTGAAGTCTTGCCATCTCCGCCGTGCGGGCGACCAGCATCACGTCGGCGTGGTCGTCCAGGAGCTCCTGGAGCGTCAGGAGAAGGGCGTCCCGCTTCGGCGGGTTAGCCCCGAGCGCGGCGGCGAGATCACGCAACTCCGCCTGCGCCATCGGGAGGTAAAGGTCCCGCGTCTCCCCCCGCGTCAACCTTGCCGCCGCGCCCACGGCGTCCAACCTCACCCTGACCGGCACCGTGAGACCTTCATAGGCGTCCATGGGCAGCGCCAGGCCGGACAGGTCGTGGAACAGCGTGAACGCCTGACGCCCGAGTTGTCCCGCAACAGCCGAGCGACGCCCCGACCGCATCAGCGGCCCGATGTCCTGCCAAAAGAGGGCCGCGTTCTCGCACACGCCGTGCGCCGGGACCGCCACGACCCCGCAGTCGCCTCCCCTGACACGGCGCTCAACCCGCGGCGGGAGCGTGGGCTCCCCGCCGATCCGGTCCAGGTCCGAGCGGTCCCAACCGAAGACCAACATCGTGTCGGCTGCCCGCTCCAGGAAGGGGTCCGACGGGTCGCCGGCGACGACGACAACGGGGACGCCGAGGTCCGGCACCCGATCCACGTCGGGACACGGCAGGTCGACTATCACAAGGTCCAGGCCGGACACCGCCGACAGGGCTGAGATCGACGGCGCAAAGAGCGTTGACCATCCGTTGCGCGGGTCGGCGTCAAGAACCCGAACCACGCCGTCGCGGCCCAGCGTCGCGGCGGGGACCGTGTCGCGCAGGGTCGCAATACTGTTGCTCGCAGGATGTCGCACCCCGAGCCCGCGGTAGAAGCCTCGGGCGCTGTAGTCCGAGGTTACGACCGCGACGTGCCACCTGCTCCCTGCGGCCTGCCCGCTTTGGCGATAGAACGCCGTCATGTCGGCGAAGTGAACCGCCGCCGCCATCAGCTCAGGCAGCGGGGCCAATGGGTCGGCGGGGCACAGGGTGAGCGCCCGTTTACGCGCGAAGGCCCACTCAGCAAGTTGGACGGCTTCGATCTCCAGCGGAGAGATCGGCACAGGAGAGCGGTCGCTGCATAGCCGCCGCTCTTCGAGACAAGTTGACAGCCCCGGACTTGCGTATGCCCGAATTGCTCCCGGCCACGGCATGGCCGAACCCTTGAGGTCCATCGTTCACCTCGTCCGCGGCTTGTGGAGCGGGGGAGCGCCAGCCCACTGCTGACGCCATTGTCCTCCCGCACCAACTCTGACGGTTGTCGAGAAGAGTACACCTCCGGTGTGTCATCGGCGGCCCTGCTAAGCGCAAACATCGCCTAGTCATCCGGGAATACCGCTAAACCCCCGCAGTGACCTGGATGTGGGTGGTTCGCGCACTTGGCTGCGTCGCCGCGACGTCCGCGCGTGGCGCTGATCGCTCGCCAAACCCCGAGAGACGAGCCGGGCGTGACGGACCTGATTCGCGAACGTCTTGAGGAAGCGGTTCATGTCTGTTCGCCAACTCGGGAGGGCATGTCGCTCCTGTCGGGGGAGACCGGTCGCAACTTCGGCTCTGAGACCGAACTTACGATTCGGGCGAGCCGCTGACGTGCCCGGCTCCGCCGCATTTTCATTCGCGCTTCGAGCGGACCGTCGGGTGTCAGGCCGTCATCGAGCGCCGCCAGGACCGCCGCACGCTCATCGGGGGTGAGGACGGTTAAGGCGTGCTTGATCGCGTCGAGGTCAAAGCGGCCCTCGACAATCCTGGCGGGGTCGTGACTGTCGGGTAGCTCGGGTATCACGCTGGGCGCAGTCCGCGCCTGGCGATGCCACTCCGCCTGAACCTCGTGCCAGGCGACTCGAGTAATCCAGTTCACACAGCCGTCGACCCCGTCAAAGCCCTCGCTGCGTTGGAGGGCACGCATCGCTGCCGTCTGGAGGACGTCATCGATCGTTGACAGCGGCGCCCCCCGTCGCTGGAGGATCCGCCGAACTCGCACCTCGACTTCCGGCCACGCATCTTCCCACTTGAGAGGCGAATCTGCCCCGGGCCGGAGAAATTCTGTTACCGAGGCGCCGCTCGATCTTTGAAGAGGTGATGGCGAACATCCGTCGCTCGGGTCCCGAGGTCCGTCCGCAGTCGTCGCACGCGCTCCCGAGCCCGACGATGCCCCGTCCATTGTTGAAGTTTGGCGGTGGCCACAGCTGAATCAGGCTGCTGCCTGATCGTACTCGGGGGCTGTATCACTCACTGGGTTGAGCTGACGGTGGACGGCGTCGACGAGCTTGT
>JAJYWG010000116.1 GCA_021791615.1 Actinomycetes bacterium
GGTGTCCGAACCGCCAGCATCGGGGGGAGCCCCTCCCGATTGGTGGACCATCGAGGCCTACACCGTCCAGGGAGAGTGGGGAATTTCAGTGATCGAGAGTGGGGAGTCCTACGTGATCCTCAACAGCGCCGATTCCCGGCGTGTCGCGCGCCGCCTCAGCGCTGCGGGCAGACGAGCCGCCAGCCGGATACGAGAGCAGCGCCGCGCGATCCTCGAGGCCCTGGCGGTGCCCTGGTGGACTGTCTCGATGCCACGCCACCTTGATCTTGATTGCAGGCCGCTTGCTCGTCGCCATCATGTGAGACCCCGGCACTTCCCGATGGACCTGCCGGCTCTTCGACCTGGATGGGTGCGACGCTTGGAGGGTCTCGGCTCTTTCGAGAAAGACCAGCGTGTCCGGATCTTTCTCCTCAACTCCGGGTCTTCGGTGCAGCCCGACCCCGAGTCGAAAAGACGCTATGCCCGGCCGGGCCGACTGTGAGGGGCGTCGTTCAAGATCGCCCTTGTGGTGACACGAGGAAACGCTCTGTGCAGAAGCCCCCGGGACAGAAGGCTCAGCTGATCGCGGCGGCGCGGTTCGTTGTAGATGATGAAATCGTCAAAGGTGTTGCGTCCTCTGCGGTTGGCGACCGAGTGAGCCGCCTCGCGGACGTCGAGCAACTGGGACACCGCCATCTGGAGCGCTCGCTCCTGAGGCTGGTACGTCGCCCCGAGCGGGTAGTCCATGCCGGGCGTGCTCGTCATCTCGACGTGACAACCGAAGACATGGGTGACCGCCCGGCTGCTGGCGAATGTGACGATCCGGTCGAGACTGTCGAGGAACGCGGGGTAGTCGAAGGCGTACAGGCGCCCAGGGAGGACGGTGTCCCCAGTGAGCAGGAACCCGCTCCAGGGGTCGTAGACGGTGATGGAGGCGGGATGGTGCCCCGGGGTGCCGGTGATCTCGAGCAGACGGCCCCCAAGGTCGAGCGTCGCGATTTGCTCCGGCCAAGCCGTGAACCCGAAGTACCGCTGGACGGAGTCCAGCTCCCTGCCGACAACAGTGGTCGCGGCCCGGCCCGCGAACTGCCCGTCGGCGGCGACGTGGTCGTTGTGCCCGTGGCTGTGGGCGACGATGAGCTCGTAATCGGCTCGTGGGTGGTCGGTCAGCCATGCAGCGATGAGCTCGTCGACGGTGGCCCGCAACGGGAAGGAGGCTGGATCGCCAGTCGCGCCGGTGTCGAACAACACTGCCCGCTCGTTCCCAAAGAGCAGGTACATGAACGGCGCCTCGAAGGACACGCACTTGCTTTGGCGCAGGATGACGGTGTGCGGGTCGACCCAATGGACTTGGATGGGGGGCTCGCTCGACCGGCCCCTCGTGGGGACTCCGTGGTTCCAACGGACGTCCAGGAGCAGCTGGGACGCGCTGGAGGATCCGAACGGCACCCAGGTGTCACCCATGATCTGTGTCCTCTCTGAGATCCGTGGCGCCCCAGACGAGCGGCGTCATCGCCGTGAAGCAACGGACGTAGCGCTGCTCGGGCCCCATTGCGCGGTGTTGCGCCGCGTCCGCATACGGCGCGAGGAGCTCCAGCCACTTCTCCTTGAGAGTCGCCGCCTCATCTGGAGACAAGACAACCACCGCTGAGACGATGCCCGCCTTGTGCTCCCACTCCGCACTCGCTCCCTCGGGTCGCTGCGAATAGTCGAGGACCGCCTGCATCTCGCGCTCGACCACCAGACGTTCAAGGTGCTGGCGAAGCGTCGCATCCCTTGCGGATCCCGTCTTTACCGACAAGCGTCGGTCGGTCACGCGCCAGCGCCTCTCGCGCCGATCGCCACTGGTCCCGGCCTCTTCCACAAAGTCGTACTTGGCGAGCTGTCGCAGATGGAACGAGCAACTCGCCTGGGAGACGCCGAGCACCCGGCCGCACTGCGCCGCGGTTGACGGACCTGCGGCACCCAGCACCTGGAGGAGATCGAGGCGCAACGGATGAGCGAGCGCACGGATCGCCACCGGGTCGCTGATCTCCATATGTCAAAGAATACTTTGGGAACTGCAGAACTGCAAGTGTCGTCGCGAGCTGAGATCGCGAGCGAGATCGCGCTGAGTGAGCTGCGGAACGGCGCATTGAGGTGCTCCGTCGAGCCCGGGGCCGGCGAGACGGTCACCGTGACGGTTGCCGGTCGTCCCGTCGCAGCTCTCCGGCCGGTACAAGGCCGCCGCTGAGTGAGCAGCGGCATGCTTGGCAGCAGCTGGCTCGGGGAGGCCCGGAGGGCCTGTAGGTACCGAGAACCTGTGGGTGCTCGAGGAACACCTTCCGCTGGCGCGCTCTGCTGCGTAGCGGATTGTAGTAGTATGTAGGTGTAGTACGAGTGGACTGGCGCAAGCGGGCCGACTACGTCCGCGCACGCCATGGCGTCGACCCAAGGTGGGCCGACGAGGCGGTGAACGAGGACCATGCGGTCTGGCTCACGCCGGATCCGGCGAGCCGGAGCGGCCCGTCGGTGCGGGTGATCGGCTATTCGGCGAGCGCCCGCGACATCCTCGTCGTCATCTTGGTCGCCGCCGATGTCGACGAGACGGAGCAACCTGCCGGGGAGTGGTGGGGCGCCAACGCCTGGGTCGCAAGCCCACGGGATCGGCGGCTCTACGCAGAGGGGGACTGATGAGCAAGAAGATCGACGACGTGCTGGCCGAAGAGGGGGCAGCGGCAGAGAACTACGACATCGAAGACACCGTGCCCGAGGGTGTCGCGGTCACGAGGCCCAACCTCGGCCGAGCCACCGTGGTGTCTGTCCGGTTGTCTGGTGACGAGCATGCCCGGTTGCAGCGGGCCGCCGAGAAGGCGAACCTGCCCGTCTCCACGCTGATCCGCATCTGGGCGCTCGATCGGCTTCGCGCCGAGGAGGAGGGGAGCCAGTCAAGCGTGGCGGAGCGCCTCCGTCGGCTCGAGCAGGCCGTGTTCCAGCGCTCCGCGTGGAGCGGGTCGACAACGAAGGTACCGCCGCACTCGTCGCCCGCGTCGCGGTAGGTGAGCTCAGTGTCGTGGACCGCCACCGCTGTTCCCGGCCGCACGCCTGCAGGCGACGACCGCCGTTCTCCCGCTACTGCGGGGCGTTCTCCCGCTACTGCGGGGCGTCCTCGCCGACCAATCCGTCGATCGACTCGCGGATCAAGTCGGCATGTCCGGTGTGGCGGGCATACTCCTCGATCAGGTCTATGAGCATCCGGCGCAGGTTGGGTCTCTCGGCCCAGTCGGAGATCGCGAGCGGTTGGTCGAGGTCGCTCTTGGCGAGGGCCTCGTCGAGAGCTTCTTCCGAGCGTGCGACTGCATCGAGCCACAGTCTGCGCAGCCCCTCGGGGGAGTCCTCGACAGCTGAGGTCCACTCCCAGTCGTGGTTGCCCGCTGCGGGCGCCCACACGGCTGGGTAGTCGCCACCGAGGAGCTGATGGGTGAAGTAGTGGTCCTCGACGAGGGCGAGGTGCTTGATCAGCCCGGCGAGGGTCAGCCTGGACGGCCCGAGGGTTCGGTGCATCGCGTCGGCGTCGAGGCCGCCGGTCTTCCAGGCGAAGGTGCGCCGGTTGCGGTCCAGCGCGCCGCGCAGAGCCTCGGTCTCGTCCGGGGCGGCGGGGAAAGGACGTGGCGAGCGTTCCTCAGGCGCGGTCATGCCGCTGCGACCTCCTTGCTCACGATCCAGGCGTGCTTGCCGACCTGGCGTCCACGGATGAAGCCGTACTGCTCGAACAGCTCGACGGTCGCGCTGAAGAGGAACCTGCTCTGCGCGTCGCGCCCGGCTGCGGTCTCGGACGTGGCTTCGACCAGCCCACCTCCGGCGGCGGCAATCTGGGCCAGCGCACCCTCCAATGCGGCGCGAGCGATCCCTTGGCCGCGGTGGCGCTTGTCGACGAAGATGCAGGTGATCCGCCAACGCGCCCGCGGCGGCGGGTCCTTGCGGTACTCACGGGCGTGCTTCAAGTCGAGCTCGTCGGGGGTGCCGTACTGGCACCAGCCCTGCGCACGGTCTTCGGCGTCGAAGACCAGCGCGGCGTGGGCGCGACCGGCCCGGACGAGCTGTTCTTTCAAGCTGCGCGGGTCGCTGAGGCCGCGCTGGTAGCACGAGTGGAAGGCGATGCACCAGCATCCGCCGTAGATCCCGTTGTTGCGCTCGACCAGCTCCGCGAACGCCTCCCAGGTGGATGCGTCGAGGGACCGGATCGTGCAGGACGAGGGACCCGACGCTTTCGTTGTCGGTCTGCGGTCAGTCATGCTGCGGTCAGTCATGCGCGAGGCTCCCCAACAAGCCAGCGAGCGCGCTGGGCTGGCTGAACATCGGCCAGTGCCCGGACTCGATGTCCACGAAGCTGACGTCGTAGGCTTTGGACAGTTCGGGCAGCTCTCCGGTGTCGACCCACTCCTTGGCCTGGGCTGCGCTGAATTCGGGGCATACGACAACGACGGGGACGCGGTAGCGCCGGTCGTCTCGAAGGTGCACGACGGCGTGCGTCACCGCTTCGGGGACCGGGACCGTTGCTGTGGCGATCCGGCGCTTGGTCTCCTCGTCCAGATCAGCCGAGTCAGTGCCCTCGAAGGGCTCCCACCCAGGGAACCGGACGGCACCGTCGACAGGGTCGAACACATCGAAGTACGCGGTGCCATCAGCTGCGGGGAAGCCACCGATGAAAACGACCTTCGCGACCTTGTCCGGCCGGGCGTCGACAGCCATCCACGCAAGGCTGGCCGCGGCGGAGTGCCCGACCACCATGGACGGATCGGCTGCGGCGTCCACGGCGGCGACCACCGCTGCCAGCTGGTCATCGAGGGAGGCGCTCGCCGAGCCGTCGCCTTGGCCCGGGAGCCACAGCGGCACGGGATGGTGGCCGAGTGAGGTGAGCGCCGACGCCACGTCGCTCCAGGCAGATCCGTCCAACCACATGCCGGCGACGAGAACGATCTCCACGGTTCGTGCTCCCTTCGGTCGATGGAGTGATCCTTCGCAGACGCCGGCCGGTTGCGTCGAGCGGGCATACCGGCCGGGCTGCGGTTCACCATATGACCGGTTCAGGACGATCCACTACCGGTTTGTAGGTACGATTTCAGGGTGGCACCCGCGCCCAGCCCGACGGCTCGCGCCCTGCGGGCCATGGAGACCCTCTGGGCACGTCCCACCACGACCGCCGCCGAGCTCGCCGAGCGCCTGGGCGTCAGCGAGCGGGCAGCCCGGCGCTACGTCGAGATCCTGCGCGAGGCAGGGCTCGCGGTCGAGTCAGTACGCGGACCCTACGGTGGCTACCGCCTCGGCGCCGGCACCCGTCCCTACCCAGTTGTGTTCACCGAGACTGAGGCGTTGGGGCTGGTCATGGCCGTCCTCGGCGGGCACCCGGCTGCCGCCGGCGACGTCGAGGACCCGGTAGGCAGGGCGCTGGCCAAGGTGATCCGCGTGCTGCCCGATGCCGTCGGACGCCAAGCGGCCGCGTTGCGCGAGCACGCATCGGCGGCACCCGACCGACACGCTGCCCACCCCGATCCTGCTCTCACCGGTGCCATCGTCGCCGCGGTGGTGGCGCGCCAATGCCTCCTGGTCGGGTATCGCAGCGAGTCCGGCAACGAGTGGGAGGCCGAAGTCGACCCCTGGGCCGTCGTGGTCCGCCACGGGCGCTGGTATCTCCTGTGCCACTCACACCGAGCTGGCGCGGTTCGCACCTACCGCCTCGATCGGGTCACCTCTGTGTCTCGCACCGGCCACCGCTTCACACCACCCGAGGGGCTGGACCCGGTGGCGACCCTGGAGGAGAGCCTCGGTACCGGATGGGAGTATCCAGTACACGTCGTCTTCGACGCGCCGCTTGCCGAGGTGGCGCCTTGGATCCGCCCGACGATGGGCCAGCTCGCAGCAGTAGAAGACGGGTGCATCCTCACCGGCAGCACGAGCAATCCCGCCATGTACGCCCAGGAGTGGTTGGCAGCCGTCCCCTTCTCCTTTCGCGTCGAGGCGGGGCCCGAGCTTCGTGCCGCCATGGCGGCCCTCGCAGCCCGCTGCGCAGCCGCCGTGCAAGGCAGTCCACGGCACGGACAACCAGGTTGACCGATCAGGGACCTCCCTGCAGACGACGGCACCGGTGTCGTGACGGCTAGGCGTGGCCCATTTCATCCTTGACCTTCACACGGTGTGAGGGTCTAGGGATGGTGGTGTCATGTTGACCATCGGAGAGTTCGCTCGCCTCGGGCAGGTGTCGCCTCGCATGCTGCGCCACTCCGACCGGGTCGAGGATGCTGAGGATGCGTCGGGCGCAGATCGAGCAGTCGGTCGTAGAGGAGCAGGAGCGGCTGCGTCGAGTCGAAGGGCACCTCCGACCGCTGGAATGGCGCGACACCATGAGCTTGCAGGACATCGTGAGCAAGCAGACGAACGGCTCGGGTTCGCGCACCTCGGCGAACTACGGATCCCCGACGGACCGCCGTTCTGCCCGATGCGACGGCCGCCGGCATCGACTTAGCCGAGCTCGGGGTCTCCTCCTACGGGACGTCGGAGCGACAGGTCGGCTCCAACTTCAACAAGTCGCCGCGTCACAAGCCGATCCCTATCCGGTACTTCGGTTGTCAGCGGTGAGCCAGAGGGTCAGCTGCCCGATGACCTTGTTCAAGGTGTCGTCGGTGGCCGTGCTGATCTCACGCTCGAAGCGCTGCGTTGATACCGCTCGGACGGCCTCGCACATGGCCCAGCTGGCGCGGTTGAGCCCACCGTCGTCTACAACGCGTACGTGGTGTGGGAACCCGCGTTCCCGGGTGGTCAAGGGCACCACGATGGCCTGTCGGATCGCCAGCGCGTTGTAACGATCGCCGGAGATCACGAGACACGGCCGGAAGCCGCGTTGCTCATTGGCCACCGTGGGGTCCAGCGTGGCCAACCAGATGTGGCCCTGTTGCACCCTCACCCGTTGTACTCCGGCCACTCCTCTGCGGCAGAATTGTCCGGCTCGCCAGCGGTGACCTCGGCCAGCTCGGCGATGTACTCGCTCCATGCGTCCGGGTCATCGCGCTGCATGCGCTGGTGGGCGGCCTCGATCTCCGACCACTGCTGTTCGATCTCCAAGCGACGCGATTCCTGCTCCAAGAGAGCGCCCATCGTGGTGCCTCGTGCTCGGGCGATCCGAGCCAGCCGGTCACGGACCGCAGAATCAACCTTGATCGTGGTCACGGACATACATAACAGTATACCATTCGGGGATACTCAACGGCGGGTCCGTATGGAGATCCTGGTTCTGGTGATGGTGGCGAAGCGGTCGGAGGCTTGAACGAGCGGTCGCGGCCGCCGCCCGTGACCGGGCAACCCTGTGGGTGCCGAGAATGCCATGTCTGCAGCTCAGGCCACCATCCGGTACTCGTGGATGATGCCGCCCAGACGGTCGGCTTTTCGTAGCCTGGCGGAGTTGATGTGGTGGAGCGGCGCCGGCAGTGAGTCGATCGCAGATGGCGCACGCTGGTCCAGGGCGCGGTGGGGACGGTGGGAGTTGTAGTTCCCGACGTACTCGCTCGGCCCTGCTGTGGAACCGTCGCGGGCGCCGAGGGGCACGGCGCGCCCTCTTCGCCCGCTCAGTGCGCGGCAAGGCATCCCGCAGTCCCCTTTGGGATGACAGCGACGACCGCGCTCGATACCGCGCAGAAGACGGCAACCACCCACAAGGTGCCAAGTCCCCAGGACGCGTAAGCGGCCGCGGCGGCGCCTGCGGCGCCAACCGGGCAGACGGTGGTGGCGGTCTCCCCGGCGGCCTACATGGCGGCGGGCCCAAAGCGACTGGCGGCGCGCCGGATGGTGGGTTCGGTGAGCGCCACCCACATCGGTAGCACGGACATGGCCTGGCGTAGCCCTGGGGGATAGATATCGGGGTGGTCGGTGTCGAACAGCCCGAAGCCGCGAAAGCCGATGCCGATTGGTCGGCGAGGCAGTGGCACACCCGTTTGATCGGTGTCGAGAGGTACACGATCAGGATCCCGAGCACCAAACGCGGTTTCGCGCAGCTCGACGTCGAGACGAAGCCTGTGGTGCCGAGAGCCTCATCCGTCTCGGTGACCTGGATCAACGACTTGGGCATGTTGGAACCTTCGACCGACGATCTTCTGACGAATACGAGGATCCCACTGTTGGTATCACCAGCTCTGCAGCAGTCGTACCGTAGTGGGACTGCTGCCCGCCGTCTCAGCTCGGCGGGCAGGATGACCTTCTTGGCGCATGCACGTGGTTGTTCACGACGGCTCGGTCGGCCGACGAGTAGCACATCTACTACATGGGCCACTTGCTTCACCATGGGAAATAGCTGGCACTCTGAGAGGTTGTCAATCAACGGGGAGAAACGCCTCTGGCGGAGTTGTTCGCGTCGCGAGCGGAGGCGGCTGGAGCGGCCGGCCGTTCGTCGGAAAGGAGGTAGCGGGGTCCCGTGCCTAGGGTGGCGGCTGCGTCGTCGGGGTTGTAAAGCTTGCAAGATCGAAGTGAAAGGCAACCGCACCCTATGCAAGAGGAGAGTTCGTCGCGTAGGCGCTCCAGCACTGCGATCTGTTCGTCGAGCCGAGGACGCCACGCAGACGAGAGCCGAGCCCAGTCGGCCTTGGTGGGGGTGCGTGACTCGGGCAGGGTGGCCAACGCCGACCGGATCTCTTCCAAACTGAGGCCCACCTTCTGTGCTACCCGGATGAAGGCGATGCGGCGTAGCGTGATCCGCGCGTACCGCCGTTGGGAACCGGTGGTGCGGCTGCTCACGATCAATCCTTGCGCCTCGTAGAAGCGCAGGGCCGAATGTGAGAGGCCGGTTCGGGCCGCCACTTCCCCGATGCTGAGCAGTGCTTCGGGCATGAGCGAAGCGTAGCGCCGGCGGGCACATTGACCTCGAGTTAGCTTGAGGCAGCGGCGGGGGGCGGTGTCGTGGCTGACGTCGCCAGGCGACTGAAGGCGAAAGCTCTTGACCTCAAGCGAACTTTAGGTAGTACACCTTCATCTTATGGATGTCTTCAAGGCCACGAACCCACCTGCTATTCCTGCCCCGCTCCCAGATCCCGGACAGCTCCAGCGTCTCCTCACCTTGCTGACCGGAGACGAGAAGCACGAGCCTGCAGCGCTCTCGACGCTCGACGTCCTCTGGGTGCTGTACACCAGGGTCCTACGCATCGACCCGGCGTCGCCAGGCGACCCCGACCGAGACCGCTTCGTGCTCTCCAAGGGACATGGACCAGCCGCCTACTACGCGGTGCTCGCCGCGTGCGGATTCCTCGACGAGGCGCTCCTTTCCACTTTCGGACGGTGGCAGTCCCCGCTCGGATGCCATCCTGATCGGCTTCGGATCCCCGGCGTCGAGGTTTCTTCCGGGTCACTCGGCCACGGTCTGCCCATCGCCGTCGGGATGGCCCTCTCCCTGCGGGCCCAGCGCCACCACGAGCCCCGCGTCGTGTGCCTGCTCGGGGACGGCGAGTGCGAGGAGGGCTCGGTGCACGAGGCCGCTGCCCTCGCCGGACGCGAGCGCCTCGGCGCGCTCACCGCGGTGGTCGTCGACAACCATTCCACCAGTCTCGGCTGGCCCGGCGGCATCGGATCGCGCTTCAGTGTCGAGGGATGGGAGACCTGCACCGTCGACGGTCGTGACCGCGCCGCGCTCGAAGCGGCACTCTCCGTGCGCCGCGAGGGTGACCCCCGCGGCGGTACCCCCCGGCTGGTCGTCGCGGACATCGAAGCGGGTGTCCCGGAGCGAGCTGCGGCATGACCACCATGCGCGAGCGGTTCGTGAAAGTGGCCTCCGAAGCCCTCGAGAGCAACCAGCGCGTGGCCGTCGTGCTCGCGGGAATCTCGGTCGACGCGTTCGGTCCCGCCAAGGCTCGCCATCCGGACCGGGTGCTGAACGTCGGCATCCGCGAGCAGGCGATGATCGGCGTCGCGGCGGGGCTCGCTCTCGAGGGCATGCGGCCGGTGGTCCATACCTTTGCCCCCTTCCTCGTGGAGCGGCCCTTCGAGTCTTTGAAGATCGACCTCGCGCACCAAGGGCTCGGGGCGGTGCTCGTGAGCATCGGCGCCTCCCACGACGTTCCCGCCTACGGACGCACGCACGAGTGCCCCGAGGACGTCGCGCTTCTCGACACTCTTCGTGCCTGGACGGTGCACGTGCCGGGCCATCCCGAGGAGGCCGCGACGCACCTGCGCGCTGCGCTCGCCCACGAGGGCCTCGTCTACCTGCGTCTGAGCGAGGCGAGCAACCGAGCGCCGGTCGCGGCCGGGCCGGCTATGACGGTGCTGCGCCGCGGCGCGCGGGGCACCGTCGTCGCGGTCGGTCCCATGCTCGACGCGGTCTTTGAGGCGGTGGAGGACCTGGACGTCACCGTCCTCTACGCCACGACGGTGCGTCCGTTCGACGCCACCACGCTACGTGCCACGCTCAGCGAGCCCGCCGTCGTCGTGGTCGAGCCGTACCTCGCAGCGACCTCCTTGCCGAACGTCAGCCGGGCCCTCTGCGATATCGCACATCGCAGCTGCGGCCTGGGGGTCGGTGAAGCGGACGGCGGCGTCGATCTGCATCGCTACGGCACCCGGGCAGAGCACGACGCCGCGCACGGTCTCGATCCCGAAGGCCTGCGCGCCCGGATCACCCGCTTCCTCGACGGGACTCCTGATGGTTCCCGCGACGACAACTCGGCCTGAGGTTGCCGACTCGCGATTTCGGATGGAGAAGGTGCGAGCTGGGTCGAGTCGCTCGGAACTACCCGGTGCCCGGGCAGATCCGGAAAGATGAGTCAGTAGGGCAACCACCGGGTGGCTGCATAGGGCAAGTGCCGCAACCAACGACCTCGTCGGGTTCATCACCCGCCGGTCGGGGTTCATGACCCAGCTCTACGACACCACCCTGCCCCAAAACCGCGCCAAGCTCGAGGCTGTCGAAGCACTGGCCAAGCTTGCCGAGCAGGCCGGGCTGAGCCTGATCCAGCTCGCGCTCGGCTTCGTGACCGCTCACCGCGCAGTGACGAGCTCGCTGCTCGGCCCGCGCACCCTCGAGCACCTGGGCTCCCAGCTCGCCGCCGCCGACACCGTGCTGGGCGCGGAGGTGCTCGACGAGATCGACGCCATCGTCGCCCCCGGCCTCGACCTCGCCCCGGCCGAGAAGAACGACACCCCACCCGCCGTGCTCGACCCTGCCCTGCGGCGTCGTCGATGACACCGACCAGCTTCGGGATCATGACCGCGCCGATGCACGTCGACTACGCCGACATCCTGCGGGTCTGGCGCGAGGCCGACGCCGTCGGCGAGATCGAGCACGCATGGCTGTTCGACCACCTCCTACCCAACTGAACCTCGGCATCGGTGCCGGGTCACGGCCCGACATCCCCTGGGCACAGCGCGAGTACACCGCGCACGGACTGGCCTTCTAGGACGCCGCCCACGCCACCGGCAGTCTCGCCGAAGCTGCACCGTCATCCGGCGGCTCTGGACCGAGACCGAACCGTTCGACTTCCACGGCACCTACCACCAGCTCATCGGCGCGTTCGGCAATCCCAAGCCAATCCCGCGTCCCCACCCGCCGATCCTCGTCGGCGGACGCTCCGGCGCGACCCTGCCCATCGCCGCCGAGCACGCCCGCATCTGGAACTACCCTGGCCGCGACCTCGCCGACGCCACACGGCGCACCCGCCTGCTCGACCGCTACTGCGCTGAGATCGGCCGCCACCCCACCGAGATCATCCGATCCCTCGTCCTACCCGTCTCGTACCAGCAGCCCGAGATGACTCGCAACGCCATCGCCGGTGCCGCCGACCGCGGGTTCGCCCACATCGTCCTCGCACTGCCCGCCCCATACCCCGACCGCGTCGTCCGCTGGCTCACCAACACGCTCATCACCCCCGTCGTCGACGGGCTCGCCCGCTAGCGCTAGCTGGTCCTGACGTTGTGGTCGACCCGGCATCCACGAGAACCTACGAAAGCGAGCGAGCTGATGCAGAGCGCACGGGACGCATCCTGGGAGCCTCCGCGTCACGTCGCTAGGAGGTGGTCGGGCTCCTCATCGTCGGGATGCCCCCAGCTGTTCTCCTTCTGTCAGTATGGCCGCCGCGAACCGATCGGGGCGCTGCGGGCGAATACAAGTGATGACGCTGAGTGACGAGGAAGTAGTCGAAAGGTCTTTGGGTGATCCGGGCCTGTTTGGGCTGGTGTTTGATCGACACTTCAACGCGATCGCCCAGTTCTGCATTCGCCGTGTCGGTGGCGTCCAGGGAGAGGACCTGGCCGGTGACGTCTTCGTTTGGGCGTTTGCGAACCGCCATCGCTTCGACCCCGAGCGAGGCGCTGTTCGGTCGTGGCTCTTCCGCGTCGCCAACAACGAAGTCCGACACGCACTACGCAGCGCAGGTCGCCAGAGCCTGGCCTATGTGCGCTGGTCAGTAGGCGTTGAACGACAGGGAAGCGACCTCGCAAATGAGGTCGCTTCGGATGTCGATGCCGAGAAGGATCTCTCTGTGGTCGCCGCGGTCCTCGATCTTCGACCGATCGAGGAAGTCGAGACGCTGCTGCTGTTTGCTTGGGAGGAGCTGTCGTATGTGGAGATCGCGGAAGTGCTCGCGATCCCGGTCGGCACCGTGCGCTCCCGCATCAATCGGATTCGTCATCACCTGCGCGACGTCCTCGACGATGGCCTCGTGCAGCCGGAACGTCCATTACGTCTGCTAGGAGGTCTGCAATGAACCACGACGTGATTGACCGGGTGCGGCTGCTTGCGCCGCCAACCGAGGTGAGCGAGACGGGTCGCACCGAGCAACGGTGGAAGCTCGAGCACGCCATCGCCGCCGAGACGGCATTGCGCAGTCCTGCAGAGGCACCTTCTTCTCGGCGGCGGTGTCGCGTCCCGAGATCGCATCGGCGGGCGTATCTCGCCGGGGCAGCAGCGTCGCTCGTCGCTGCGGCAGGAGTCGCGGTTCTGCTCTCTCTCGGCGCAGGCTCACCGGCGGCGTTTCGCGCAAATGTGAGCGGCGCTCCAGTGATGCAGATCGGCTCCTACCGGCTCCGGTTGCCGAGCAGCTACCGACTTACCTCGGCAGACACCTCGGGTTGTCAACCGTTCGTCGTGGCGG
>JAJYWG010000409.1 GCA_021791615.1 Actinomycetes bacterium
GCCTACGCATCGGTCGCCGCTCTTTGACCCAGGCTGATCGTCGCGACCTGGGCCGATGGGGGGGCTATTTCGTCAGCGAGAAGTGCGGAACGTCAGTTCGGGCGCGTGTATCCCCGGGGATACACGCGCCCGGACCAGCATCGAACGGACCGACGCGACGGCCGGCAACACCCGGGTGGCGGAGCAGTGCCGCGATGCGCTGACGACGCGCCGCACCACTCGCGCCGGGCCCCTCGAGAGATCGCGTGTCCGCGCTCTCTACGACAACCCCGTACGCCCACGACCCCAGGATCGCTGCCTCGTCCTCCGATAACAGCGCTGCAAACTGCGCGACCCCTGCGGCTTGCGTCGCCGACTCCATCGCGCTGAGCGCAGCATCCTCGACAGAGAGGTCCTCACGACCACCGAGCTCGTCGACGAGATCGGGGGTAAGCGCCACGTCATGACCGCCGATCCGACCCCCTGCACGCAACACGGCCCGAGCGACAGCGGGCGCGGCGAAGACGTCTAGTCGCGCGATTCGCCAGTTGTAGCTCCGCAGGCACTGAAGCAGTGCAAGCCGACCTTCCTGGGCCGCGTCGGCCACACGATCTCGCAACGACAGTCGAGTCGCGGCGAGCCGGACGACTCCGTCGCGGACACCCATGAGGTCGGACTCGAACGCATTGTGGCGCGCCCGCCGCTCGAGATCCCGGCGCGTGCCGGGATCCTCGACAAGCCCGCTCGCAAGCAGGGCCACGGCAACAGCACTGCCCTCGAGGGACCACGCGAGAGCGATCTCCCGGCCACGTGCCACAGGCGCGACGGGGGCAGTTCGCAGCTGGCTCACGACATCTGGCACGCCACCCGCCTCACCTCGCCCCAACCCAGCACTGTCGTCGCACGCGCCGACGCGACGGCCCCGCAGACACCTCAGGCGCTGGCAACGCTCGCGAGCCCAGCGACCGAAGAGCCTGCCGCGAGCAGCATCGACACGACGTCCGCGGTCGCCCGCAGGCGCTCGCGCTCCCACGCACCGACGTCTCCGCCAGCCGCGATGCGTTTTACGATCATCGCAGCCACGAAGTCCACGCGGGCGACCCGCTGGATGAGTTCGCGTCGCACGTCGTCGGGCTCGTCGCAGCGCTGGGGAACGCCTGCGCGGCCACCGACATCGAGATAGGCGTGCAACCGTGCGAGCACGCCCTCTGTGCGACCGAGAACGGCGCGATCTCGCGCCCCGATCGTCTCGCCCGCAAAGGCCCGAGCGACCACCCGCGCAGCTCCCCGATCGAGCGCTGCGATCTCCTCGATGACACGTCTGCGTGCCCGCGCATCGCCGAGACTCGTCACGATCTCCTCCGGTCCAAGCGGTTCGGATGCGACGAGCGCTTCTTCTTCGCCAGCGACGCGTCCATGCTCGACTCGCTGCAGCATTGCGACGGTCGCGTTCGGTGCGACCTCGGCGAGCAACTGGCGTCGTTCAAGCGCCGTTAGGCGCTGCCGATGATCGCCGGTTCTGCGACGTTGTGCAATGATCTCGTCCATCCGCTGGGCGAACTCCCGAGATCGCTCTCGCGCAACCCGCTTGCACGGATCAAGCCCGCGCATCGCCTCGCGAAGCGCTCCACGCGCGGTGCTTTCGATGAAGCGGAGAATCTCCGCGGGTGAGCGAGACCACTCGATGGCCTGAAGCGTCGGGGCATCACGACACAGACTGCGCGATCGCGGGTCCCTGGCCACGCTCTCCGAGACGCTGCGCGCGAGCCCACCAACGAGCGCTGGATGCGCCGGGGACTCGTCCGCGACATGGATCCCCTCGCAGCGCTTCCACACGAGTAGTTGTGCCTCCGCGATGATCCCCTCGCGGTCGACGTCAAAGCCCAGACCGGGGTACTTCATACGCAGAATCGCCGGGATGTAGCGGAGGAGGACCCACTGGGCGAGCTCGGCACGCGCAAGTGCCTGTTCTCGCTCCGTACCGTCTTGAAGCAACTCCTTGTACGCGGCGAGCCGTGCATAGAGTGCTCCGTTGATCGTCTGCGGGCGCGACGAGACAGACATTGCGACCTCCAGTTAGCAACAGGCGCGTGGCCCGCCGTAACGCGCCACAAACCAACCTAACGACACAAACCGACACGGTCTTAAGGAAAATCTCCCGGGGGCGAGCCCCCGGGAGATCACACCACGTGGTAGCTACTGCGCTGAGTGCGTCGCAGCAGCCCAGCACTCGGCGAAGCCGCCGGCAACCGGTGGCGACGGGAAGTGCAGACAGCGCTCGCCGGCGCGCGTCATCGCAGATTGGACGACATCGCGAGCGCGGTCCGTGCTGTCGGCGGGAGCCGCGACGAGGATCTCGTCGTGGATTGTCCCGACGATGCGCGCGTGCGGGATCTGTTCACGCAGGTCCCGCTCCACGGTGACGAGGGCTTCTTTGACCATGTCGGCCGCAGTCGCCTGGATTGGGGTGTTGGCCACCGACAACCGGCTCGACCCGTGCCGGCGGACAAGCCGCCGACGATGCCGCGTCCGCACCTCGCCGACCCCATCAGCCCGAACGAGCAAGCCCGTCCCTGCGTCAGGAGCCGCCTCGATGCGTACCCGCGAGCCGAACGTCATTGCCTGCGGGTACGTCGCCTGCAGAGAACGACGCAGCACCCGCGCCGTCTCCACCGTGATACCGCATGCCTCCGCGAGCCCAGAAGCCTGCGAGCCGTAGCTCACCGACAGCAGCGCCCGCTTTGCAACACCACGCTCAACGCCGACCGCAGTGGCGATCCGCTCGTACGGATCGCCACGAGCGAGGTCGTCGGTGAGCGCGCCATCACCCGACACCGCCGCGAGCACGTAGAGCTCTTGGCGACCGTAGTCAAACGAGCCGAACAGCAGCCCGTCCTTGGCGACGACAGCTTCGCGGAGCTCGTGCGGCATACCCTGGACGTTCGGGTCATGGGACGTCACTCGACCCGTGACGGTGCCGAGCACCGACCACGATGGCCGAAGTGCACCGTCTCGAGGCACCGCGGCCCATTGGGCGAGGTTGCGCCCCGACCTGTAAGCCTGGAGAGCTGCAATCTCGGGATGGGCGATTGACTCGAATGCCTTGGCAGCAGTCGATGAGATCGCTGTGCCGATATGCTCCGAGAGGCGTCCAGCAACGTCTTGTGGGCTCGATGCGTTGAACCCGACGTAGCGTCCTGAATGGTCCTGGACGACGCCGAGAGCGTCGCACAGGGTCCGCTCTGCGACGACAGCAGCATCGAAGCCACCGCCACACAGCTCGCGCCACCGTCGCCGGTCGATCCGCAGCCCGTCGGGCTCCATACGACCGAAGACGAGTGCGACAGCAGATTCAAGACGCGCTGCCCGCTCGAGACCAGCCAGCTCCGCCTGAGCCAACAGGGGCTCGCCGACGCGACGAACGTGACGAACATGCAGTGCCGCGGCATGCGCCTCAGATGCGTTGAGTCGACCATGACGGCCGCTGATGAGCAACGGATCGACACAGTCACCCTCGTCCAAAAGCACCCGGACCAGCTCGCCGAGTTCGAGTCCACCTAACCCGAGGTCGACAAAGTGCGCCGGCTCGAGACCAGCAAGCAGCAGCCGTGCAACGGCAAGGCCATCACACACTCCGGCGAGAATGACGCCGTAGCGAGCGACCAACCCCGCGAGCTGCTGGCCGTTGTAGATGAGCTTGGTCCTGCGTCGATCCTCCAGTACGGATCGTATCGAGGCCTCTCGAAGAGGCCAGATGGATGCGTCGACGACGAACTCGTCGGTTGGGCCGGCAATCTGCCAGCTGAGCAACCGACCAGTCGTCGGAGAGGTCTCGACAGCAAAGCCGAGACGCTCGTTCATGCACAGAAACCTGCGCAGTAACGTCGCTTCAGAGGAGATCGCTCCCCGAACGTGGTAGATGGTCATGTGCACAACCTGGCCGGGCAGTCGAACTGTGCAGCACGACGACCGCGACCAGACACGAGCCCGAGCCCCCGCCCTCGTCTCCTACCAAGCAGGAGCCGAGCACCGAGCCGTTGCTCAGCGGCCTGGCCACCAGCTCCGACTGCGCAAGGCTGAGGCAAGACAGGCCCGCGCCTCGTCGTCGAGGGCTTGTCGGAGCATCGCCCGCAGCTCTGCCGTCCGCGGCTGCTGGCCAAGGAGCACCCACCCGAGGCCCCCGTCACCCATCCACTCGACGAACGGGCGGATGTCGACTCCTGCGATCAGGATTGGCGCGGCTGAGATCTCGATGTGGCGAGCGATCGCCTCCCATGCCCGACCCGGCTCTCGGGGGTCGACAAACTTGAGCGGGTCGGAAGCAAGGACGACATCGACCCCGAGTGGCGTTCCCAAGACCTGCACGAACGACAGCACCGAGAAGCACCACAACGCACCGAGCACCTCGCCGGCGAGGAGCACCGGCGGCGTGTCCACGACACCCCCGGCGCGGAGCTCGGCGAGCGCGCCAAAGCGCCGCGCCGCAGGTGTCGGCAAGTCGGCGATCTCGTGACGAGTCGCCGGTCCGTCGCCGGTGCCGTAGAAAAGCTCGACCGACTGGCCCCGTCGCTCCGCCACGACGATGTGGCAGATGGGTTGGACAGGGGCACCCTCATCCCCCACCTGGACATCGGTGAACACCACAGCCGATCCGATTCGGGAGCCAGCCGTCGCCCCGTCGACAAGGCCATCGAACGGTCGGTCGAGCGGTGGGACCGTCTCGAGGTACGCACCTTGGTCGAGCTTGTCGTAGACGGCGACGACGACCGTGCGCTTGTCGTCGCCGACCGCGTCAGCAAGCTCGAGCGAGACGAGATCAGTCGCACGCGCCTTGCTTTGGGAGAGCAGGTCGATGGCGACGGGGGCTGTCTTTGGTCTCATACCTAGATGATGACGGGTTGCGACCGAAGTACCGTGATGAGGATTCGGTACTGCTCAGGCGACGAGAAGATCCCGTAACCGACCGAGCGCCTTCGCCTGGATCTGGCAAACGCGCGACGCTGTGACACCGAGGATCTCCCCCACTTCGGCCTGGGTGTGACCGTCGAAGAAGCAGAGCTTGACCACGGTGCGCCACCGCTCCGGAAGCTCCTCGACGGCCCGCCGGACCGCCGTCTCGCCGTCGCGACGGACCAATTCATCCTCGGCCGACTCCTCGTCGTTCCCGATCAGCAGCGACCCGCTTCCGGGAATTGCGTCAAGACGAAGAACCTGGGAGCTCGCCACGGCAGCGAGCACCTCTGCAGGGTTCCTCACACCGAGGTCCGAGAGCACCTCTGCCCGATGAGGCATTCGACCAAGCGCGCCAACGAGCCGCTCCTCGCTCTCGGCGTAGCTGCGGACCTCGCGCCGGACACGCCGCGGCAGCCAGTCGAGCCGACGGAGCTCGTCGTAGACCGCGCCACGGATGCGCTTGGTCGCGAAACGCGGGAAGCTCGACACGGTCGAGCCCGGCGAGAACCGCGTGATCGCATCCATCAGGCCGAGCAGGCCGTAGCTACGGAGGTCCTCTACCTCCCAGTACGCATGGATCGATCGCGGAAGGCGATCGACAGCGCTCGCCACGAGAGACCCGTAGAACACGACGACGGCGTTGCGCGACTCGACCGATCCCTCGGTCCAGTAGGACGCCCAGAGCGCCTCGGGATCGCCACCGATGTGAGTGAGATGTGGCTGTCGGAAGCCAGATGTGGCGGACATAACCACTGATCGTGGTCACTCGGACACGCCACTGTCGAGCTGGCGAAGCTCCGGCTCTCGCCGCGAGGCGCGGCCAGCTTCAAGACAGCGACGCTCCAGCCCGGTCTCCTGGCCCACGGGGACCCGCCCAGATCGCCGGTTCGGGGTGGTCCGCCACCCCTCCCGACCGGCTGGGTGGGGCGTCGTTATGGGCGGCTGTGTCGTCCAGCGGCGAGATCGGCGTAACGTGCGCACGTTCGGTGCGACGTGGACCGAAGGGCCGGTGGATCCCGGCGTACCTGAACCGTCGATATGGCGCGGCAGAAGCCTCTTCAACCACGATGTTCTGGGTGCTCATTCTGCAGACCCGCTGATCGGCACGTAATGGACAGCGTCACCACTCGGTCAGTCCATGGAACCTCGATCACCCGGCGGTCAGCGTGATGCCTCCGAGAGGTGGCATCCTTGAGGCGATGACGTACAAGGTGCGTTTGTCAGAAGCTGGCGTACACTTGTTCGAGCGCGTTTCCGGCCTGAACGTCCTACTCGACGAGGTGGACGTGCCTGCAGGCCAGGTTTCGCAGGCTCCGCGATACTTGTCGGTCGCGTTGACGAACGCCTGCGAACTCCGCTGCACCTACTGCTACGCGCCCAAGCATGCCGCCGCGCTCGACGTGGACCGCGTGGTCGCCTGGGCAGTCGAGCTCGACGGCGCCGGGTGCCTCGGAATTGGGTTCGGCGGCGGCGAGCCCACCGCGCACCCGCGGTTCGCAGATCTCTGCGTTCAGATCGCCGAGTCGACGTCGATGGCGGTGACCTTCACGACGCATGGGCATCGGCTCACCCCTAATCTCGCCGAGAGTCTGCGAGGGTCTGTGCACTTCGCGCGCCTGTCCGTCGACGGGATCGGTGCCACCTACGAACGGCTCCGACGCCGGCCATTTGCGGCGGTCCTTGCCGCGGCCGCCGCGCTTCGTTCGGTGGCTCCGATCGGCATCAACACCGTCGTGAACTCCGACACGATCGGCGACCTCGATTCCATCGCCGAGTTCGCCGCCGACGTTGGTGCATCAGAGCTCTTGCTCCTGCCAGAGCAGCCGACCGCGGCCACGCTCGGTATCTCGGATGCTGACGCGAAGCGCCTGGTTCGTTGGCTACGAACTGCCAGGACCCGGGTGCGGCTCGCGATCTCACGTTCCGGGCTCGAGGCCTCGCTGCCGGCCGTCGAGGCCATCCCTGGTGAACGTCCTCTGGATGCCCACCTGCACGTCGACGCGACCGGTTTCCTCCGTCCCAACGCGTACGCGCCCGTGGGATTGCCGATCGAGGGCTCCATCCTGGACGCCGTTCGAGCTCTGAGGGAGGCAGCGTGAGGATCTGGCACAGCTACGGCTCCGAGCACTCCATGGACCTTGTCCTGATCGGCAGATTCGAGACGGTCTCCGGTGCGGAGGCGGCGATCGAGCGGATGGAGGCCCTGAAGGCCCTCGCCGAGGCCGAGTGGTCAGACGACGACTGGCGGCGCCATGACGACCGCATGCCTGAAACGCTCACCAATGAGCTGATCAAGCTGAAGCTTTACGAGATGGGGCGGTCCGACGTCGACATCTACGCCTACGATTACTCGATCGAACGCGACGGATCTACCGTCCGTGTCCAGACCGAGGAATCCGAAGTCCAAGGCTTCCTCAAAGTGCTTCTCCACCTTGGTGCGCGCGTGGAGGTGTTCTCGCGCCACGACTGGGACGAGGACGGGACGCCGCGGACCGACGCAGGCAGCTGAGGCAGCGGTGGACCTGACGGAGCTGGAGCACCTGCAGGGCGCCGCGGACCAAAACTTCGAGGCACTCACGCGGGCGATTGTGTCGCGCCGCTATGGCGCGCTGGGCACTCTTCGTGAGCGGCGCAATCAGCCAGGTGTCGAGTTCTACCTGCGGGTCGAGCACCCCGGTGCGCTCGGGGATCCGCCCCGTGTGTGGGGGTGGTCGTGCAAATGGTTCATCCTCGGCCGGAACAACGAGCTCACCCGCGACCAGCGCGACCAGATCGAGGTCTCCCTCGGCAAGGCGATCGAGTACGTCGACGGGCTGACCGACTTCGTGCTCTGCCTTCCCCAGCGTCCAGCGAAGAAGGACGAGGAATGGATCGACGCCCTCGGCCCAGCCAGAGACATCTCGACGAAACTGTGGGCGGCAGAGAACTTCGACGCGGAGCTCTCGGGATTCGACGAACTCCGCGCCACCTTCTTCGGGGAGCTCATCCTGTCCCCGGAAGCGCTCGCGAACGCTCATGAGCGCTCCGTCGCCCCGGTCAAGGCCCGATGGCTACAACCGCTGCACACCACGAATCACGTGGAGCATCGGCTCGAGCGGGCCCTCCTGCGCCGTGAGCCGTTCGACTGGCTCGATGAGCGTGTCGACGCCACCGCCGTCCGTACGGGGGCGCTCCGTGATGCGCTGGCCGACATCGATGACGGCGCCGCTCGTGCACGTGCCGAGGACGTCGCTGCGGATCTGGACCGATTCGTCGCCGACCTGAGGGCGATCGTCGACGCCGGACGAAACCTTCGGCCGATGGAGGTTCGTGAGCGCCTCGCCGACCAGCAGCCACCAACCACGTCGCCACGCAAGCTCCGAGCCCTCGTGCTTGAGCTGAGGAAGCAGCGCCTGCCGGCGGCCCTTGCCGTCACCGGCCTCAGCGCTGAAATCCGCGACGTTGTCTGGTGGCTGCAGGACTGGCACGCGGACGTACAGGCCCCGCTGATCGCGGTCGTCGCAGCGGCGGGGCTGGGCAAGACGCACCTTGCTGCCCAGCTAACTGCTGGGGCAGACGGACCGACTTCCGGAGTCTTCATCCAGGGTGGGCGACTGCGAGGCGGTGGCAGCCTAGATGATCTGGCGCGACGGATTCCCGGGCTGAAGATAGAGCGCTTCGAGCATCTCCTCGAAGCGCTCAACTCAGCCGGCGCCCGGGCCGGCGCCCGGATCCCGCTGGTCATCGACGGCTTGAACGAGGCCGAGCGGCCCTCGGAGTGGCGTCCGCTGCTCGATGAGCTAATGCCGGCACTTGGTGACTACCCGAACGTGCTGATGATCGTCACCGTCCGCGAGGCGCTTGCTGCTCGCGCCGTCCCGGGCGCAGCCGCGAAGGTGGATCTCGAGTGGTACCAGTCCGAGGCCAACGACATCGTCGCCGCCTACTTCGACCACTACCTGATCAGGCCCGCTGGCGCCTGGCTGCCGACCGAGATGTTCCACAACCCGCTCTTCGTCCGCATGTATTGCGAAGCCGCGAATCCACGTCACCAGGAGCCGGTCGGTGTAGAGGCATTGCCAACCTCGCTCGTCGGTGTGTTCGAGCTGTACCGCGACGTGTTCAGCCAGCGCCTGGCCGAGGACCCCGCCCGTGAACCAGTGCCCGCTGACCAGATCAAGCGGCGCCTCGCCACGTTCGCGTTGAAGATGTGGTCTCGAGGAGTCCGTCGGCTCCCGTCCGATGATGCGAAGGCGATCCTCGATGCTGGTGAGACGAACTGGGACGAGAGCCTGTTCCGACGGCTCGAAGAGGAAGGGGTTCTCTTCCGCGAGGAGGTAGACGGTGCTGACGACACCGAGACTGGGGTCGTGTTCGACCGCTTCGCCGGGTACCTGACCGCTGACGCGCTCCTTGTGCGCATGGCCTACACCGAGGTCCAGGAACGGCTCGCGGAAGCGACCCTTTGGGATTCCCTACTCGGCGGCGATAGCCATCCGTTGGGCGAGGACGTGGCCATTAGCCTGATCGGCCTGCTGCCCCGCCGGTTCGGCGCGCACCAGCACCTCTGGTGCCTCGCCCCGGCCGAGTACCGATTGCGGGTGCTCGCCCAGGAGCTCGAATCGGAGTCCGAGTTCCTCGATGACTGCACCGTCGACGAGCTCGCTACGTTGATCGTCACCGGGAATTGGAAGGCCACTGGTCCTCGCGGGTACGGACGCCCGCACCCATTCGACCGGCTGTGGGAGGTCCGCGCTTCCCCGGCACACCGTCTGAACGCCGACTTCCTCGACCGGGTCCTTCGAATGCTACCTCTCGCTGAGCGCGACACCAAGTGGACCGAATGGGTCCGCCATCGCGCCAGAGACCTACTCCTGGACGACCTAGAGAAGCTGATCAAGTATTGGACCGAGAACATGGATCGCGTCGAGGTGGACGACCTGGACGCGCTCGCGATCGCGTGGCTACTAACGTCCACTAATGAGGAGGTACGCGATCTAGCGGCCAAGGCGCTGCAGCGGTACGGTCGGCCGGAGCCGAAGCGCCTGTTCGACCTCGCTAGCGGCATGCTCGATGTTGACGACCCGTACGTTGTTGAGCGCGTCGTCGGTGCCGCATTCGGTGCCGCCAGCGCACACCAAATGCCCGATCCCGGTGGGCCCTTCGAGCACGCCCTCGCTCGGTGGCTCGTCGAGTTGTGCGATCATTTCCTCGACGGACCCCCGACCTACCATGAGCTGCTGCGTAGCTATATACGTGCAACCTTCGAGCTCGCTGGGACCCTCCACCCCGGTGCGGTACCTGCCGGTGTCGAACCGTTCGCGCTGGCGTTCGCAGCTGTGCTGCCTGCGCCGATGATGGCTGACCACGACCCGAACGCCGAGGAGTGCGACAGCACCTTCGGCGTGGATTTCGAGAACTACGTGATCGGGACGGCCATCAACGGCCGAGAGAACTATGACTTCGATCACCCTGGCTTCCGTCGCGCCCGCGGCGAGGTCATGGCCCGCGTCTGGGATCTGGGGTGGCGTGCCGCGCTGTTCCGCGACGTCGACCGGGCAATTGCCGAAGCCGCCAGCCGATCCGGGCCAGAGCGCGCAAACGTGGAGCGCTACGGAAAGAAGTACGGGTGGATCGCCTACTACGAGCTGATCGGCCGGCTCGCTGACGCTGGACAGAGCCGGGACCGGTGGGTTGGAGGCGGGCGAAACGTGACGCCCGACATCGACCCATCCTTCCCCGATGAGCCGCCGGCGGCGCCCGTCCGCCTTCCGGAGTGGGCACCTGCCAGTCCAACGGAAGACGAGGTGTGGCTCCGGACCGGTGCCGTGAACGTGCCGGCCGAGTTGTGGTCACCTGAGGAGATCCAGGGCGTCACCGGCGGGTGGCTGCTGGTCGAGGGGTTCCTGCAGCATCGGCGTGATGGGCGCCGGGTGTCGGGATTCTTCCACACCCTCTTGCTGGACTCGGCCGATGTGGATGCCGCGCTCGAGCTGATCCACGGGCTCGAGTACCTCGGCAACCGCTTCTTCCCCGAGCTCCCGAAGGTTCGAGACGTGTTCGCCGGGGAGGCGCCTTGGAGCCCCAGGTTCGAGGTGCGCTTCGACGATGACGACGGTGAGGCCCACTCCCGTCCCGCGCTGCGTCATGACTGGCGCGACGAGGGCATCGAGCTCGGCCAGGTCGCAGTAGAGCTGTCGACAGGTGAACGGGGGTCACCGACTGTGCTGAAGCGGTCCTATGACGTGCCGTCGTTCGAGTTCGCCGCCCGATTCGGATTGCGTCAGCTCCCGGGCACGTTGGATCTCGTTGGTTTCGACGGGGTCCGTGCCTCGGCCACCTTCCGCATAGAGGAATCTTGGCGCGGACAGCTGCTGTTCCTTCGCCGGGAATTAGTCGTCGACTTCGCCGCCAATCGCCGGGTTGTGCAGGTTGGCTGGGGCGAGCGCGAGGTAACCGTCGAAACGAGGTCCATGCCCGCCTGGGTCCGGGAGGTCCACCAGAGCTACGAAAACGTCTGGCGCGAGATCCGAATGCTCGACGTGGTCTCACGGACCTAACTTGAGTGGGTCAACATACTAACTGAGTGCCCGGCTGCGGGCCGACTAGTTCACGCCGAGTGGCCGAGGCTGGTCCCAAGGCGCCCATCCTCTTCGATCTGGCGCCACGGGTGGATCGAGGTGATCGGCGTTCGACGTGCCCGTCTGCCCGCGAACCGCGCCTGGTGGGCGTTTACGCTTCGCGTAGTCCAGGCCAATCTCGACTAAGCCCAATACCACTTAGTTAAGGGTTCATCCTGTAAGATCGACCGATGCCACGGGTCGGTCAACTCAAGACTTCGGACGCTGAGCGCCTCACGGATCGCATCGCGCTCGGCGTGCTGACGGCGACGTTCCCGCCGTCGCTCGTCGACGAGGTGCTCGAGGCGTCGAACCGCGTTGAGAAACGCCACCGACTGTTGCCGGCGCGCGTCGTCGTCTACTTCGTCCTCGCGATGTGCTTGTGGGCGGACGAGGAGTACGTCGAGGTCGCCCGACTGCTGGTCGGCGGGTTGAAAACGATGGCCCGGTGGCGGGGGTCGTGGCAGGTTCCGACCTCGGGAGCGATCACCCAGGCGCGTGCCCGTCTCGGTCCCGACGCGCTGAAGCTGCTCTTCGAGCGGGTGGCCGCACCGACGGCGACCGAGGGATCTGCCGGCTCGTGGTGGCGCGGTCACCGGCTCGTCGCGATCGACGGGACGGTCTTCGACCTGCCTGACACCACCGAGAACGCTGCTCACTTCGGCCGGCCGGGGTCCGGCCGCGGCGACGGTGCGTTCCCCCAAGCCCGGGTCGCCGCGCTCGCCGAGTGCGGCACGCACGCCATCATCGGGGTGGAGATCGGACCGTGCACGACCGGAGAGACGACGCTCGCCCGCAAGCTCTTCTCGTTGCTTCGGCCGGGAATGCTCCTCCTTGTCGACCGGGGCTTCTCCGGCTACGAGCTGTGGGGGCAAGCGGCGGTGACTAAAGCGGCACTGTGCTGGCGGACGAGGTCGAACACGATCCTTCCGGTGACGACGACCCTCCCGGACGGTTCTTATCTGTCGGTCCTTCGGCCGCCGCAGGGCAACGGTGGGGGCCCGGTCACCGTCCGGGTCATCGAGTACACCCTCACCCACCCATCACGGGACCCCGACGAGGGTCCGATCCGGCTCGTCACCACTCTGCTCGACCCGGCCGAGGCGCCCGCCCTCGAGCTCGCCGCACTCTACGGCGAGCGGTGGGAGGAAGAGAACGCCTTCGACGAGCTGAAGACCCACCAGCGCGGAGCAGGGCGGGTGCTGCGGTCGAAGTCGCCGGCGATGGTCACCCAGGAGATCTACGCCCACATGCTCGTCTACTTCGCGATCCGGACGCTCATCAACCAGGCCGCCGAGCCCGAGGAGCTCGACCCGGACCGGGTCTCGTTCATCGCCTCGCTCCGCGTCGTCCGCCGCCTGGTCACCGACCAGTCGGCCTTTTCCCCCTGAGCGCCTCGCTACTGCGCTCACCGAGACGACCGCCGAGATCTTGTCGAGGTTGAACACCCGCCGACTGCGGGCCAACCCACGGGTGATCAAGCGCAAGATGTCCAAGTGGCCGAAGAAACGGGCCGAGCACGCGAACCCACCCCGTCCAGCGGCA
>JAJYWG010000421.1 GCA_021791615.1 Actinomycetes bacterium
ACGTTCATCGACGGCAAGCTACAAGAAAGGAGCGACACCACCTCGGGGTCACCCGACACCGACGAAAACACCGGGTCCGTCGCAGCCTGAGTGAGATTTATCGTCCACAACTCTTGACAATGACTCGCCATCGACGACCTCGACCTCGTGATCCACGGGGGCGAAGTGGTGGCACTCGTCGGCCCGACCGGGAGTGGCAAGTCCACCCTTGCGGCACTGATCGCAAGGCTCTACGACCCGACCAGCGGCACGGTCCGCCTGGACGGCGTGGACCTCCGATCCGTGGCGGTGGAGGAGGTGCGCGAGGCGGTCAGCATGGTCTTCGAGGACAACTTTCTCTTCAACGCCGGTGTCGCCGACAACCTGCGCGTCGGGCGGCCAGGTGCGACCGATGCCCAGATCGCCGAGGCAGCTCGATGTGCTCAGGCTGCTGGGTTCATCGCACGGCTGCCTCGAGGCGACGCCGCCGTCATCGGAGACCGGGGTCTTTCCCTTTCGGGCGGCCAGCGTCAGCGCCTGGCACTGGCGCGTGCGATCCTCGCCAGCCCGCGGGTGCTGGTGCTCGACGACGCGACGTCGGCCGTCGACGCAGCGAAGGAGCGCCAGATACTCGAAGGCATCAGAGCCATCGTGGGGAGCCGGACCGTGGTTGTCATCTCCCATCGGGAGGCAACCATCGCCCTGGCCGAGCGTGTGGTGCTCCTCGATGAGGGCCGCATCATCGCCGAGGGAGCCCATGAGACACTGCTGCGCTCCTGCCCCCGGTACCGAGAGATCCTGGGGCTCGGCACGATATCCGGCGCCGGCAGCGGTAGCGGCCCGTCTGGGCACCAGCGAGATGGGCGCGCCACGTGACGACGAGCGACAGGACGGAGTCCGCTACCCCCACGATCCCCGGTGAAAATGCCACCGACGTCCATCGGATCGATCCATCCGACCGCCAGCACCTGGCACGCGAGACCCTCGCAATGCTGCGCCCCTACCGCGGACGGGTGCTGCGCGCGCTCCTCACGCTGCTGGGAGCGCTCGGGACCACGCTCGCCGGCCCTGCGCTGGTGGAGTACTTGATCAATGACGGGCTCGTGCATCACCACTCGATGAAGGTCGTCGACTTGGCCGGCGCGGGTTACCTCCTCGTGGCCATCGCATCCTTCGCCTTCACCAGATGGCAGACCAGCCTGCTTTCGGGAACCGGGGAGCTGGTGCTGAACGACCTTCGCAAGCGGGTCTTCTCCCACCTGCTCGCTCAGCCGCTGTCCTTCTTCGACGCCGAGAGCTCTGGACAGCTCCTCTCGCGCATGACTGCAGACATCGACACCCTCGAATCTCTCGTGCAGAGCGGCATCGGCACCTTCGTGATGAGCATCGGCCTCCTCGCGGCTTCGATCGTGGTGCTCCTCGTGATCGCGCCGCTTCTCTTCCTTGCGACGGCCATCTGCCTCGTCCCGATCGTCGTCGCCTCCGCCCACTACCGAACCGCGTCGACCCGCGCCTATCGGGCCGTACGGCTCCGCATCGGCGAGACGCTTGCTGCGCTCGACGAGGGGCTCGCTGGAGTGCGCGTCATCCAGGCGTTCCGCCAAGAGGACAGCGCCGCGAAGAAGTTCGAACGCCGTAATGGCCGCCAGCTCGAAGCGGAGCTTCGCACCGTTCGCCTCGCGTCGGTGTTCTTCCCCAAGGTCGAGGGAGCTGGCGTGCTGGCGACGGCGGTGATCATCCTGGTGGGCGCCTTCTTCGTCCACCTCCGCCTGACCTCGGTCGGAGCGGTTGCCGCCTACGTGCTCTACGTCGGCAACCTCTTCAACTCCGTTCAGAGCCTCAGCCAGCTCTTCGACCTTCTGCAGTCGTCAGGCGCAGCGCTCTCCACCGTCGTGGCCCTCCTCGACACCGAGCCGGTCATGCGCGACCCGCAGCGACCCGCAGCGCTTCCCGAGCGGGGCACGCTCGAGATCGAAGGGGTCGATTTCGCCTACGACGCCCACAGCCCTGTCATGTCCAAGGTGAACCTGGCCATCCCTCCGGGCGAGCACGTGGTCCTGGTCGGGCCGACGGGAGCCGGCAAGTCGACGTTGGCGAAGCTCGTCGGCCGGCTCTACGACCCCGTCTCGGGGTCGATCCGCTTCGGCGGGGTCGACCTCCGCTCCACCAGCATGGCACACCTCCGCCAGCGCATCGTCGTGCTCCCTCAGGAGGGGTTCCTGTTCCGAGGGTCGGTGCTGGACAACCTCCTCGTCGGAAGGCCGAGCGCCCAAGAGCAGCCCAAGAGCAGGAAGTGCGTCTCGCGGTCGAGGCGCTCGGGCTGGCAGAGAGGTTCGCCGAGCTTCCTGACGGGCTCGACACCGACGTCGGAGAGCGGGGATCTCATCTGTCGGCCGGCGAGCGCCAATTGGTCTCGCTGGTGCGGGCAGCCCTGACCGACCCGGCGGTCCTGGTCATGGACGAGGCCACCTCCAGCGTGGACCCTGGCACCGAGCGCTGGGTGGAGACTGCGCTGGCTCGCCTTGCCTCCGGGCGCACGACCATTACCGTCGCGCACCGCCTCACGATCGCAGAACGCGCAGACCGGGTCGCCGTGATCGACGCTGGACGCGTGGTCGAGGTCGGCTCCCACCGGGAGCTGCTGGCCGCGGGAGGCACCTACTCGCAGCTCTATGCCGCTTGGAGGGGGGGCGATCTCGCTCACGGCGGCTGACGGTGCACGAGCAGGGGGTCCACCCTGGCACTCGCCGATGTCCGATCCGCCGCGTTCCGGCTGTTCGGGTTCAGCCGCGGGTTCCCAGGGAAGCGGTCCACGCTGAGCCTCAGCGCTGCAAGCGATGCGCCTCGACGGCATCTTCATCGAGGGTCACGCCCAGCCCGGGCCCTCGCGGCACCTCCAGTCGACCGTCCCTCAGCGGAAGCGTGAGGTCGTCGGGAGCGACGAGCAGGTTCTCGTGCAGGCTCAACTCGGTGAACTCGACCGCGTCCACGATCAGGGCCGTGGACGCGGCGAGGTGGAGCTTTGCGGCGATCTCGGGACCGAGACCGAATGCCGTGCCGAGAACGCACCGCAGTCCCGCTGACTCTGCGATCGCTGCGATCTTCTTGGCGCTCTGCAGCCCCCCAGCCTTGCCGATCTTCACGTTCAGCACATCTGCAGCCTCGTGACGGACGAGCTCCATCGCGTCATGAATGCTGTAACAGCTCTCATCGGCTTCGATCGGCACATCCACCGCTCGACGCACGAAGGCCATTCCGTGGACATCCCAGGACGGCACGGGCTGCTCGAGGAGCTCCAAAGCCACGGACTCACGCTCTAGGAGCCGGACGAAGCGGATCGCCTCCTTGGGCGTGTAGCCCTGGTTGGCATCGGCACGGAGCGACACATCACGACCGACCGCCTCCCGGATCGCGCACAGGCGCTCTGCATCCTGGTCGGGGTACCCCCCGATCTTCGCCTTGAACGCGCGGACACCCTGCTCCATCAACACTTGGCACGCCCGAGCCATCTCGGCGGCGGGCCCGCCAGCGATCTCGATCGCGACGGCGACACGCCCTCCCGCCTGCCCGCCCAACAAAACGGAGACGGGTGCGCCGAGCGACTTTCCGACGAGATCGTGCAGTGCCATGTCGATGCCGGCCTTCGCACAGGAGTTCCCGCGAAAGTCGATCAGCGCCATGAGGTGCTCACGGTCGTACGGGTCCTTCCCGACCAACTGTGGCCCTAGGTAGTCCTCGACGCTTGCCGTCACTTCTTCGACGGTCTGCCCGAAGAAGCCGATATCTGCCTGGGCCTCTCCGATGCCGGTCACACCGGAATCGGTCTCGATGCGCACGATGTTGTACTCGAGCACCGGTGTCGGCCTGAGAGGGGTCCTCCGGTTGCGCTTGCCGTCCCAGTGCACCTTGGTGCCCGCACCTTCGGACGGGTACGGAGCATGCGGGATCGGCATGCGCACCGGCGTGGCCGTCACTCGAGTGATTCGCATCTTCTCAACTCCATCGCTGGTTCGTTGACTCTAGAACGCCTGGTACGGCTCCATGCCCTGGCCGACGATCACGTTGGGTTGCCCGCCCATGGGCGCGGCGCCACCTTGGCCAGTTTTCCTTCCTCCACTCCCCTGGCGCCCGGCCTCCCAGGTGCACACTGACGACGTCAGGTTCCAATGGTGACGTCTACCATCACTTTGAGGAGACTCGGGTCCTCCCTCGTCGCGCGCAGTGCCCGATCGATCTCTGTGAGCCCGAACCTTGCATCAACGAGTCCCTCGAGGTCGATCCGGCCCGAGCTCGCGAGAGCGATCGCCGTCGGAAACGTGTTGGCGTAGCGGAAGTCGCCTACGACCTTCAGCTCGCGGCGACGGATTGCGTCCAACGGGAGCGAGACGTCGGGATCCGTACCCGCACCCACAAGGACTGCAGTGCCCGAAGGCCGAAGGAAGACGATCGACTGCGCCGTGAGCTCCGCTGATCCAGTGCACTCGAGGAGGACGTCGAACTCGCCCTCGACAGCACCGCTCCTGAGTGTGACAGTGCGAACGCACGAGCAACTGGCACTTCGCCTGAGCCGGTCCGCATTGATGTCGGCTACGGTCACCTCGACAGCACCGGCGACGCAAGCCGCTTGCGCAGCGAGGTTGCCAATGGGGCCAGCGCCAGTCACGAGGACACGATCGCCGATGGAGACTCCGCCCTGCTTGCATGCCCAAATGCCGACGGATAGCGGCTCCAGCAAAGCTCCGGCGTCATCCGACATCTCGATCGGGATCTCGAAGACGAAGTCCTCAGGCATTGCGATGAAGCGTCGGAAGGCGCCGTCGATGGGCGGCGTGGCAAGGAAGCGCATATCCCTACAGAGGTTGTAACGACCAGATCGACACTCACGGCAGCGTCTGCACGGCACGCCAGGCTCGATGGCGACCCGCTGGCCAATCTCGTGCTGTCTGGCACTCTCGCCACAGTCGACAATGACTCCGGAGGCTTCGTGACCGAGCACGAGTGGCGACTCGACCACACGCGAACCCATCCGGCCATGCTCGAAGTAGTGGATGTCGGAGCCACAGACGCCCACGGAGCGCAACGCGACGAGCACATCGTGCCGACCGAGCTCAGGGAGCGGTCGGCTCTCGACACGCACGTCCCCGACGCCGTAGAGCGTCGCGACGACGTCTTCGGCCGGTGGCTGAGCGCGCACCGGCGTCATCTGCGCCACGCAGCAACAGGCGGGCTCATCGATCTCGCGGCTCGCCGACGAGGTCCGATCCACAAGATCGCGTCAGGCATCCGGCTGGTCACCAGCCTCGATGGGCGAGCGTGCGACCTCCGTGGCGCGCTCACGGGCGCCGGTGAGGTGACGCATCACCGCTTCATGAAGCTGGTCCGATGTTCCGTCCGCCAAGGCCTTCGCGATCGCTCGATGCTCATCGACTCCCCTGATCATCCCGTCGGGAAGACGTTGGTGCTCGAATGCGGCGACTCGCGCTGAGAGCAGCATTGGCTCGATCAGATCGAAGAGCTTCAGCACCAGTCGGTTTCCCCCTGCTCTCACCATTTCCCGGTGGAAGGCAAGGTCGTGAACGAGAAACCGTTCTTGGGAGTCCAACGACTCCTCCATCGCCCTCACATGGTCCACCATGCGCTCGACGTCGGCAGGAGTCGCACGCTCGAGCGCCAGCTCTGCAGCGCGGGTCTCGAGGATCGAACGAAGCTCTATCACTTCATCCATGACCTTTTCCACGGTCCCGGTCTCGATCCGAGCAAGTAGTACGTCAGGCGCGAGCTCGTTCCAGTGCGCCTCGTCCAACACGATGCTCCCCTGACCCTGACGGGTCCGCGCCATGCCGACATGCACGAGCACCCGGATCGCCTCGCGGACCACCGGCCGACTCACCTCGAACCGTTCACAGAGGACTTCTTCAGAAGGGAGGAACTCCCCAGAAGGGAGATCTCCCCTGAGGATCGCAGCGATCAGCGCCTGTGAGACCCGCTTCGCCAGCGATTCCCCGCGCAGTGGGTGGAACGGCTCTCCCGTGGTTCGCCGGCGCCGCGTGGTGGTCGTCATCGCCGACACCCCCGAGCACTGAACGGCGATCCGCAGCGATCCCCCTCCCCAGCCGATAACTTCCCTCGTCCCGTCACGTCAGCTCGCTCCTGTCCTTCGTCCGAGCTCCTCCGCTCCCCGCTCCACAACACTAATTGTACCGCCGGATGATCGGTCCGATCGCCTTGAGATCGACCTCGACGCCTAGTCCCGGTTGAAGCGAAACCACGCCGCGTCCATTTGTCGAGCGTGGTTCATAACCAGCGACGTGTTCGAGAGTCCAATCGTTCATGAACGACGCGCTGTAGAGTGCACCGCGTGACGTGCTCGCCGCGAGCTGGCTCACCGCGGCCGTCGTCAGGTCTCCACCCCAGGTGTCCTCGATCGTCACTCGAAGTCCAAGCACTTCTGCGAGATCGCGAAGCAGACGTGCGCGGCTGAGGCCGCCCACTCTGCTGAGCTTGAGGTTGATCGCATCCATTGCTCCCGCGTTGTAGCAACGAAGCAGTGCGCCCACGTCAGTGATCACTTCGTCGAGCACGATCGGGATCGAGGTGAGCGAGCGCAGAGCGATGCACTCCTCGATGGTCTGACAGGGCTGCTCCAAACGCACTCGAGGAAGCTGTTCCATGGAGCGTGCTGCCACGATGGCATCCTGCAACCGCCATCCTCCGTTCGCATCGGCGACGATGACGTCCTCGTCGCCCGTCGCGTTCACGACCGCCGTCACCCGTTCAACGTCTGTCATGGGAGACGAGCCGACCTTGAGCTGGAACCGGTGAATGCCGCTCTTCATCGCCTCTTCGACAAAGCAGACCATGTTGTCGGGAGAACCGAGGGGCACTGCCACGTAGAGGGGGAAGGACTCGTTCAGTACCCCGCCGAGCAGCGAGGCAGCCGGGAGCCCGACCGTCCTCCCGAACGCATCCCAGCATGCCACGTCCATCACGCTCTTGGCGTACTCGTGTCCACGCATGGACGCCTCCATGGTGTCCCCCACCAAGGAGAGATTGCACGCGTCGACACCGATCAGCGCCGGTGCAAGCTCGTCGAGCGCAGCCAGCACCCCGCCTGGATACCCCGGAAGATAGTTGGATCCGAGCGGGCACACTTCTGCCCAGCCCGTCACCTCGCTGCGCGTGCGAACGCTGACGACGATGCTGCGCAGCGTGTCCACCCGCCTGTTGCTCGACATCACGTAGCTTCCGTGCGCATAGGTAAGCGAGTAGGAGTAGACGTCGATCTCTTCGATCATGGTGCCTTCGATGACGGTGTCCGTATCCACGTCTCTCCTTGGTGAGTCGTGCAATGGTGCTTCCTGAGCCGTCAGGAGGTCGGGTCTTCCAGCTTTCCCGGGCTGTCAGACGTCTACGAGAGCGCCAGGGTGAAGTGCTCGCCGCTGCGATCGTCTGCCATGATCGACTCGATCTCATCGGGATCGAGCGGAGCGCCTTCGGTGAAATTCTCAATTCCGTCGCTCGTGATGGTGACGGTGTCCTCGACCCGGATGTAGCGTCGTTCGTCCTCGATCCACATCATCGGGTCGACGGAGAACACCACCCCGACAGCGAGCGGTCGTGCTCGGTAGTCACCCACATCGTGCACGCACATTCCGACCGGGTGCGAAAGGTGCCCGCGGAACTCGAGAGCTCCCTGAGCAGCTTGGACGTGACTGGGACGCTCGAATTTCGTGCGAGAGAGCACCGAGGCCATGTGCTCAGCTGCTTCGTCCATCACGGCATCAGCATTGGCGCCCGGCTTGATCAATCCCAGCAACGTGCGGTGGTACTCGAGGATGAACTCGTACAGCATCCGCTGGCCACTGCTGAAGCGCCCTGAGACTGGCCACATCCGACCGATGTCACTGGTGTAGTAGGCAAAGTCAGGAGCGTAGTCCATGAGGACGAGGTCGCCGGGTTCGAGCGGGCTCCCTTGACGGGAGTAGTGACCGAACCACGCGTTCTCGCCGCTCGCGGTGATCGGCGTGTAGCCGTCGCCTCGCGCGCCTCCCGATTGGAACACGAACCGGGCAACGGCGCTCAACTGGTACTCCATGAGCCCCGGCCGCGTTGCTCGCATGGCGGCTGACACGCCGGCAGCCGTCAACCTCCCGGCCTCTCGGAGCAGGTCGAGCTCACGAGGGCTCTTGACCATGCGATGCAGGTCGAGGATCGGGGACAGGTCGGCGAGGCGCAGCTGAGGGACCCGCTGGCGCAGGAGGCCGAGGAAGTGGCCCTGCACGCTCGGGCGGCCGCCGAAGGGGTCTGCGTCCTCGAGTGCCTGCACCCCGAGCAGTTGATCCCGGCTCGCAGCGGGGCTCTCGCCTGGCTGGAAGGGGCTGTACAGGCGCGCGATGGCGCCCCGAAGCGCGAGCCCGGTTAGGTCCTTCGCCAGCAGATCCGAGCCGTACACGTGCTCCACGCCGGTCAGCTCGGCCACCTCAGCGGCGTCCTCTGCACAAAGCAGCCTGCCGGCGCTGCGCTCCGACTGGTGATCACGGTGTGGCAGGTACAACGTGCTCGACCGGCTCTTCCCGTTGATCAGCAGATAGGAGTGCGGGGTCTCGATGCCGGTGAGGTAGTACAGCTCGTTGGTCTGGCGGAACAGCTCGGCCCCGGGCCCCATTCCGGCTCCCTTCAGCACCGCGACCGCGTCGCCTCCGATCGCGTCCGCCACTCGCTCTCGTCGGGTTCGAAGCTCCGCTGCCGAGAAGTTCTCCTGATAGAGCATCGGCATGGGTCTGAGAACGCCTCCCGTCAAGTTGGCGTCATGGTGAGTCGTAGCCATCGTGCCTCCTCTTGTTGGCCGACGCCGGGATCGAGGCGATCAGCCGCTTGGTGTAGGAGTGGCTCGGTGCGTCGAGGACCTTGTCCACAGGTCCTTCCTCGACGATCCGCCCCTCGTACAAGACGTAGATGCGGTCGACCACTTGGCGGACCACCGCAAGATCGTGGGTGATGAAGAGGTAACTGAGGCGCCGCTCCTCACGAAGCCTCCGCAGCAGGTTCAATACCTGAGCCTGGACCGACACGTCGAGCGCGGAGACCGGCTCGTCGCACACGATCAGCCGAGGATCGACGGCCAGTGCTCGCGCAATGGCCACCCGCTGCCGCTCACCGCCCGAAAGCGTCGCCGGGCGCCTCTTCGCGTAGCCGAGCGGCAAACCGACAGACTCGAGGAGTTCGTCCACGCGCGCTCGGATCTGCTCGGGAGGAGTGTCATTGACTCGCAACGTCTCTGCGAGCGCAGCACCCACGGTCTGCTTGGGGTCGAGCGAGGAGTACGGATCCTGGAAGATGATCTGAGCCATCGACCGCAGCGCTCGGCGGTTGCGGGCCGAGCATGCTCCATAGTCGTGCGCGTCGAGCCCCCCGATCGTGAGCTCGCCGCTTGTAGCAGTTTCCAGGCCCACCAGGCACCGCCCGACCGTCGTCTTGCCCGAGCCCGACTCTCCGACCAACCCGACGCTCTCGTTCTCGCTGAGGTGCAACGACACCCCTTCGAGGGCGACGACCTCACGCCGGTTCGGCAGTCGGAACACCTTCCGGAGGTCCTTGACCACCACCAAGTCGTCGGATGGCGCAGGGGCTGCGACAGCGGCCTCCAATCTCGCGGAGACCTCTTGCTGCGCTTGGCGCATGTCCGCACGAATCTCCGCGATGCGCACGCAGGCGCTCTCCCGTGTCCCACCGATCGCCCTCAACTCGGGACGCCCAGCTCTGCAGACTGTCGCTGCGAAGCGGCACCGGTCCACGAAGGCGCAGCGGTCCCGCACGTCGTCTGGACTTGGTACCGAGCCCTCGATCACGGCCAGTCGAGAGACCCGTCCTTCCGCCGAAGGCTCCGAGAGGAGTAATCCGAGCGTGTACGGATGGAGAGGCTCCTCTTGCAACGGTCCGGTCGGACCGGCCTCCAGCACACTTCCGGCGTACAGGACGTACACTCGGGCGCACACCGAGAACGCCACTCGCAGGTCATGGGTGATGAGGATGAGCCCCATCCCGCGAGCCTCCTGGACCGACCGAAGCAGCTCGAGAATCTCCGCTTGAGTGGTCACATCGAGCGCGGTCGACGGCTCGTCGGCGATGAGCAGCTGCGGATCGCTGCTCAGCGCCGCAGCGAGTGCCACCCGTTGGCGCATCCCGCCCGACAGCTGGAACGGATAGCTCTGTGCCACCCCGGCAGGATCCCTCATGCCGACTTCGGCAAGACGTGCCGTCGCCTCTCGAGACGCCTCATGACGCGACAGGCGCCGCGAGGTCCGCAGCCCCTCGACGATCTGCTCACCGCAGGGGAGGACCGGGTTCAGCATGGTGAAGGGGTCCTGAAGAAGAAGTCCGATGCCCCGTCCCCGAATGGCCCGCATGCGCTTGGCATCGTGACCGACCAGGTCCTCACCGCGGAACCGGACGTGTCCCTTCCGCACTTGCACGCCCTTGGGCAGGAGGGAGACCACCGCCTTCGCCATCATCGACTTTCCGCTGCCGGACTCCCCGACGACCCCGACGGTCTCCCCCGCACCCACGCGCAGGGAGACGCCCGACAGGATCGTGCGCCAGAAGGTGCCCGCGTCGGCCGCGACCTCCAGATCAGCGATCTCGAGAAGATCGCGACCGGGCGGCTCCTGCTCGACGCGCAGGGCGGGAATGACGGTTTGGTCGGTCATGCGAACCGATTGTGTGCCCAGTCGCCCAGGAGATTGAACGACACCGCGAGAAGGACGACACATGCAGCCGGCGCCAGGGAGGCGAACGGGTTGCTGAAGAGCACGGACTGGCCTTCCGTGATCATCTGCCCCCAGTCAGCGGTTCCCGGAGGGAGCCCCAGGCCGAGAAACGCGAGGCCGGCCAGCGCGACCAGCGCGGCAGCGAAGTCCAGGGCGAAGTCCGCAACGAGTAATGGCAGGACGTTCGGCACGAAGTGGCGGAACAGGATCCTCCTCAGCGGCACGCCGGTGACGCGCAGCGCTTCGACGTAGGGAAGTGAGCGCTGGGCCAGGACAGCGCTGCGGATGATGCGGATGTCGCTCGGAGCGTTGAGGACCACGAGCACTGCGATCGCCATCGCGTAGCCGCCGCCCGTCACGCTCACGATCACGATGATCAGCAAGAGCGAGGGAAAAGCAAGCAGGAAGTCCACCAGGCGCATCGTCGCGTTGTCGATCCGACCTCCCAGGTACCCCACGGTCACCCCGACAGCACTCGAGATCACGAAGCCGCTGATCGCAATGATCAGCGGACCCAGCAAGGCGTTCCCTGCCCCGACTACGATTCGTGCCAGGACTGTTCTGCCCAGCTCGTCGGTTCCGAGCAGGTGCGCTGCAGATGGTGCCGTGCCGAAGCTGAACGGGTTCATCGCGGATGCCCTTGTCCCGAGCAGCGAAGGTCCGAGGACGGCACAGCCGACCGTGAGGACCACGAACACTCCTGAGAGCACGACCAAGGTCGGTCTGCTCTTCCTCGCACGACGTGGCATCAGGGCCAAGTCGCTCGCCATGACGCTCACTTGCGCCGGCCCTCGAATGCGACCCGGGGGTCGACCACTGCGTACAGCACGTCGATCCCGATGTTGACGACGATGATCCACACCGCCGTCATGAGGACGAGCGCTTGGATCACGGGGATGTCCGTTGTGGTAACGGCCGTCACGAACAGCTGCCCCAGCCCGGGCAGCCCGAAAACGTCCTCGACGAAGACCGTGCCGGCAAGGAATCCGATCACGATGAGCCCGAGCACGCTCAGCAGGGGGATCAACGCGTTGCGCAGGATGTAGTGCGTCATGATGCGTCGCTCGCTGAGGCCCCGGCAGCGAGCGAACGTCACGAAGTCCTGGTTGATCGTGTCGAGCAGCGTCGCTCTCGTCATCTTGGTGAGGAACCCCAACCCGCCGAGCGTCATGACGGCGACGGGCAGCACGAGGTGGTCCGCGTAACTGAGGAAGCCAGACCCGATCCCGAACTGCGGGAAGACATGGACGGCATCCGAGAAGACGTAGAGGAAGACCAGTCCGACGACGAAGGCCGGAGCGTTGCTCACGAAGATCGACAGGCCGACCGCCATGCGGTCGGCGCGGCCTCCCTGGCGAAAGGCGGCCACGATGCCGAGCGGCACTCCGATTGCCGTCGAGGCGATGAAGCTGGCGACGTTCAGCGTCACCGTCAGGCCGATCCGCTGCCGGATCTCTTGGATCACCGGTTGCCCGGTGTCGAGAGAGCGTCCCAGGTTGAGGTGGATGACCCCCTTGAGCCAGAGAAGGTACTGGACGATGAACGAGTCGTTGAGGTGGAACTTCGCGGTGACTGCCCTGATCTCTGCCTCATCGGTCGCATGTCCGTGGAGGTAGGCAGCTACAGGCCCACCTGGCACCAGCGACGTGAGAGTGAACACGCACAACGACAGCAAGAGGAGGATCGGGATGGCAAGGAGGAGCCGGCGGAGAACATAGAGCCCCATGCCCCCGCCCACGAAGAGCCCCAAGACGCGGCTGGCCTTGCGAGGGGGGACGGCCCCGGTTGGAACCGGGGTCCCCGTCTCTTGGAACAAGTTCCCTGCCGGCTCGAGAGAGCGGATACCCTCGTCGACGTTCGCCATCTACCCAGATGACCCCGAGCGCAGGAGGTGGGGCCCCTCGACGGTCACGGCGCCCGGAACGCTGTGACCCAGTTGACCGTCGAATCGAAGAACGTGCCCAGCTGCCCGATCTTCCAGCCCTTGTGGACAGCGAGCACGTAGTCGCCGAAGCTGAACGGAATGATCGGCGCCGCCTTGGAGGCGAGCACCTGGGCCTGCAAGGTCAGCTTGGCGGCCTTGGCCGCTGTGGTGGAGGAGTTCGCCTCGTCCAAGAGCTTGTTGACCTTGGGGTTCTTGTAGTTGGACGAGTTGTTGCCCCCCTTGGCCGCTTGCGCCCTGGAGAAGTACTCGTAGGCCATCTGGACCGGGTCGGGGCCTGTGGGGCTGTTCCCGATGATCTGGACGCCCAATGTGGGCCCGTGG
>JAJYWG010000517.1 GCA_021791615.1 Actinomycetes bacterium
CGGGGTTGACGTCTACGTCTACCAGGAGCTTCCCTATGCGCTCGAGAGTGCGGTCGAGGTTGGGGAGCAACTGGGTGCTCTCGGGTCAATGGGGCTCCGGTGTGTTGCAGACAGCTCGCTGCGTTGGTGCGAAGAGCGGTCACTGAAGCGTGAGGCGGTGATGTGCTACCGGTCGCAGCGTCGGGCGCTTGGCCGCCGGGCTCGGCTCGCGATCCGCGGACCGGAGCGGGTCGCGCGGATCGACCCGACTTGATCCTCGGTGATGGAGGATCCTTGTCGTCCTTGGAGCACCTGCTCGGGGTGATCGGCTAGGGTTCGGCTACATTGAGAGCGGCGATCGGGACCGTCCGTCCAGTTCAGGGGATCCGACCAGTTCAGGGGTCGAGGGGAAGGACCTCTCGCAGCGCGTCCTTCACGTGGTGGTGGGCCACAGCCTTCCGAGGTACTTCCTGAACGCTGTGCGGTCGCTTCGGTCGTGTGTCCCTGAAGGGGACCTGCTGGTCATTGACAACGCGAGCCCTGAGTCGGCACTGCGCGCCGAGCTAATTGGCATGTCCGAGGTCGACGGACGGCTGGAGGTTATCTCAAGGTCGATTAACGACGTCCGGCTCAACGGCAAGGTGGGTAGTCTCTACGCGGCGTACGAGGTCGCGTTTGCCCGCGCGCTGGAGAAGCGATACGGGCTCCTCCACCTCATTCAGTCCGACTTCCAGGTGCTCTGGTGGGACGACGAGGTCGAGGCGCGAGCCATGGAGATCTACGACGAGCATCCCTGCTGCGTCAACATCCACACGGCCCTTCTGTCGAGGGACATCCTGCTCGGGGACCAGGTCGAAGTTGCCCAGCCCGGCGGGGTGCTCCGGCTTCGGAGGTTCGGTCTCACGGATACGGGGCTCTACCACCTGGGTCGTTGGGCCAGCACGGGGATGCAGTTCGCGCTAGACGAGACGATTCATGCCGAGCGGTACCGAGCCGCTGGGCTCGAGGTGCTCTGCCACCCCTGGCCGACGGACGCGCCGATCCCTTGGCCCGCCGCGATCCGCGGCGGACGACGCATGGGCAGAGAGGTTAGGAGCACCGCCCCGTTTCTGCTGCGCCCCGCGAGCCCGGAGACGATCGCGAAGGTCAAGGGGCAGGCCGAGCATACGTGGCTCGAGGACATCTGTGTTCCGTGGGGTTGGGTCTGCGCCACGCCCATGCTCACAACTAGCCTTGACTCCGTCGACTACTGGGTTTCGCGCTACCGCGACGCCCGGCACAACGGCCTTCGCCACCTGTTACCTCGGCCGGTGGCAGGTGGCGCGAGCTGGTGGCAGCTGACGCGCTCGTGGCCGCCGCTCCAGCATCGGCCGTCGGTAGTTCGGCTTGTCGTGCTCGCGCCGCTCCTTGAGCTGCGGAGACGCCTCCTCGCGCGGTTCGTCGCGCGGCGCGGCCGCCGGAGCTAGGTCGCGCGCAGGGCTGGCGCGACACGGTCGACTACGATCGTGCCAATGCTGCGGTCACTCGAGGCGGTGGTAGACCGCGCGGGCACGACGGCTGCTTGGGCTCTCCTGAGCCTACCCCGGAGCCGGCTGGCCCCGGTGCTTGGCTGCGCTTGTTGGTTGCGATGTCGGGCTCGGTCCACCTGACCGGGACAGAGGCTGCCCAGGGCGCGGAGCTGGCACCCATCTCAGTGGGTAACGCATCGGGAAGCGCAGTCGAGCACCGGGCCGGCGATCGCACGCGGCGCAACGTGCTCGTGACCAGCATGGTTGCCGGCGCGCTGGCACTCCTCCTCGTGTGGCAGTACGCGGGCATGGGGATTGCACGACGCGCTGGTCTCGTACCGCGGCAGCAGCACTTCACGGCAGTCTACTTCAAGTACCCGGCACGACTTCCTGGTGCGGCGAGTGTAGGCCGGCAAATCGAGTTGGTCTTCGTCGTCGACAATAGAGAGGGAGCCGAACGCCGGTACCGCTGGAGAATCATCTTGACAGCGCGAGCCAGGTCGATCCAGCTCGCGGCGGGCGCCGTCGACGTCGCTGCGGGTCGAGCGCGCCAGTTGACCGTGGCATTTGACGTTCCCCCGGTCGTGGGATCAGCGAAGGTGCAGGTTGACGTCGGCTCGCCCCCCGTGGGCATCGACTTCCACCTGCGCATCGTGGCACCGAGGACCGTGAGCCGATCGCGCGTGCGCACATACCCGGCAGGCCTCGACTGAGCGGTCATGAGAGGCGCGCGCGTAGATCGTCCTAGCGTGGTCGCGCTCGTCACGGACGCCATCTTCCCCTACCACGTAGGTGGCAAGGAGATGCGCTACTGGCACGTCGCGTCCGGGCTTGTCGCGCGGGGATTCGAGGTGCATGTGTTCACGATGCACTGGTGGCGCGGGCCGAGGAAGCGTGTGGATGGGGGCATCCATTACCACGCGATATGCCGTCGGTATCAGATGTACTCGGGCACTCGCCGCTCGATCCTCGAAGCCGTCCTGTTCGCCGTCGCATGCCTTTCACTGCTACGGAGGTCATTCCAGTACGACCTCATCGAGGCAGACCAGATGCCTCATCTCCAGCTGTTCACGCTCTGGCTGGTAGCGAGGCTGCGCCGAGTCCCCCTCGTCGTCACCTGGCACGAGTTCTGGGGGCGCGAATACTGGTCCCACTACCTGGGCGGGCTTGGCAGGATCGCGGCGGCGGTCGAGCAGGTGACCTTGCGGGTCGGCGACCATCTGGTCACGCCGTCGCCGGGCACGAGGGATCGGCTGGTCGCGCACGGAGTTGCCCCTGCACGCGTCTCGATCGTCCCCAACGGTCTCGATCTCGAAGCGATCGCCAGTGCGGAACCCAATGCAGACGCCGTCGACGTGCTGTTCGTCGGTCGGCTGATCGAGCACAAACACGTGGATATCCTCCTCGAGTCGCTGGCGCGCCTGAAGGACCTGCGTGGGCGCGTGACGTGCGCGATCGTCGGCGATGGACCGGAGCGAGAGGCGCTCCAGAAGCTTGTGCTGGGCCTGAACCTCGCGGGACAGGTGCAGTTCGTGGGCAGCGTGGAGGCCCAGGCGGACGTACTCGGGCGCATGAAGTCGGCGAGTTTGCTCGTCTTGCCATCGACCAGGGAGGGCTATGGCATCGTGGTCGCGGAGGCGCTCGCTTGCGGTCTTCCGGTGGTGACGACCGACCATCCGGACAACCACGCGCGGGCGCTCGTGGAGCCGGGAGTGACTGGCTGGCTATGCGAGCCGACCGCGGACGCGCTCGCGGCGACGATCACCGAGGCACTGGAGGCGCGTCTGGCGAAGCCGCTTGTTCGCCAAGAGGCGCTCGCCGAGCTCAGTTGGGATGGCACAGTCTCGCGGATCGAGGAGGTCTTTGCGACCGTACTTGCCAGCCGGGTTGGAGCACCACATGCCTGAGCCAAGAGCGCCGGCCGTCACGGTGGTTGTGTGCAGCTATAACGGAGCGACGACCATAGGAGCGTGCCTCGAAGCGCTCGAGCGGCAAAGCGTGCGTGACCTGGCCCAAGTGGTCGTCGTCGACGACGGCTCGACGGATGGGACCGGCGACATCGCGAGGTCCTTTGGCTTCGACGTCGTCGTCCACCCGGTCAACCTCGGTATCAGCCGGGCTCGTAACAGCGGGATCGCAGTGGCGAGCGCGCCCGTCGTCGCCTTTACCGACGACGACTGCATTCCTGACGATCGCTGGCTCGAAGCGCTCCTCTCGGGGCATCGACGCGAGGGCGTTGTCGCGGTAGGAGGCCCGGTCGAGATTTACAGGGTCGAGACGCTCGTTCACCAGTACTTCGTGGAGTACAATCCGCTCGCACCGTTGGAGGTCGAGCTCGCCAAGCACTCATCGCTCCTGGCCCGAGTCGGTCTCTACCTCCGACGCATGTGGCTGCCCCGCACCGACGCGGAGGCTCGCGCCGTCTACTCGTTTGCGGGCGCCAACATGTCCTTCAAAAAGGAGGCTCTGGACGCGATCGGGGGCTTCGATGAGCGGATGACCTTCGGCGCTGACGACGAGTACGTGTGCGCGAAGGTCCGGGAGCGCTTCCCGCGAAGCCCCTTGTTGTTCGAGCCGGACGCCGTCATCCGGCACGACTACGCAGGCACATTGAGCGACCTCCTCCGGCGGAATTTCTCTTACGGACGCGGCCACGCGCGGGCGTACTTGCTCGGCTCAGAGCACCGTTGGCCGATCGTGTTCCCCCTACCGATGGCAGTGGTGGTATGCGGCGCCCTGCTCGGCCGGCGGAAATGGGTGGTGCTCCTGCCGGTGCTCGCTCTGTTCCTGTTCCCGCAGGGACCTCGCTCCGCAGTACGCCATCGTAACCCCGCCTACCTCACCTTCTCCTTCCTCCGACTTCTCGAGGAGACCGCGCACAACGCGGGGATGCTCTCGGGCCTTCTCACTGGTGCGTCGCCGCGACGGCGAGACGGGTACGAGGCATGAGCCCCGCGGGCGAGAGTGGAGGGCAATCAGTAGCTGGATCGGCCGCGGTGTCGGCCTGCGGCCCGCTGGATATGCGCACCCGTATAGCGAACGTGGCGCCGCTCATCGTGATGATCGGGCTCTTCAACGCGTCGGTGTTCGCCGACATGACAATGGCGAGCAGGTTGTACGCGCTTGTCTTCATGCTCGTCGTACCGGGTCTCGCGATCGTGTCGCTGACGCCGATGCGCCCTGAACGGCTCTCCGTAAGGATCGGATGGAGCCTCGGGGTAAGCATGCTCCTTCTGATGGTTATGGGCGTCGTGTACAGCTTTTCACTTCCCCACCTTGGCGTCCCTCGACCAATCAGCCAATGGCCGGTCGTGATCGGCGTTGATTCCGTCACGCTCGCTGCGCTCGTCGCCCATCGCGGGCGCAGAGATCCGCTCGACTACCTATTCCGGGGAGCCGTACCCACGAAGCTCCAGGTGGCGGTGGCGATGGCACTGTTCCTCGTGCCGCTGGCGGCGTCTGCGGGGGCGGAGCTCTTGAACAACGGGCGCGGCACCGTGCTTGCGGTGGCGGTCCAGGTGGGCGTGGGCATCCTGCTAGCCGCGCTGTTCTTCTCGTCCGGCCGAACGCCGGATTGGGCGGTCGGCATGACGCTCTTCGCCGCTACCGCCGCCCTCTTGTTGATGTTCGCGATGCGATCGAACTACCCGTTCGGCTACGACATCCAGTCCGAGTACCAGGTCTTTACGGCGACGTTGCACCGTGGAGCTTGGGAGATATCCAAAACGGGAAACGCGTATTCGGCCATGCTTAGCATCACGGTCCTGCCAGCGACACTGGTGGTCGGGTCGCATATGTCGCCGGAGTACGTGTTCAAGGCTATCTACCCGATTGTCTTCAGCCTCTTCCCTGTCTTGACATTCGCCGTGGCGGGGCGCTGGTTTCCTAGGCGGGCGGCGCTGGTTGGTGCGATCGTCGTTGTCGTGCAGGGACTGTACGCGGCGGACATCACTGGGCTGGCCCGTCAGGAGATCGGCCTGTTCTACTTCGTGCTGCTCGTCGCGACAGCGTTCGACGCCGACATCAGTAGACGCGTTGCCCAGGTGGGCGTCGTGGTGAGCGCCGCTGGCATGGCAGTGAGCCACTATTCAACGGCGTACTTTGCCATCGCCGTTATAATCGGAGGCTACGTGACGTTCGGGGTGATCCGGCTCGTGCGTCGACGCTCGCGCCCGACGCCGATGCCCGTGTTCTCCTTGCCGGTGATCGCGTTGACTCTTGGTTCCATATTTGGTTGGAACGTCGGAGTGACGCACTCTGCTCAGAATGTGCTGAACCTCGTTACGAGCATCGAGAGCAACGGCCTGCAGATCCTCTCGGGCGCACGGGGGTCGTCGTTGATCCAGAGGTTTCTGAATGCAGATGTTGCTACAGGTTCGAGTCCGTCTGCGTTCGCATCTAGAGCAGTCTCCTATGTTGCCACGCACGACCCTTGGATACATCCCTACCGCGCGTCGATTACGGACAAGTACCCACCGGAGGCAATAGCGGTTACGAGCGAGAAGCGAAGAATACCGGCGCTGGCGGGTCGGCTGACATCGACGCTCACTACGGTAATCGACGAGCTTTTGCTATTGGTGATGGGTATCGGTGGAATCGTCCTGCTGTGGCGGGAGCGCCGGGCTGAGCACCCCGCGTTAGCCGAGATCGCGTCCATCGGACTTGCAACGCTCGCGATGCTGGCTCTACTGCGACTCAGCGGCACTGTATCGACGCTCTACAATGCGCCCCGCGGGCAGGTCCAGGGGGCACCAATAATTTCGGTTGGCTTGGCCGTCGTCTTCGGTTGGCTATTCGCCCGGCGGCACCATATAGGCGGGGTGTTCGTGGGAGGCGTGGTGCTCGCGATGTCCTTGTTGCTCTTCAGCGATTCTGGACTCGCAGCGTACGCGCTCGACGGGAGCGGAGCGGTCCAGCTGGTGAACTTCGGCGAGGATTACCAGCGGTACAATTTTACCCGAGCCGACCTGGCGTCGGCCCAGTGGTTGGTAACGCATGCCCGGCCCGGCGAGGTCGTGTACGCGGATGTCTACGGCGGCTTGCAGATCTTTGAGTACGCGCACCTGAGGGGGCTGGTCACCGCAGTCTTGCCACAGATCATCGAGCCGGGTGCGTACGTGTACGCCACCTCGACGAACCTCGAGTACCACACCGACCGATCCGTCGTCGGGAACGACGGCACGCTGCTGCGGTTTCCGTTGGCCTTTCTGAACTCGGTGAAGAATGTCGTCTATTCGACCGGTACGACGGAGGTGTTCCGGTAGTGGGCGAGGGCGGCGCGGGACAAGCGAGGCCGACCGCCTCGATCGTGATTGTCAGCAAGGACGAGCCCGCGATAGCGGCGACGCTGGCCGGGCTGGGCCCGGAAGTCGCGCTTGCGGTGCCGGACGTCCTCGCCGAAGTAGAGGTGGTTGTGGTCGATGCTTCCCGGGGCCGGCTCGCGGAAATCCGGCACGCGTTCCCGGAGGTCCGCTGGATCGACTTCGAGCCTCCGGCGGGCGCACGGATCACCATCGCGCATCAGCGCAACGTGGGCGTACGGGCCGCGGCCGGGGACATCATCGTCTTCACGGACTGCGGATGCGTGCCAGAGCCGGCATGGCTTTCGACGCTCGTCGAACCGATCGTGTCGGGGCAAGAGAGGATGACGTGCGGCAGGGTCGGCGCGACAGGTACGGCCGATCTCTTCGCGCGCGCGCGACTGGACAGACAGGGCAGGCCCTACCTGAAAGAGTGTCCGACGATCAACGTCGCCTTCGGGAGGGACGTCTTCGACGAGGTCGGGGATTTCGACGAGTCGTTCGAGTACGGTTCCGACATTGATTTTTCCTGGCGTGCTGTCCACCATGGCGTGCGGATCAAGTACCGGCATGACGCCGTGGTGCTCCACGACTGGGGCAGTCGTAGTCGGCAGGTGCGGCGTTCCTTTGCGTACGGCAAGGGCCGTGCGCGGCTCTATGCAAAGCACGTGTTCGGTTCAGGCGCCCAGTCGAGCCGAAAGCGGCGCTTTGACGAGCACGACGCCGTACCCGTCATGTACTCGCTCTTTCTTCTCGGACTTCCGATCGCGTTGAGGTTCAGGGCGTATCTCCTACTGCTGTTGATCCCGTTGTGGAGGAGCAGGAGGCAACGGCCGGTGTACACGCTGGTTGACCACCTCGTGCTCGCCGCGGGTGTGCTGGTCGGCGCTTGCGAGCAGGCCCGGACCGCAGTGGTCAGGCGCGGCGAGGCGAGGTCGCGAGCGCTCCTTGGTAACGGGCCATGAGCTGTTCCGCGACCTGCGCGAAGGTGATCGAGTCATGGACGGCCCGCATGCGGGCAGACAAGGTCGCACGGAGCTCGGGATCGCGTGCGAGGCGCCCGACCGCGTCGGCGAGCTCGGGAGCACTCCCTGGCGAGACGAAGAGCGCGGCGTCGCCGAGTGTCTCCTCGAGCCCGGGCAGGCGGCTCGCGACGACGGGTACTGCCGCCGCCACCAGTAGATTGAGAACGCCGCTCTGGGTCGCGTCTGTGTAGGGAAGGACCGCGCACCACGCGCTCCTGAGCAGGACGTCGAGGTCTTCCTGCTCGACGTAGCCCATGAACCGGACGACATCGCTGAGCCCAGCCTTCGCGACGGCGTCATGGAGCGCGCGCTCGTAGGCACGGTCCTTGTGCTCAAAATGGCGGAACAGACCGGCTCGAGGGCGCACCGAGCCGGCAATCAACACCTGCCTGTTGTCGAGCGGAGCCTGGCTACGCTCGCAGAGATCGGCGACCGCTGCGATCAGGTGCTCGATACCCTTGTGCGGGTGCAGGTACCCAAAGAGGAGCACGGGCGGTGCGGATAGATCGAGGCGCGCGAACAACCTGTCTCGTTCCGCGTCGCTCGGCTCGCGGATCGAGTCGGGAGCGCCGTGCGGCATAACGGCAATCTCGGCACTGGCAATTCCGCAGCGCCCGATGAGTAGGGTACGGGCCTCGGACGTGTACACGACAAGCCCATCTGCGATCCGAGCGAGTGCACGATACATGAAGACGCCGAGCGGCCCAAGGAGGACCGTGTCGCGGCGGACCTCATGCAGGGTGATGAAGAGCCTCGCACCACGCGACCTGCGGACGAAAAGACCCGCCGCAATTGCCCATATCCAGGCAAGGCCGAGTGCTGGTATGTTAAACTGATAGTGCAAGACGTCAGGACCAGATCGCAGCAGCGCACGCGTCGTGCGGAGCAGGCAGAACGGGTTGGCGGAGAGCTCGCGCATCACGCGGTGCTCGTCGGTGTCGACGTAGCGGCCTCGGCGAGTCAAGACTTCGACCTGAGCAGCCGGAGTGAGGGCGTCAGCTATGTTCCGGATGTGAATGCCTATCCCATCCGGCTGCGGCGGGTAGGGCCCAACCATGACGACCTTCATCTCGGAGTTAACCGGTGAGGCCCAGGGTCGTACGTACGCGACCGGGCTTGGATGTGGTGTCGGGGGCGCCCGTGATCCGCGAGATCGCAGCTGCGGGCATGATCGCTACTCTACCTGGCGTGCTTTCGTTGTCCTCGCGTGTAGGGCGTGCTAACGGCGAAGGACACCAGGGGAAGATCGGGACGACGGGATGAGCGTGTCGCTCGCAGTAGTTATCCCCGCGGGACCGGCCGACGACGTCGTCGACACGGTCGAGAGCGTCTTGGCCTACACCGAGCCGCCGCGGCTGGTCGTCGTGATCGACGACACCGGCCGTGACGTGGCCGGGACGCTCCGGTCCATGTCCCACGAGATCCACGTGCTCCCGCCCCCGCCGGGTCGCCAGGGTTGGAACGCGCGGATCTGGCTGAATGTCGCGATCGGCTACCGGCACGCCCTGGCGGCTGCGAGCTTCGACGTGCTGTTGCGACTGGACGCGGATGCGTTGATAATCGGGGCGGGGCTGGCAGAAGCTGCCGCGGAGCGCTTTGCTCGTGACCAACGCATCGGGATGCTCGGCTCGAGTAGGCTCGGCATGGACGGTAGGACGAGAGACCTATCTTGGCCAGCGGCCGCGCTGAGGCGGGAGTGCGGTGTGCGCGGTCTGGACCGTCCGGTAATGCGGCGTGCCCTTCGCGCGCTTCGCCGCGAGGCGAGGAAGCACGGCTACGAGGACGGAGAGCACGCGCTGGGAGCAGCCTACCTCCAGCCGGCGGGCGCAGTTCGGACCATTGCCGAGAGAGGCTGGCTCGAGCTGGCGGGGCTGGAGCGCACAAGCCTCGCCGACGACCATCTCCTGGGGTTGATGACTGTGGCGGCTGGTTTCCAGATCGGGGAGTTCGGTGGCCCGGACGATCCGCTGGCGCTTGGGTGGAAGTCGCTGCCCGCGAACCCGGAAGAGCTGCTGGCCCGAGGCAAGCTCGCGACACACTCCGTCCGCGGATGGGCGAATCTCGATGAGCAGGAGATCAGGGCCCAGTTCCGGCGGGCGCGAGAGGCTCGACGGCCCTAACGATAGAGCCCGGTCACCTCGGCGAGGACACCCGCCCCTTGGACGAGGTGGTCTATCAGGACCCTGAAGGGTAGATCCTCGTGCCGGTTCCGCCATAGCGGGACGAGTAGCAGGAGTGGGTACGCACGGTACTTTAGGGTGAGCGGCAAGAAGAGCAGGAAGATCGGGTAGACGATCGCGACCGGATGCTCCCGGAGCGCGTTCTTCAGGCGGTTGGGGTGCTTGCGATAGAGGCGTGCCCAGCCGACGCCGTACACGAAGGCTCGGCGGAGCTGGCGGCGCAGGTCTCCCCACTGGTGCTCGACCACCGCATCGGGGACCCACCGGATGCGATACCCGTGCTCGGTGAGTCGCCAGGAGAAGTCGAGGTCCTCGCCCGCGCCGAAGTCCTCGTCGAAGCCGCCGACGGCATCGAACGCATCGCGCCGGAACGCCATGTTGATTGTGGCGCCGGCGGAGACGTAGCGGTCTGTTGTGTTGCCCCACCACCTGCTCCCGGAGTAGACGTTTGACTCAGGAGACACCGCCGGACCGCAGGTGACGGCCTCGCCTTCCTCGAGGATCGGAGTGAGGAGATACCGCAGCCAGTCCTTTCCAGGAATGCAGCCGGAGTCCGTGAAGACGACGACGTCTCCCGTCGACTCGCGCACCCCGATGTTCCGCTGGTGGGGAATGGTTATGCGTACGCCGCTCGGCTGGTGGTAGTCGCGCCACTCGACCCATGGATGGGCGATACGGATCTGCTCGAGGCGCCCCTCGGACGCGTCGACGACCACGACCTCGTCGAGCGGTCCCGTCCCCGGGCGCGCGATGGCGTCCAGAGTGTCGGCAAGGCCAGCTTCGTCCTTGTTCACTATGACCAAGGAGATCTTCACGTGACACAACGATAGTCAACCTGAGTCGGGCCGATCGAGTCCGCGGTCGGCCCTTCCGCGTCGTAGGGCGGCGGTACCGGCACGCATGGTGGTGACACAGTCCCCGCCTGAGCGATCACGAGGAGGTTGGCGGCGGGGTCCGTCTCCTCAGCCGAACGCGTGGCGGTACGCGGCGAGCGCTTTCGGCGTGGACGGGCCAAGTTGCACCACACCGTTGGCGCCGGAGTCGAAGTACGACTGGAAGGCGACATCGTGGTTCTGTACGTAAGTCGCGATGCCTTCCACGTAGTACGGGTCATCCGCCAGCCCGTTCGGGCTCGCGAGGAGACCCCACTCTGGGATGCTCATCGGCTTGCCCTTCTTCTCGGCGAAGGCCGTGATCTGGGCGAGGCCATACGATTCCGTGTACAAGAGGTGCCAGCTCCATGCCGACGGGCCCGGAAGCTGCGTGGCGCAATCCGCGTTGTACAGGTCAACGCCGATGATGTCGACATAAGCGTTGCCTGGGTAGTAGTTCGAGAGCGGCAGGGCGTTGGTGCAGGCGTTGGGGTTCCAGTCGAAGAGGAAGTGTGCGCCGCGGACCGATCGCATCGCCGCGACCTCCTGATCGAAGCATTGCGCCCAGGCGTGCTGCTCGGCCGAGGTCTGTCCTACGTAGTCCTGCTCCCAGCCGCCGTTTGCCTCTTTGCCTAGTCGAATCACCGACCATCCGAGGCCTGCAGACACGAGAGCCCGTGCGAATCGCCGCGCATAGCCGTTGAACTGCCCCGCGGCGCACGGCTGCTCCCAGGTAATGGGGTCGGGGTCGTTGGTGAGGGATTGGGGAATGAGATCCTCCGAGACGATGAGGGTACGCTGCCGCCGGTCCGCGGCCACCCATTCGGGAATACCAGAGTTCGCGTGGGTGATCCACGGGTCCATCCACTGGGACCACGTTGGGTCTGCGTCGGAGAAGGTCTCCAGGCATCGAAAGTCGATGCCGGTGGCCTGCTCGGCAGCACGGAGGCCGGCCTTCCAGGTGCCGGATCCCGTCGAGATGCAGACGGCCTTGGAATTGCCCGCTTGGACGAGCGCGACTGGCCTGGCTGGCAACCGACTGACGTCCAAGCGGACCCCGGGCGACACGCTCTGCGCTCTCACGACGACAGAGGTGAATATCACCACTATCGCCGTCAATGCGAGGACGCTCAGTGGCGGACGACCGCGCGCCGCATGTGCTCTTCTGCCCACTGCCCCATCATCGTCTATCGGCGCGTGACAATCTCGTCGTAGAGGCGCTGCGTGGCCAGGGCGACCGAGGTCCAGTCCGTGGCGCTGACGTAGGCGCGCGCAGCGTCGCTCATCGCGCGTCGCTCGTGTGCGGGCATCAGGGCGCAGCGAGCGAGTGCCGAGGCGAGATCGTCCTCGCCAGGCCGGTAGCGGATCACGCAGCGCTCCGGAAGGTCACTGAGGTTCTCAAGTTCCGGCACGATCACAGGCACTCCGAAGGCAAGGGCAGTGAGCACGGCAGAGCTGTTCGTGATCTCGAGGAAGGGCAGCGCGGCAAAATCTGCCGCCGCGAGGAGCAGCCTGAGATCCTCGTCGCTGATCCTCTCCAGACGCAATGTCGCTCTCGATCCCGCGACCTGAGCCGCTTCGAGTACCACGTGCCGATAGGCGTCGTCTCGGCATGCGCCGGCGACGACGACCTTCACCCGAGGCTGCTCAGGAAGACGCGCCACTGCTCGGAGCAGGATGTCTACGCCCTTGTATGGCTCGACCTTGCCGACCGAGACGACGAGGCAGTCTTGGTCGTCGAGGTCAAGCACTTGCCTTGCCAATCCACGCGCCGGCACCTCTGTGTCGGGTGATAGGTACGGACCGAACGGCACGACTCGTACGTCACGCGCGCCGCGCCGGGCGAGATCACGTGCCGACGCCGGAGACAAGGCGATGACCGCGTCCGCCCTCCGGAGCAGGATCGCGAGTGCTCGATCGTCGTCGTGGAACACTCGCTCGTGTGATACGACGTCGTGGGCCGTCCAGAGGATGCGGTACCCGAGCGCATGGGCCACGTCCAGGTAGAGGTGGAACCACCACTGCATGACGATCCGGGCCGCTGGCACGCCGCGTGCCCACGGAAGGCTGAATTTGAACAGCCAGTGG
>JAJYWG010000279.1 GCA_021791615.1 Actinomycetes bacterium
CACGCCTTCTGCACCGGGGCCGGTACGCAGCACGAGGCACGCCGCCGGTGCCTCACGAAGAGCCCGATGGCGACCGCGAGGAGGACGGCACCGATGATCCCGCCGACCGCGCCGAGGGTCGCCGCGCTCGCAGCCGCCAGGGCGGCGAAGATCGCCGGACCGCCACAGCACAGCACCGGTAAGCCGAGCAGCAAGAGCGCTGCGCCGGGGCCCTTCTTTTCGGCGAGGGCCTGCGTGCGCGGGCTTAGCGCCCCATCTGCGCGCGCTCCCGCCGGTAGGTTGCCATCTGGAGGTGTCACGTGGGATACGGCCATACCTTGCCTCCTTCGAGCTGGCGAGCCTGGTCCATGACGTGGAGCACCACTCACACTCGCGACTGGACACATGTTACTACATATTCGTAAGAGCAGTCAACGCGGTCGGATGAGGCCAGGGCGAGTGGCAACTGTCGTTGAGGTCGGACCGTCGGGAGGATCAAAGGTATTAGCCCATGCCCATGCGAGCAGTCACCCGGTGCCGTTGCTCCGAGCTCAGCCGAGCGCGCGGTGGCGCCCCCACGCCCACATGGGGCGCAGGGCGATCACGGCGATCACGGCAAGGCAGGCGAGCGTTCCGGCGACGCTCGCCGGTGCGCCGGCGAGCACGCAGGCGACGAGCGCCATCGCACCGGCGGTGGCCGCTCCTGCCGCGCCGACGACCGCCGTCGGCCACGGTGCCGGGCCGGGATGCTCGAGGCGCGCGATCCGCCACCGCAGATGCTCACCACCGCCGAAGCCTGGCGCAACGGAGGGGGAGTCGTGCCCCACGAGCATGGCCACATGGACGAGAGCGGACACAAGGGTCTCGGTGCCGACGACCCGCGCCGCCTCGTCGTCGGCTGCGGCCTCGAGCTCTCGGCGCAAACCCTCCCACGCCCGGCGCACCGGGGGAAAGCGACCGTAGGCAGCCGTGATCGCCCCGCACACCACGAGCAGGCGGGGATGCCCGAGGCGCACGTGTGCCGCCTCGTGCTCGCACACCGCCTCACGCTCCGGGCCTGCCAACGGGGCGAGCATGCCAGAGGTCACCACCGCCCGGCAGCGCCACAGGCCGGACGCGAACGCAACCGGGTGCTCCGAGGGCACCACCCACACCTCGCCGGCGCTCGTCGGGCGCCGCACGGAGTTCGAAAGTGCCACCCCCCGCATCTCGGCACGCCGGGCGGCAGCGGCATGGCGGAGCCCGTGGAAGACGAGCATGCCAAGCACGAACGTCCCAGGCACGTAGCCGAGGAGCTGCCACTGACCGTGGTCGAGCCCGAGCAGACAGCCCCCGCCCGACGTCTGGATACCCCCGAGCCACGACCCGAGAGCGCTCCCAAGACACGCCAGCCACACCGCGGGTAGAAGCGCCCACCCGAGCAGGCTCACGAGGTGTGCGCCGGCCGCGACCCGAGGCGAGACCCCACCGCGGCATCCCGCCAGCCCAGAGAGGCCGACGAGCAACGCGAAGAAGCCGAGCCCGGCGGCCGGGGCGCTCATCGTCGGCGTGCCCGTTTGATGGCCGCGGCCAGCTCGGCCACGAGATCCGGGTCGTCGAGCTCGTCGACGAAGTGCGCGAGCGCCACCCGGGGGTGCGCGGTGACCGAGAGCAGGGAACGGATCGCCTGGGCGGTCAGCTCGTCGGGGTCGCCGGCCGCGCGGTAGAGGTGGCCCTTCCCCTCCTCGACCCGCTCGACGAGGGACTTGTCGACCAGACGGCCGAGCACGGTCATCACCGTCGTGTACGCCCGGGACTCATCCCCGAGCCGCTCCCAGACCTCGCGCCCCGTGAGCCAGGCGGCAGCCGACCAGAGCACTTCGAGGATCTCGCTTTCGAGGTCGCCGACCCGGCGCCCCGCCACCAACCGTCTCGGCATCGACCATCACCTCCTACGGGTTCGTAGTGTACGCGACTCACCGGGCGTCCCACGACCACAGGCACGTCAGGGCTCAAGTCCGACGTCGTCGGCCAACGCCACCGACGACCACGCTGGGACGACAAAACAGGACAGGACAGGCCAGGCAACGGCAAGGCCGAGTGTTTGCGCGTTGAGGCGACAAGGACGAGGAGGCCATCTTCGGTGTGAGACCCCCCGAGGACGAGGCATCGAAGCAGCGGTGATTGCCATCCTCGCCGCGCTGGCCGCAGGTGGGGGCTTCGCTGCGGGCGGTGTCCTCCAGCAGCGTGCTGCAAGCACTCGTCCGGAGAGCGAAGCGCTTTCCTTCCGACTCCTCGTCGAGCTGGCGCTCGAGCCGCTGTGGCTGCTCGGAATGTCGCTCTGGTCTCCTATGTGCTGGACGCGCTCGCGCTCTCCTTCGGGCCGCTCGTGCTCGTCCAGCCTCTCATCGTCAGCGAGCTGGCCTTCGCGCTGCCGATCTCGCTGCGATGGCGGGGCGTGAAGATGGGTCCACGCGAGTGGCTCGGCGTCACCGCCATCGCAATGGGTCTGACGATCGGCCTGGCATCGGCAGCCCCGCGTGCGGGTCGCGCCAGCGCCCCGGTTGCCGAATGGATGGTGGCACTCGGCGTGGCCGCAAGTCTCACGGTCTTGGTCGTCGCAGTCGGGCGACGCATGAGTGGATCGGCCGGCTCGTCTCTCTATGCGGTCGCAGCCGGCATCGTGATCGGGACGCAAGCATCCTTGCTCAAGGCCACGATCACCCCCTTCGAGCACGGACTGTCCAAGGCGCTCGAAGGCTGGGAGCTCTGGGCGACGCTCGTCACGGCGGTTCTCGGCCTGCTGCTCGTTCAGGGTGACGTCCGGTCCTCGGTGCAAATTGACGACGGGCGAAGGTTCCTTCAAGAGCTTCCGACTCGCGAAGGAGAACCCACACCCTTATCCACCCGAGTATCACCCAGCGAGCAGCTCCATTCAGAGATTGATGACCTCTTCGGCGAGTCCGACGAAGAACGCCAGCTCGGCGACACCTTGGAGGGAGTCGCTCGTCTCGGCGCCCGACTGCTCCTCCAGAGCGCCCTCGAGGCCGAGGTCACCGAGTTCTTGTGCGGCAGCAGCTACGAGCGGCGGGCGGCGGGCGGCGGGCGGCGGGCGGCGGGCGGCGGGCGGCGGGCGGCGGGCAAGGATGCTCGGGCCGGGTCGCGCAACGGCTACAGCGATCTGACCGTCAAGACCACCGCCGGGCCGGTCACCTTGAAGCGACCCAAGCTCCGGGGCACCACCGAGCAGTTCGCCAGCCGCCTGCTCGGCAAGGGGGTGACCAAGACCAACGCGCTCGAGTCCTTGGTCATCGCCGGCTTCATCCGGGGCCTATCGGTGCGCGACGTGGAAGCCGCCCTCGCCGAGGCTCTCGGGCCCGAGGCGACGGCGTCCAAGTCCACGGTCAGCCGGGTCTGTCAGGCCATTTGCGACGAGTTCGGCGCCTTCCGCCGCCGCGACCTCTCGGACGTCGAGCTCGAGCAACTCTTCGTGGACGGCAGTCACTTCAAATACCACCAAGGGGCCAAGGCCGAGCCGGTGCTCGTGGCCTAGGGGTTCACCACGGCGGGTAATGCGGTGCTCTTGCACCTGGCCCCCGGATGGTTCAGGCGCGACAGTTGGCGACCCGGTACAAGGCGCGGCGCCCGGCGCGCCGCTTCGACGCGATCCCGCAGGCGGCCAGGCGTCCCAGGTGGGCGGAAACGCGGCCCTGGGCAAGACCGAGGTGGCCGATGCACTCGGTGCCACATCGCTCCACCTCGGCGATGAAGCCCACCAGGGAAAGGCGGCTGGGCTCCCCGAGGGCACAGAACAGCTCAGCGACCGCACGGCGTCCTTCGAAGCTCCAGCTTCCCAGCTCGCCGACCCGATCCGTCGTGGCAACCGGGCGGGGCGACGCCGGAGGCGGCACGACGCGACCCGAGACGAGCGCCCCGGATGCGCGTTGCGGGCAGTCGGTGCCGGCGCCGGCGATGGACACCGCAGCCCTGCCTACGCGTCCGCTCCGTCGCGCTGGACCGCCTCGACCTGATAGCCGAGGACTGCCACTGTCGCGACGAGGTTCTTGAGCGCAGGGGACGACGAACCGAGATCGAGGTCGATCGATCCCCTTTCGATGTCCACCTCGACCCCGAGCACCCCCGGCCAGGCACCGAGTGCCTCGGCCAGGGCGTCCTCGGCGGGGAAGAACGAGCAGCAGCCGTCTCCCACCACCGGTGCCTCGGCCAGACCGGGCACCACCAACCGCACACGGTGGAGGCCTCCAGCCGCCTCGGGGGCAGTAGCCGGACCAGTCCCCTCTACGCCGCGCAGCACGAGAGCTTCTCCACGTCACGGGTGAACGTCTGGGCAGCGAGCTTCAGGGCTTCTGCCATGGTCAGATAGGGGTGGATGGTGGCGGCCAGCTCGGCGGTGGTGATGCCGTGACGGATGGCGAGCACCGCGGTCTGGATCACGTCGCCCGCCCCCTCGGCGAGGATCGAGGCGCCGAGCAGTCGGCCGGTGCCGGCTTCTGCCACGAGCTTCACAAGGCCGGCGGTGTCGTGATTGACGAGGGCACGGGGAACCGCTGAGAGGGGCAGGACTGAGGTCTCCACGTCGTAGCCGGCAGCGGCGGCCTGGGCCTCGGTGAGCCCGGCACTGGCCAGCTGGGGGGCGGTGAAGGTAACTCGGGGGAGGCCGGTGAAGTCCACCTTTCGCCCCGCGCCCAACAGGGCGTTGTCGACGGCGAGCGCGCCTTCGTAGGCCGACACGTAGACGAACTGGGGCGCCCCGGTCACGTCCCCTGCGCCAAAGATCCGCGGGTTGGAACTGCGCAGCTCGTCGTCGACGCCCAGTGCCCCGCGCCCGTCGAGCTCGACGCCGGCGGCTTCGAGACCGAGCCCTTCGGTGTTGGGACGCCTGCCGGTGGCGACAAGGACCTCGTCGGCCACGAGAACGAGCTGGCGTCCTCCCACCGACACGGTGACCTCGACGTGGTCCACGCCTCGTCGCACGTCGAGCACCTGGGCGCCGGTATGGATGGCCGCCCCCTGGGCTCCAAGGACCTCGGTGAGAGCGTTCGACACCTCGGGCTCTTCGAAGGGGGCAATGCGGCCGGCCACGTCGACGAAGGTGACCTCAGCCCCCACGTGCAAGAAGAACTGGCCGAGCTCGAGGCCGATGGCGTTCGCCCCGATGACGACGAGGCGCCTTGGGACCTCGGTCAGCTCGAGGGCGCTCGTGGAGGTGAGGTAGCCCGTGTCGGCGAGGCCGGGGATGGGGGGCGCGGCAGCGGAGGCGCCCGTGGCCACGAGGTACACCCGAGCCCGGATGCTGCGGCCGTCGACGTCCAGCACCTCGGCGCCACTGAAACGGGCATGGCCCGGGATCACCGTAAAGCCGTAGTCAGAGACCAGGTCGGCGTACTTCATCTGGCGGAGATCCCCCACCAGCTCGTCCTTCTGTGCGACCAGAGCCCGCAGGTCGACCGGGCCTGAGCTCGTCGACAACCCGGCGAAGGGGTGATGACCCGCCGCCCAGGCGAGCTCGCCGGCGCGCAGCAGCGCTTTGGACGGCACACATCCGACGTTCACGCACGTCCCCCCCAAGGTGCCGTGCTCGACCAGCGCGACGCGGTAGCCCGCCTCGGTGGCCTTGATCGCCGCGGCGAAGGCGGCCGAGCCGGCACCCACGACGACGAGGTCGTAGTCGAAGCTCCCGTCCGAGCCGTTCTTCGGGACGCCCGCGCCGAGGAGTCGGAGCGCCCCGGGACGGTAGCCGGCACCTTGGACCGCCGACCGCAAGGCGTCCTCGGCAAGCCCGTCGGGCACCGACAAGCGCGCCTCGCCGGTCCGCCAGGTAACCGAGACATCTTCGGCACCCACACTCTCCAAGGCGGCGGCCACGTGGTGTGCGCAGTCGTCACAGGTCATCCCCCCCACCTCGAGAACGGCCGGTCGAGCGTTCGTGTCCATCGGTTGGCTCCTCCATCTGTCGTGGTTGCTCTGTAGTAGTTGCCCTGCCGTGATGACGAGGTCGAGGGTGCCCCAATGGGGTCGTCGACGGCCCTGCGAGGTGTCACCTCATGCAGGCACCAACCACCATCTTACCTACATATCTGTACAACGGGATATCGGTATGGACGATTCCCGGTTCGGCCGTCCCCTGGTCACGGTGGACCAGCCCGCCGGCCGGCACCGGCCAGCTGGTCCACCTCCGCGGCGAACTCACCGGGGGAGATCGCACCGATATGGCCACCGACTTCCCGGCCGGACGCAAAGACGAAAACCGTGGTCGGCAGGTCGGTCACGCCGTAGGCGGCGGCGCCGCTGCCGCTCGTTTCGACGCCGACAAGCTCGGCGTTGCCCGCGAGCGTGCGGGCCTCGGCTCCGAGACCGGCCGCTTTGGCCTGGCAGGCGGAGCACCAGGTAGCGAAGAAGTTGAGCACGACGGGACGGCCCCGAAACGCCTCGAGCGACAAGGCCGCCGGGTCGCTGGCGTGCAGTGCGGGGAGCAAGAAGGCCGGTGCGGATCCCGGGGCGCCAGCGGGGACGCTAGCGGGCGTCCAGATTGCAAGCGGCTGGTGCACGCCGAGGAGGTACTCGGCCATCGTGGCGAGCCCGTATCCCCACCGGCTGCTGTCGGCAGACGACGGACCGTAGAGGCCCATGTCGCGGACCCTCCCTTGGGGGTCGATAAACACGATGGCGCTCGTGTGTATGACGCTCTTGTCGGGTCCGATTGTCGGCTGTGCGCCGTAGGCGCGCCAGACTGCTTCCAGGGCGGGCAACGGCCCCGTCAAGGAGTACCAGCCGCCCAGCTTGTCGAGGCCCACGCGTCGGTCGTAGGCCACGTCGTAGCGAACCTGGGGGTAGAACGGGTTGACGTTCACGGCCACGAACGCGACGCGCCGGGCAAGGTGCCCGAGGTCAGTGGCCGCAGCATGAATGTGCTGGGAGAACAGCGGGGCAGAGCTCGTGGCAGTGGTTATCGAAGAACACGAGGACGGCCGCCTTGCCGCGGAGCGAGGAGAGGGAGACGGGCCGGTCGCGCTGGTCGGTGAGGGTGAAGCCAGGTGCTCGGAAGCTTGACTGGGCGTTGTGCGGATCGAGGCTCATCAGCCGGATGGGGGCCGGCACCGGGTCCGGACCGGAACTCGCGTTGCTGCCGGCGAGAGCGGCGGCACCGAGCCCGAACAGGGCTGCCGCGCTGCGGAGCGCCGCCAGCACGCTCACGGCCAGTCGCCACGAAGAGCGCATCCTGTGCTCACGAGTAGGCGCGAGGCGAGACGACCCCTTCGTTGCATCAAGGGACGAGCCGGGGGTGCAGCATCCAATTGCCGCTTGACCCGGCGCGTCGGCCTCCTCAGGCGAACCGATAGTGCGTGGCATTGAGCGACGTCCTAGGCGGCGTCGTAGCCGGGCGACGAGAAAGGTTCCAAGCACCAGCGTAACCAGCAACCCGCCAAAGAGCGGTCCCGCAGAAGAGACCGTTGAGGTCACCGCGGAATCGACGCAATCGGCGGTCCCGGTAAGCCCGCCAGTCCCCTGTCCGCCGGTGAGATTCGACGCCCGGTAATAGACGAAGTTGCACCCGACTACGCCCAAGAGAGCCCCACCGGCCACCCGAGGCAGTGCTTACGGGCATCGACGGCGGCGGTGCTGGCGCTCGAAGAGTGCCCCGTCGAAGCCCTCTCGTCTTGTAGGCGTAGATCGCCCGGTAGATGGACTCGTGGCTGATCGATCCGGTGACGCCGTGGACCCCAGAGGCCAGCTGGCGCGAGATCGTCACCGGCGAGTCCTTGGCCTCCAGGCGCGCCGTCACGTGGGCGCACAGCGTGGGATCCGCCATCAGGATCGGCGTCTTCGGCCGCTGGCGCTGCTCGTCGGCACCGCCCTGGGCCGCCACTGCCGAGTAGGCCTCCCGACCGCCGTTACGGTTGATCTCCGCGTTGATCGTGCACCTATGCCGATCGAGGCGACGGCCGATCACCCCATCAGGCTCGCGTCGTTCGATCCCGGCGCGGATCTCCTCGCGTTCGTGCAACGTCAACGGGCGCGCTGGTATGCCTCGACCTCCATTGGTCAGATGCGTGTGTCTGGCAGCGGGCATCCCGCCCGTCATCACGCTCTGACCGGTGGACCTCAGGCCACTCTCACCCCAAGCTCAGGGGCCAAGTGTTGCCGTCACCCCTTGAACTGGCCGAGCATCGGCGGCGTGACGGTTCAGAGCAGATCGTCGAACTCGGTTTGGTCCCTGCCCATCATCTGCAGCCAGTCTCGGATTTCGCCCCACGCCTGATCTCGTGCCTGCTGGTTGGATATCCCCCGGTGACGGGCTTCGACTCCGATGGTTTTGTGAGGATCAAGGATGTTGGCCGCGGTCAATGAAGGTGCCGGGAGCAGGATGACGCCTCCTCGGCCTCGCCGGACTTCTCGCTTTGCGAGGCGCTTCTTGATCTCGGGCAGGTAAGCGAGCAGCTGTCCCCATTCTCTAACGGGGTCCTCGATGGGCTTCTTCCACGTGATGATGGTGAACGCTTCCAGGCGTGAGAGAACGAACATCTCGACGAGCTGATTGGTCTGCGCCTGGTCGCGGGTAACGAAAGCATCGAAACCGTGGCGAGCGGCAATGCAGTACAAAGCCCAGTCTGGCGTGCTCACCGCAGAGAGAGAGCGGTCAAAGTCCGATAGGTGCATCACTTCGAGTGAGTGGTCGACCGTTCGGACAGCAAAGCCCGGAGGGTTGGGAAAGCCTTGATCCAGGAGGAGCCTGAAGCTATGCGGCGGCGGCGTTGGGGAGGTCAGAGCCACGGAGCCGCCGTTCGAGAAGGTGAGCGTCGTCTGCGGCCTCCAAGGTCAGCCCCGGATACAGCTCGACGATTTCCGCAACTTCCAGCCCGCGTTCCTCTCTGAGAGCATGAATGGCGGAGGTCGGAATACGGGTCTGTGCCACGCATGGATCACCGGCCATGACCCATGGTGAGATGAACGTGTAGGAGCTTGGGCGAATGAGATCTGGCGCCCACAGGCGCCGGTGATCCCTACTCAGCTCGCCGATGGGCTCCAGGATGTCGAAGGTGTTGAACAGCCCAGCGATATTCTCAAAGGGGAGGAGGTTCGCTCCACTGACCCTGTCGACACGTTCATCGTCGACTACGAGGGTTTGCCTATCGGCGAAGAGGTAGCGAAACTCGTGTCCAGCGGAGACCTGCTGCTTCAAGACGCCAACCTGCTCCGATGCCATATGCCTTTCCATCCCGATCTGACGCAGCCAGGCAAGCAGCCGGAGATAGACCAAGTCTCGATACGACCATGCGGTCGGTACATCGAAGCGGAAGTCGGGCACGTAGATGTCGTTACGTCGCCACTCGTAGAGGGTGCTGCTCGGGATCCCGGAGAGTTGGGAAGTTCGGGCGTTGTTGTACCTCCCTCTGGCGTGTCGAAGCGCATAGAGGAGAGTCCTTCGTTCGTTCTCGTCAAGTGGCTGGGTCATTGAAGCCTGCGCCTTCCTACAATCCGTCTTCTCCCGCTCATCTTGCCGCCTGGTGCGGCGTTCGGCCAACCAGGCATCCTCCTCCGCGCCGTGACTCCGGCCGGAAGGTTACTTCTCCGGCCGCAGGCCGTCGTGAATCGGCCCCGACCGAAAGCGGGACTTTGGAATCCCATTTGGAACATCCCCCGACAGGGGGAGTTCCGTTGAAACCGTGTTCGATGTTGGATTTGGCCCGCCGCTGGGCGGCGGACAGTTGGGCTGGGCTGGCTGGGTGCGGGGCTGTCAGCCGGGAGCGGGTACGTCAGCGGTTCTTGATGAGTACGCTCGGGCGTCGAGGAGGATGGAAGCAGAGTGCTGGCCGGGGGTGGACGGCGGGCGATGACGGGCCAAGATGCGCGGCGCGTCCCGATACGTCGGCGTGTCGTCGTAAAATGGGTGGCCAGCGCCGAACTTGTCTTCTTGGTCGAAGAAGCCCCCGAAGGGGGGTACCTGGCCCGCGCTGTGGGCGAGGGCATATTCACCGAGGCCGACGCCTTGGACGAGCTGCGGGCGATGGTCTGTGAAGCCGTGGTGTGCCACTAGGAGGAGGACGATCGTCCCCGGCTGATCCGGCTCCACCTGGTCCACGACGAGCTGCTCGCCGTGTGAGGTTGCCGAGGGATCTGGCCAGGCGTGACCTTGCCCGGTTGCTCCGCCGCCACTTCGACTGCGAGGTCGTCCGCCAGACCGGCAGCCACGTCCGCCTTCAGCCCGAGCGTGGAGGCCACCTCCGGGTCACCAACCCGGCCGGAGGGCCGCTTCGGGTGAGCACCCTGGCGGCGATCCTGGCTGAAGTATTGGCCACCACGGCATCGACCGGGACACCCTGGAGACCCGCCTGTTCGGGAGCTGATCCAGCCGGGGCCAGGCCGGCCCCAGGAGCGAGAGCTGGGCTCGGCAGGCCACCAGGCCTTTGGCACGGGGAGCTTCGACCGTCCGGTCATCGTCTCCAGCCACACTTGTGCTCCAAACCAGTAGGGCTCCGTGGTTGCCTCTTGGATCGATCACTGACGGCATGACCGTCCGCCGTGACGCCGGCACGCCGCTGCGTCACGGCGGAACTCTCTCGGGTATCTTCCTCGCCGGCGGACCGGCCCCGAGACCCCACCACGTCAGGGGACTCATACGGTGTCAGGCCAGCAGGGGGACGGTCAGCTTGATCACTGCCATCGACACAAAAGGTCGGCGCTGGGCATCTGAACGAACCGAGCCCACGCACCGCAACGAGACCCGCCCGAATGCGGGCATGTCCAGCAACACGTCGACCTCCTCTTCGCTTGAGCAGAAGACCTCTCGACACACCACTCTTGCGTGTGCTCGACTGAGAGCCAATGTTCCTGATCGAAGCCATTCTCGAACACCGCTGGGGGCCCCTGTGTGCGCTCGTGCTGGCGGTCTCTGCAATGGCCGTCCCTTGGCGCTGGGTCAAGGTGACGTTGTTGGCGGCTGCCTGCGTGGTCCTCGTGGCCCCTTACCTGTCCCGTGTCCTCCATCGAGCGGATCGGAGCGACTCGTCTCACCGAAGGCGCCCTCGCCAAGTTGATGCCAGGCGTTGAACCGAATTTGGTAGGACTCAATGGCCGGCGGACCCGGGCGTCACTCCGTGGCCTGAGCTACCGGTGGCGGAGGCGGAGACCGGCAATCGCGGCTCTCGGCAGCAACCCAAATCGACCCCGAAATCTGTAGCCTATTTTGTAGCCAGACGGATGGACGGCGGTGGACGGCCCTGGACAGCTCAAATGGGCCTACGACCTCGAAGCGGTTCACGGTCGGAACACAGGTGAGTCCATAGCCGACGATCCTGCTTTGGTCGTCGGTCTCGAGATCGGCCAGATCGCCGAGGACTCGTTGCACCTCGACGAGCGAGCGCCCGGTGGCGGCCACGAGGTCATCAACGCTCACCGGGACGTCGCGTTCCAACAATCACACCAGTGGACGGAACAGCCAGGGCTCTGCCGCAATGCCGGTACCATCTTCGAACACCCGCTCGAGAGCGCCCACCTCTCCTCATCATCCGATGATGTCCACTCGTTCAGGCTATCATTCGGATATCCAGATGTCTTATCGGGAGGTGCTGTGGACTACAACCCGACGATCAACAGATCGACCCAGGCAATCTTCGCCGTCGCGATCCCCGCGGATGAGCTTGATGCCGAACCCCGCGCTTGGGATGTCATCGCGGGCTGCGCGCCATGAGCGCATCGCCTGCTGCCGTTATCACCGCGGCGAAGACGCTTGTCCCGCCGGTCCCTGCCGACCCGGCCGGACGCGACCTGCTCGCCCGCTTCTACCGTGCCCTCGGCGACCCGACCCGCTTGGCGCTCCTCGCCTTCTGCGCCGAGAGCGAGAGAACCGGCAACGAGTGCGTCGTCCAAGCTGGTCTTTCCCAAGGGCGCGTCTCGGCGCACCTCGGATGCCTGGTCAGTTGCGGTCTGCTCGAGGTGCGACGAGCCGGTCGCTTCGCCTACTACCAGGTGACCGACCCACGGGTGGCCGAGCTGGTCGGGCTCGGGGCCTCGATGGTCGCCGACCACGCCGCCTCGATCGCCGCGTGCGCACGGGTCACATCCTCTCCGTGAGGAGCCGGTGGCTTCCCACGCGCCAGCACCCTTCGACCCACGCCGGCCGTGTGCTGCCTTCTGGGTCGGACGACACGTCGGGGTCCCGAGACCCTGGCCGGGTCGAGTCTCCCCCAACCTGGACATGCGCCTCGCAGGCGATCGACGTCTGCCTGTACCCGCCCAACCGAAGGCGGGTCGCCGTCATCGCCGTGGTGGTGGGCAGCCTGCTCGTGACGATCAACCAGGGCGGGACGCTTGCATCAGGGCATGTGGGCTGGATCGTGTGGGTCCGAGTCGCCCTCGACTACCTCGTCCCTGCGTGCGTCTCGACGATGGGCGTGCTCGCGGGGTCCCGGCGCAAGGGCATCGCGTCGCAACGGGGTGTGCCGTAGGTCACCGCCACCGGCGCCCGGTTCGAGGGGTCGGCCTCGAGCGCCCGCCTGGCCGTCTCGGCGATCCCGGTCGTGCTCAGCCGAGCCGGCTCGTAGCCGACGGCCAGCGCTTGCGCGCCGAGGTCGTCGACACCTTCAACGCCACGAACCGACCCGAGCGCAGCCCGGACCCGTCGGCGACAGCCCGCGCAGGCCAAGCGGGCACAGCGGAGGACGACCTCGCCCGGCTTGCCTGCCTCGACCCGCAGGACCCCGCTACGGTGGCGTCCCAAGTCCGGTGTAAAAGCCGCGGACGAAGGCTCCGGTTGCTGATGCTACGCGGCGGCTGTAACTGCCTCGTGGACCACCCTGTCTCCGGGGCTCTCGGGCGGCAGATCGAGCAGCTCGTGGCGTAGCTGCTGGAGCTGTCGGACGATCTTGGGGCTCATCTCGACGCCACGCCAACCTCG
>JAJYWG010000378.1 GCA_021791615.1 Actinomycetes bacterium
GGGATACTGCCTCCTTCCGGGGGCTTCAGCGCCGCGGCGCCGCTACCGCCCGAGGTTGAGCGCCACGGCTTGGCGGACGAGGTTCGTCAGTGCTTCTTTGTCGATCTCGTCGTCCTGTCTGATGTCGATGGCGCGCCGGACGTTGCCGCCGAGGCTGGAGTTGAACAACCCAGCCGGGTCGTCGAGGGAGGCGCCTTTGTAGAAGGTGAGCTTGACCACGTTGTTGTAGGTCTCTCCGGTGCAGATGCCGCCCTGGCGGGACCATACCGGGACCCCGGGGCTGGTGGGCTTCACCCACTTCCACTCCTCGACGATCTCGGGGTCGGCGGCCAGGATGACCCTGCGCACCACGGCGAGGGTCTCGGCGCGCCAGCCTCCGAGCTGCCGGATCCTCTGGTCGACCAGCTGGGATGCGTCGGTCATGGTGTCGGTTCTCCTTGTCCTGTGGGCCCGTTGGCTCTCGAACTGTCGGGCGAGCAGGTCGGGGTCGGTCACGGTCACATCCTCTCAGCCGGAGTCGTCTTATCTCATGACGACACCGACCGGGTCGATGTGACCCCGACGAGTAGAAGGAGAGCCATGACCACCACGCCCACCGAGGGCATCAAGATCGTGCTGCACCCCGTTTCGGACCTGGAGAAGGCCAAGGCCGTGTACACGGCCCTGCTCGGCCAGGCTCCTCAGCACGACGCTTCGTACTACGTCGGCTACGACGTGGCCGGCCAGCACATCGGGCTCGTGCCCGGCGGCGGCCCCCAGCACATGACCGTCCCGGTCGCCTACTGGCAGGTAGCCGACATCGAGGCCAAGCTGGCCGAGGTGGCCGCGGCGGGCGCCGTCGTGGCCCAACCGCCCAGCGACGTCGGCGACGGCCGCCTGGTGGCCACCTTCACCGACGCCGACGGCAACATGCTCGGGATCATGCAGGACCGGTGAGGCCCGCTCCTCGTCCCCGTGGCGAACGTCGCCGCGACACCCTCGACGTGTCGATGCTCGACGGCCAAGTCGTCTCTTTCCGTGACTGTTGCTGGTCACGGCGTTGTCGACAGACATTTTGGACCAGCAGGACTAGAAACGTGGTATGGTCGCGGCGTGAGCAGGCCGAGGAGCTTCGACGACGATGTCGTGCTGTCCCGAGCGATGGAGGCGTTTTGGACGAACGGCTATGCAGGCACGTCGCCCGCCCAGCTCGCGGAGGCCACGGGTGTCTCCAAGGGAAGCTTGTACAACGCGTTCAGCAGCAAGCGTGCGCTGTTCGAGAAGTGCCTCGACCTGTACCACCAGCAGATCAGAGAGTTGGCCAAGGGCCTCATGGACCATCCGGGGCCAACCCGGGAGTGCCTCGCTGAAGCGCTGCGCTCAGTGGTTGACGCCGACCTTGCCCAGCCGCAGCGACGTGGCTGCTTGATCGGCAACACGGCGGTCGAAATGGCCGGCCAGGACCCCGACATCGCAGCGAAGCTCCGCCGAATGCAAGACGAGTCGACGGGCTGGTTCGCTGCCCGGATCGAGCGCGGACAACGAGAAGGTGACGTGCGGCGCGACCTCGATCCGCGTGCCTTCGCCGAACACCTGGCGAACACGCTTGCCGGGTTGCGCGTCATGGCCATGACCCACGAGGCGCCCGTGCTCTACCGCATCATCGACACCGCCCTCGCCGCCGTCTAGCGCCTCAGTCGCCTTGACTGTTTCGAGATCATTCACATGCACGTTTTAGACCAACAGTTCAAGAAAGGTTGACTCGGATGGACTTACAACTCGAGGGGAAGACCGCCGTGGTGACCGGCGCGAGCCGAGGGATCGGCCTCGCGGTCGCCGAGGCCCTGACGCGCGAAGGCGTGCAGGTCGTCGGTGCAGCGCGCACGATCACGCCTGAGCTGAAGGCCGCAAGCGTTGCCGCGCTCTCCGCTGACCTGTCCACACCCGAGGGCGCACGCAGCGCCATCGACGCCGCAGTCGCGAAAGCGGGCGGTGTGGACATCCTGATCAACAACGTCGGCGCTGGCGACGTCGACCGTCTGAAGCTCGGCGGGTTCCTCGACGCCGACGACAACCAGTGGCGAGACCTGTTCGACCTGAACCTCTTCAGCGCTGTGTGGGCATCTCGCGCCGCCCTGCCGAGCCTCATCGAGCGCCGCGGAGCGATCGTCAACGTCGCTTCGATCAATGCCCGCATTCCGGCAACCGGCCCAGTTGGCTACAGCGAGGCCAAAGCTGCGCTGGTGGCGTTCAGCAAGCGGCTGAGCGAGGAGTTCGGGCCCCAAGGAGTGCGGGTCAACACCGTCTCCCCAGGCCCAGTCGGCACGGGCCTATGGCGTGACCCTGACGGGTTCGGGGCCCACGTCGCCGCCCGCTCCGGTGCGACCCACACCGACTTCCTGGCGGCGATGCCAGAGATGTTCGGCATGGCTTCGGGCCGCATCGCCGAACCAGACGAAGTCGCCACCCTGATCGCGTTCCTGGCGTCCCCCGCGGCGGCCAACATTGTGGGAGCCGACGTCGTTATCGACGGGGGGATCGTCAAGACCACTTGATTTAAGCCGTGCGCACCTTGGCGCACCAGCCCTGCCACCGAAATCCATCGCGCCCGGCCCCGGCCGACCGAAGGGCACGCGCCGGCCACCACGATCCCCCTTCCGGGCGGTCAAACGGGCCGCCCGACCCAGGCACGAAGGTTCCAGTCGCCGCCCAACTAATCGAGAGCGGCGGCCGTGCGCACCGAGCTGGCTGAGCGCTCGCAATTTGGCGTGGCGGCATCTATGCCTCGGGCATCATGGAAAATGGCCATGAGGTTCCGACTGTGCTGCTGACGATCTCCACCACGCACGTACCCGCCACTGACCTCGGGTTCCTGCTGCACAAGCACCCCGGGCGGGCGCATAGCTTGGCTCTTCCTTTTGGCATGGCTACCGTCGTCTACCCTGAGGCCAACGACGACCTGTGCAGCGCGGCCTTGCTCGTCGACATTGACCCGGTCGGGCTCGTGCGCGAGCGGGCAAGTGGGCCGAGAGGCAACGACGGGTCTCTCGAGCAATACGTCAACGACCGTCCCTACGCGGCGTCGTCGTTCCTGTCGGTGGCGCTCGGCAGGTGCTTCGGGACGGCCATGAACGGCCGGTGCAAGGAGCGCCCAGAGCTTGCCGGCGCCCCTTTGCCGTTCGTGGCCGAGCTGCCGGTAGTGCCATGCCGGGGAGGAGAACCGCTCCTTCGACGGCTCTTCGAGCCGCTTGGCTATCAGGTGACGACCCGCTCGCTGCCCCTCGACACCCGCTTTCCGGAGTGGGGCGACAGCTACCACATGGGAGTACGGCTGACGGCCAGGCTGCGGCTCCAGCAGCTGCTTGAGCACCTTTTCGTGCTGCTGCCAGTACTCGACGACGACAAGCATTACTGGGTCGGTGCCGACGAGGTGGACAAGCTCCTGCGCCGCGGCGGGACGTGGCTCTCGGCTCACCCCGAACGCGACCTGATCGCGCACCGGTACCTCCGCCACGACCGCCGGCTAGTCTCAGATGCCCTGGCGCGCCTGATGGTCGACGACGGAGAAGACGCCGAACAGGCCTTGGCCGCCCACGACCAGCAGGAAGAGGCGCTTGAGAGGCCCCTCAGCTCAACGAACAGCGGCTAGTCGCCGTTGTGTCTGCCGTCAAGGAAAGCGGGGCCCGGCGGGTGGCGGACCTCGGTTGTGGGAGCGGGAAGCTGGTGGGCCGCCTGCTGAGCGACACCGACATCGAGAGGGTCCTGGCCGTGGACGTCTCGTACCGGGCCATGGAAGGCGCACGTCGCCACCTGCACGTGGAGACGATGACGCCCCGCCAACGGGAGCGGGTGGAGCTGGTCCAGGGTGCCCTCACATACAGGGACCGTCGCCTGGTCGGCTTCGACGCGGCGACGGTGGTCGAGGTCGTCGAGCACCTGGACCCGCCGCGCCTTGGTGCGTTCGAGCGGTCGGTGTTCGGCTACGCACAGCCCCGCACTGTGGTCCTCACTACGCCCAATGCCGAGTACAACGTCCGGTTCGCCAACCTCCCCCGAGGTTCGTTCCGCCACCGCGATCACCGCTTCGAGTGGACGAGAGCGGAGCTGGCCTCCTGGGCTAGGGAAGTGGCAGCCCGCAACGGCTACGAGGTGACGCTGTCCGGCATAGGTCCCGAGGACGAGGAGCTGGGCCAACCCACCCAGATGGCGGTGTTTTCCCGGTGACCAAGATCACGCTCCCCGACCTCTCGCTGGTCGCTTTGGTGGGGATCTCGGGCTCGGGCAAGTCCAGCTTCGCCGCCCGCCACTTCGCCCCGACCGAGGTCCTGTCGTCGGACGCCTGCCGCGCGCTTGTCTCGGACAACGAGAACGACCAGTCTGCCACCGGCGCCGCCTTTGAGGTGCTGCACTTCATCGCCGGCAAGCGCCTCGAAGCCCGCAAGCTCGTGGTCGTCGATGCCACCAATGTCCAACCCGAGGCACGCAAAGCGTTGGTAGCGCTGGCGAAAGCCCACCACGTCTTGCCGATCGCCATCGTGCTCGATGTGCCCGAGGCGACCTGTGCCGAGCGCAACGCGAGCCGGCCTGACCGAGGCTTCGGGCGCCACGTGCTGCGCAACCAAGCGAGCCAGCTGCGACGGTCATTAGCCGGCCTGAAGCGGGAAGGTTTCAACCGGACCTGGGTCTTGCGCGGGAGCGACGAGGTGGAGGGTGCTGTCGTCGAGCGCCAACCCCTTTGGACAGACAAGCGCACGGACCCCGGCCCCTTCGACATCATCGGTGACGTCCACGGTTGCTACGACGAGCTCGTCGAGTTGCTGGAGAGGCTCGGTTACGAAGTCGCGCTCGGTGGTGGGGACGCGCGTCACTCCGAGGCCCGCCGCGCCTTGTTCCTGGGCGACTTGGTCGACCGTGGCCCCGCCAGCCCCGCAGTGCTCAGGCTGGTCATGGGCATGGTTGCGGCCGGTCACGCCCTGTGCGTCCCTGGGAACCACGAAGCCAAGTTGCTCCGCGCGCTCCGGGGAGCGAATACCACCACCGGCCACGGCTTGGCCGAGACGTTGGCTCAGCTGGACGCTGGACCTCCTGAGTTCAAGGCGCAAGTGGCCGAGTTCATCGACGGGCTGGTGAGCCACTTCTTGCTCGATGACGGCCGCCTTGTAGTGGCCCACGCGGGCATGAGCTCTGACATGCAGGGCCGGGCGTCGGCGGCGGTGCGAGCCTTCGCGCTCTATGGCGACACGACCGGTGAGACCGACGAGTACGGCCTGCCGGTGCGTTACCCCTGGGCCGGGGACTACCGGGGCCAGGCCTGGGTCGTCTACGGCCACACGCCGGTCCCCGAGGCCACCTGGCTCAACCGGACGATCTGCATCGATACCGGCTGCGTCTTCGGAGGCCGGCTGACGGCCCTGCGCTACCCCGAGCGCGAGCTGGTCTCGGTCCCGGCTCGGCGCGTCTATTGGGAGCCGGTGAGGCCCCTCCTCTCCGCGCGGTCCGGCGCAGCGATGAGGGCTCCCACTGACCTCGATCTAGACGACGTCGCCGGGAAGAGGATCGTCGAAACACGGCTGGTCCATTCGGTCACCGTGCGGGAGGAGAACGCCGTCGCCGCCCTCGAGGTGATGAGCCGCTTTGCCACCGACCCCCGCTGGCTCGTGTAACCCCGACGAGGTGTGACTGCGAGCTGCTTCCTTGGTCTGCCAAGGCCGGGGAGCTGCTCCGGGGCCAGTACGCCGCTGTCGGGGTGGCTGCCACCACCACGCTGGCGGCGGAGCTTGCCGTCGCGGAGGCAGCAGCCTCGCGCGGTGTCGCCATGGAAGAGCCGTCGGGCAGACGACGGGCTCGCCTCGAGATGGCCGAGCGGTTTGTAGAGGCTTACGGACGCTACTGCTGGCCGATCAGCACAGTCGACGACCTGCGCTTGGCGCCGTTCCAGGTGCTTGCTGGGGAGGGCAAGGTCCACGCCCTCACCAGCCACAGCTGGCACCTCGAGCTCATAGGACGCCTCTGCGATGCCGCGCCCGGCACGCTGCGGCGGACTGACGCGATCACGGTCGACCTCTCGAGCGAGGAAAGCAAGGACGATGCGGTCGAGTGGTGGGAGAAGCTGACCAGCTCAGGCGGCGAAGGCATGGTCGTAAAGCCTCTCGACGTCGTCCACCACGCCCGGAGAGGCATCACGCAGCCCGGCGTCAAGTGCCGAGGGCCGGAGTACTTGCGCATCATCTATGGGCCCGAGTACACCGACGAGGAGAACCTCTCGCGGCTACGTCCCCGGAGCCTCGGCCACAAGCGCTCGTTGGCTTTGCGGGAGTTCGCCCTCGGCATTGAAGCGCTGGAGCGCTTCGTCGCGGGCGAGCCGTTGTACCGGGTCCACGAGTGCGTGTTCGGTGTGCTGGCACTTGAGAGCGAACCTGTTGACCCAAGGCTGTGACTGAGCCAAAGCCCCGACGTGGACCCGGGTCTAGCGGATCCGCGTTTTCGGGCAGAGGGCTTCCTTGATTGGATCGGACGTGGTGAAGTGTCGCGGATCGATATTTTCCCACCCGCGTCACGGGGTGTACTCGCTCTGGAAGCTTCGCCGGTCGAGCTCTTGGCAGACCGAGCTCTTGAGGCCGTGACCTTCGCCGCCTCGGCGCTGGCGGCGAGGGGACCGATTGCTCTGCCATCGACTTGCTCTGCCATCGACCGAGCAGATCAGGGGTCGCCGGGTGTCGAACGATCGCTATGGGCAATGGCCTCGTCGTGAAGGCTGGCGCGGAACCTCGCGTCGTAGCCATCGCCAAGTGCCTGGAGGGCGGCGCGGCAGTCACCGGTGTAGGTCGGACCGTGCATCGTGGCGATCGTCCGAGGAGCGAATTGAGCAAGGCTGCGGATCCTTGGTGCGGTCGATGCCGTAAGGGCGGTGGGGCGAAAGCGATCTTCGCCGTCGAGCGCTGGGGTGACGATGTCACCCTCACTCGTCGGCTGGACTCGGCCCGGGATGGTGAAGAGATCGCCAGCGAAGAGGGTGGCCGTCGTCGTCTCGAAGAGCAGCGCCGCTTCCCATCCGTGGGGGAGTTGCGGCGTATCGATCCACACCACACGCTTTGCACCGAGGTCCAATGAAGCTCCGTCGGCCAGTGAGTGGGGCTGGCGGTCGGCCATATCGTCGAGCGAGACGCTTACGCCGAGCGTCCCGTGGACCACGGTGGCTCTCGGAGCGAGGGCCAACCAGTCGTTCATGGCGCCGCACTCGTCGGCCTCGATGTGGCCGAAGCTCACCCATCGCACGCTACGAGGGTCGAGCACGCGAGCCAACGCCTGTTGCACCTGGGGAAAGAGGCGGCGGTGCCCGAGGTGGAAGACCAGCGGCTCCTCGTCGACGACGAGGAACTGGTTGAACACCATCCCCGGGGGGTCGCGATAGGTCGAGAGGCGGTAGATGCCGTCGGCGACCTCGGTGACGCTCGTGTCCATGCCCTGAGTCCTTTGTGTCGGCGAAACCCTGCCGGGCCGATCAGTAGGGATCGGACGGCGTACGGGGATCGGAACCCGACGCGACAGTGTAAAGCGGGCTACCGGTCCTGGGTCACTGCGTTCGGAGAGGCGGGCTAGGGCGCCCACGGTGGCTTCCGGGGCCCGCGCAGCCTGGGCTTGCCGTCGCACCCGCAGTTGGGGCATGGAGGCCTGCGGCATGTGGGGCAGGGGGAGTGGGTCGTGATCCCGCGCTATCCGCAGGGGTCGCAGCAGTTGACCGACCATGTTTAGGGCAACCGCCCGGGCGGTATAGGAAGGCGCTGACCTGGGGGTTTGTCGGCGTGAGGCTCGAAGTCGCTCGATGCGCCGGGGGCCGGTCAGCCGGGGGCGTTCGACGGAACAATCAGCGGCCGCCCGCCTCACGCGTGCCCGTCGTGTCGGGGCAAGATCCATTGAGGGCCGCTGAGGGTGGCCAAGGCTTGGCGGACCATGGCCACCCGTTCCGGGCCCCACTTGACCGCCGGGTCGGGTTCGAAAAAGGCGAACGCGATGGCGGCCATACCCGTGGCAACCACTGACCACTCCTCGACGCCCGAGGCGCCGAAGGGGCTTGCGTTCAGTCGTTCGCTTACGAGCTCGGGCATCGAAAGTGACATGAGGATAAGGCCGCGGCTGATCGCCCCGACCAGCGTGGCCAGGAGCTCGTAACCAGCACCGAGCTCCGGCCGTAGCCGGTAGCCGAACAAGCTGGCCAGGTGCTCCCAGGCCCGCGCCACCCGGGCTATGAAACCCCGCTGCGAACGAGCCAGGGTCTCTTGCACCTCGTCGCGCAGTGGGCCTGCCGGCAAGCTCATGAACGTGGCGTGGAGGGCGAGGTACGTGCGCCATTCGGGGGAGCGGTAGAGGGTCTCGAAGTCGGCGGCGGCCGCCTGGCGCAACAGTTCCACCAAGAGCCCGCGGCGGCCCTCGGCCGTCTCCAACCAGCTATCGTGCTCGGCAGCCACAGCCTTGACCAGCCTGACGATGGCCTCCTGGTCGGTGGCGCTTGGTACGGCCGCCTCGGCCAGCACCTTCACGAGGTCGCTTATGAAGAGGTCCTTGTACGGCCAGCGGCGGTAGACGGAGCTGCGGGAGACGTCGGCCTCCCGGATCACGTCCTCCATGCTGATGCTGTCCAGGCTGACCGTGAGGCCGGTGCGTTTCACCCCATTGAGTGCAGCCTGGAGCATCCTGCGCTCGGTCTCGGCGTCGGGCAGCCTGCGGCCACGCCGGGCCAGGCCGGTGGGCGGTCCTGCAACGTCGTTCATCCCGGCCTCGCTAATCGGGTATGAGTCTTTAGACTCTATATCTCAAGTTCCAACATCTGTGACTGTAGTACAAAGCTCGGCGACGACACCGTTGCATGCAAGCAATGGCTGCGAAGGGTGCAGGGCCTCGGAGGAAGGCTTTGGAGGAGGATGAGTGAACGGTCACGCAGGTAGCCAGCCAGCTGACAATCGAGCCTGGGGCAGTTATGTCCAAACAAACGCGGGGTGACAGGCGGCGAGCGCTGTACGCCGGTGGGCACCCGACAGAGGAGGCGAAGGCGGTCCATCGCCGCTTCGTCCACGGCCCGCTCCCTCGGCTCTTGCCTATCGCGGCCGTGCTCCAGGTACGAGGGCGGACGAGCGGGAGGGCCATTGAGCTCCCGCTTGCGACCGTCCGTTTCCACGGCGCCTGGTACCTCGCTTCGATGCTGGAAGCCACGCCCAACTGGGTGGAGAACGTCCGGGCAGCCAACGGCCAGGCAAGGCTCCTCCACGGCCGCTGGCGCGATGTGTCGCTCGTAGAAGTCCCTGCGTCCGAGCGTGCCCCGGTCCTGAAGCGGTACCTCGTCTTTGCATGGTCGGCGCGAGCCCATTTCTCCATCGACTGGCGGGCTCCCATTGAAGACTACGAGCGGGTTGCGGGGCTGCACCCTGTGTTCCGCATCGAGGCGCGATAAGTCCGAGCGAGGCTCAGGGCCAGAGCCGAGGCGTGGTGGACCGGGCACCCGCCGCTCGGGCCGTCGAAACCTGACCCCCATAAGGATCGGGTCTATTACGGCCATAAGGACCGGGTCTGCTACGGCGCCGGGCGAACCTTGCGCTGGGCACCCGAGGCGGGCCGGACGGGAGTGTGCTCGGCGTGCCGTGCCTTCCGGCGCCACCTAAGACCGTTTGAGTGGGAGACAGTGGCACTGCATCGGTCTTTGGGGCTGCTGCACGGGGCGCCGGAGCAGTGTCTCAAGCCGCCGAGCGACCTCCCGGTAGCGGCGGACCGGAATGAGGTGCACGCCGGCGAAGGCGTCTGATTCTCGGGCCCGCGCAAGCATCTCACAGGCGTAGTCAACGCCAGCGGAGGGGTCGTCGGCGAGCCTGGTCAACAGCCAGTCCGGGATAGCAAGTTGCGGGATGTCGGCACTGAGCTTGCGGCCCATCCCGGCACTGGCCACCACCATGACCCCGGCATATACCGGGCCGTTAAAGGTGACGGCCTCCCGCCAGCGCAGAAGTTGGCCCCAGGAGAACCCCACCTGGGCGAAGAGGAAGTCCGCTTCGGCCTTCCATGACGGTACAGGGCCCAGGGCCGACGAGACTCCTATGCGGATGCTATCTGTGCCGGCGTAGTGCTCAGCGGCGAAGAGGCGGGCTTGTTCGATCATCGTCCGGACAGTCAGGTCGTCGGATCGCCGTCCCGACTCTGGCCGGTCTCCGTATACGAAAAGGAACTCGCGAACGCCGTAGGCCGCGGCGGTGAGGAGGTCCCGACGGAACCCCAGGGTGTTGCGGTCCCGAGCGTTGAGGCAAGCAATCGCTTTGCCACCCATCAAGAGCACCTCATGAGCCACGGCGATGCTCGACACCGTCGCCCGGCCGATGTGATTGTCAGGGATGAGGAACCTAGAGGAGACGGAGCTGAGCACCCCGATCTGGTGACGCACCGTTCGGAGATCGGGGCTGGTAGCCGGTTCGATCTCGCACACCACGTCGAACCCCTCGCTCATCCCAACGACGCTACTTGCCCTGCCACTCGCAGTCACAGAGAACTTCGCCCTGGGGCGAGCTGTCTGCCAGGGGTCGTTCGCCGGCCCAAGGGGATGAAGATCCTGGCGCTGCGCTACGAGCTCCTGGTCCTGCGGACCCTACGGGCCTCTGAACCACCAAACGCCTCACAACCTCGCCGGCCGGTGCCTGCGGGGCCTAGGCGGGGACGGGCCATGACGCGGTCTCCGATCTCTCGGGTGGCGCCGAACTCCATGGACAGCGGCAATGCCACAGCGGTGAGCCCTTGGAAGAAGATGGCCGAAGCGACGAGTCCGGGGAGCGCGACGGTGGCCAGGCTCTGACCGGCAATCTGTCCGAAGCGAGCGGCGCCGATGTGGGGGTAGAGGATTAGGTGAAGACAAAGACGAACATGAGCGGGTTGAGCACGGTTCGGAGAAGAACGTGGAGGGCGTGTGCATGAGCACCCGCAGGTCGCGAGCGATCAATGCAGTGAATGAGGCGGGGATGATCCGCCACTGCTCGGCTCGAAGGTTGCCATAGCGGTGCTGGGCTCCATCGTGCGCGCCCGACTCGGACAGTGTGGTTGCGTTGGGGGTTCCAGTCACGGAGCCTCCTTCCGGTAAGCGAGATGAACACTTTTTCGAGCGTCGTCTCCGAGACGGACAGATCCAGCAGTCCGCTTCCTACTTTGCGATGAGCTGGGGCACCAGTCCGTCTCGTGCCGAGGTGAGCACCTTGACCCCGTTCTCTTCGGCCAAGACCCCTTCGACGCCGTGCAGGGTTTCGAGTTGTTGGAACAGGCGAGGTGAGGGCGGCGCCTTGAGTCGAAGCTCGACGGTGGCCGCGGTGGCCACGCTGCGCTTGAGCGCTTCAGGTGCGTGCGTCACAGACGAGGATCCGACCGTGATCCATGATGGCGACCCGGTCGAAGAGCCGGTCGGCCTCGTCCATGGAGTGGGTGGTCAACACGACCGCCGATCGTTCCCGCTCACGCAGCTTACGGATGAGCTCCCATAAGGCGAGCCGGGACTGCGGATCCAGCCACGCCGTCGGTTCATCCAAAAACAGCACGCTTGGACGGTGGGCGAGCGCCCGGGCCAACTGTGCCCGCTGAGCGAGGCCACCCGAAAGGCGGTCGACCCTTTCGTGGCGGCGATGGGCCAGATCGAAGGATTCCAGTAGATCGCTGCTGCGCTGCTTCGCCTCCCGGCGTGACAGACCGAAGAACCGACAGTGAAAGTACAGGTTCTCTCCCACCGACAGCGAGCGATCCAATGTGTTGACCTGGCTGACCACGCCGAGGTGCCGCCGCGCCAGCGAACCATGAGCCACCACATCCACGCCGGCTAGGGTGACCCGGCCGGCGGTCGGCCGCGCTCTGGTGGCTGCAACCGAGATGGTTGAGGTCTCGCCCGCCCCCGTTCGGGCCCAACAGGCCGAAGATCTCGCCCGCATGTACCCCAGCTCGGCCATGTAAGCGGAAACGGTCGACTGAGCCAGCCCCACCCTGGCCCGGATGTGGTCACGCACACGCCAACCTCGTACGGATCGGCGATCGCCCCGTCCAAGTCGAAGTTGCGCTCCAGATCGCGCAGCCACCGAAGCACCTGCATCCGCGTCGGGTTCGCCGGTGCCCGTAGGGCCTGTATCAGATGGACGGCCTCTGCTGGGAGACGCTCATCCCCACCCACACCGTAGCTAGCTCAGGCGGCAGGAGGGCATGGAATTTCTCTTGCCGGGAGAGGTACCCTGTTGCCCTGGCGTCGCTAGGGTCGCGCCGGAGCTGGCTCCGGGCGACGATCACCGCCCCGACGTCGGGGCCGAGGGCGCCGTGTGCTCGGAAGGTGGCGCGTGGCGGTGCGGTCAGCGTCCCACAAGCGCCCGAAGCGGGCGACGAAGCTTGATAGGCCTCGGGGGGGCTGGGGGTGGTGAACACCTAGGCAAGCTCGGACATCTGGGCGGCTTCGGCAAGGTCGTCGCAGAGCGCTTCGACCAGCCCGGCCTTCGATCCAGACTGGTAGTGCAGCGTCGCCCGGGCCACGTCGCTTCGCTTGGCGACGACCTCGACGCTGAACTGGGGCCGTGGCTTGTGAGGGGATGAGCAAAGCGGTGGGCGCCGTGAGGGCGACGGCCGTGCGCGCCGGCGCTTCGAGGCCGAAACGCCGGGTGAGGGGCTCCACGAGGAGGGAAGCTGCGCCGCCGCCTCAGCCTAGCCGTCGCTCGTGTCCCGACCGACCGTGAGCGGACCGCCGACTAGATGTTGGCTGGCGTCGGCGATGCGGTTGGCTGGCGCCGGCGGCGTTGGGCATTGTTTACTTACGCTATTTGCTATCAATCCATGCCCAACGGCTCCCAAATGTAATCAATCCGACCCAACGGCACCCCATATGGCGCCGTC